>NZ_JAASJR010000019.1:0-55135 GCF_019731275.1 Lysinibacillus sp. K60 | reverse complement strand
CTCTCCATAAAAGAAATTTGATTAGCTCAAATTGTTTTGCTGGCATCATGTTTGATGTCCAAAATTGCGTTTCGTTCCCTAACCGAAGCTAGTTACTTAAAACTTTATTGATTACGTTTTGCTTGTTCAGTTTTCAAGGTTCATTTAGCAACCATCTCTCGACAGCAACTTTTAAATTATAACATTTCTTCTCTTTCGTTGTCAACACTTTTTTGAAATATTTTTCAAATCATCGGAGACAACTTTTAAATTATATTATAATCAATTGTTTATGTCAACATCTTTTTTCAAATTGTTTTTGAAGTTCGATGTCGTTGATTGCATTGTCTTAACGACAAGTAATAATTTATCACGTTGGAAAGCACTTCGCAAGTGTTTTTTAAACAAAATCTAATTTTATTTAATAAACTTGCTTTAATAAGCTATTTTGCGCATTTACGAGAATCGTGAATCATAGTATCTTTCCTTATTTATTATTTGTTTTACTATACATCTCTTTCTATTAAATCTCAATATCTTAAATTACAATACTACTTACTTTTCAAGTTAAATATAGCTCATAAAAAACTACAAATTTAAATATGTTGTTTAAGTCTTAGAAGGTTTTATAAAAATGCAATAAATGAAAATAAGCAGGCGCTAAAGTAGAAGTACTTTAGCGCCTGCTTATTTCTAATATGTCCCTATTTTATTTCATTACCTTGAGGGTCAACTATATTTAAACACCACAAGAAGTTATCCCATGCAGAATACCAGCCACTAAAGATTTCAGAAGAATCGTCCCAACGAACATCAAATTTCTTATGGCCATCTATTTCTACTAAATATAAAGTAAGAGTCTCGTCTTTTTTAGCAACGACTAATTTCATACCATGCTCGAGTTCTTCCTCTGTAAACGGAACATCAGAAACAGAACGTAATTGTGCCTGTTCATATACTTGTTTGTTAATAATTTTGTAATTCATTATAAGCCCCCAATAAAATACTTCTTTTTTATACTTATTGTATTTGAAAAACATAGAACTATAAAAGTATAACCTAAATATAAACCACGTTTAAACAACTTAATTTTTTTCATTGAACAAAAAGAAGAGAACTCACTATCATGTGAATTCTCCTCTTAATCCATTGACTGCTCTTTAATAGCTCTATAAAGAGCCTACGCAGCAATTTATTTTGTAATATGACGCATTGTTGGGAACAATAATACATCACGAATTGATGGTGAATTTGTTAGTAGCATAATTAAACGGTCAATACCAATACCTAAACCACCTGTTGGAGGCATACCGTATTCTAATGCTTCAATGAAATCATTGTCCATTTCATGTGCCTCATCATTACCTGCTTCTTTTTCTGCCAATTGTGCTTCAAAGCGTTGGCGTTGGTCGATAGGGTCATTTAACTCAGTGAAAGCATTGGCGTGCTCACGACGAACGATAAATAACTCAAAGCGATCTGTAAAACGCTCGTCCTCTGGATTTTTCTTCGCAAGAGGTGAGATTTCTACCGGGTGACCATATACAAATGTAGGCTGTACAAGCGTCTCTTCTACTTTCTGTTCGAAGAATTCATTGATAATATGACCTACTTCGTGAACATCCTTTACTTCAACTCCATGCTCTTTAGCAAGTGCTTGTGCTTGTTCTTTTGTCATCGGCTGCCAGAAGTCTACACCTGTTGCCTCTTTTACAGCGTCAACCATATGAACTCGTTTCCAGCCTACAGCAAGGTTGATTTCATCTTCACCATATTGAACGGATGTTGTACCAAGAACTTCTTGGGCTACATGTGCAATAAGGTTTTCAGTTAGAGACATGATATCTTGATAATCAGCAAATGCTTCATACAGTTCAATCATTGTAAATTCAGGGTTGTGGCGTGTAGAAATTCCTTCATTACGGAACACACGTCCGATCTCGTAAACTTTCTCTAAACCACCAACTATTAAACGTTTTAAATGCAATTCGATGGCAATTCGCATATATAATTCCATATCAAGGGCATTGTGATGCGTAATAAATGGACGAGCAGCTGCGCCACCAGCAATTGTGTGAAGCATTGGTGTTTCTACTTCTAAGTATCCAGCATTATCTAAGTAATTTCGTATTGCACGAATAATTTTCGAACGCGTGATAAATGTCTTTTTGCTATCTTCGTTTGTCATTAAATCTAGATAACGTTGGCGATAACGTTGCTCAACATCCTGCAAGCCGTGGAATTTCTCTGGCATAGGACGTAGCGCTTTTGTAAGGAATGTGAATTCCTCAGCCTTTACAGAAAGTTCTCCCACTTGTGTACGGAACACGTTACCACGCACACCAACGATATCTCCTAAATCAGCTTGTTTAAATAATTCATACGCTTCTTCGCCTACATGATCTTGACGAACATAAATTTGTATTTGACCATTTAAATCTTGAATATGTGCAAAGCCAGCTTTTCCTTTACCACGTTTCGTCATAATACGGCCCGCAATAATTACCTCTTGAAGGTTTTCCTCAAGCTGTTCTTTTGTTTGATCTGCAAATTGCTCACGTACTTCTGTTGATAAATGTGTACGCTCAAAACGGCTTCCAAATGGATCTTGTCCATTTTCTAGTATCGTTGTCATCTTTTGGCGTCTCACCAATAGTTGATCATTTAATTCTTCTATATTTGACACTTGTTTCACTCCTTAAGTAAATTGTCCGCGTTTACGTCCATAATATTTCTATTGTACACAATTTCAGTGCTGTAATCATCTGTTTCAATTTATTTTCAATCCAATACAAAATAATTAATAATTCTAAAAATTAAAGGTGTTGCTGACAAGGCGCCTCTATCAAATTATAGAGACGCCCATAATAAAAACTATATAATTAATTCTTTGACTTCTGGAACAATCAATTTAGTTTCGCTTTCTTCATACTCCTGTACAAGACTATTTAATAGTACTCGAAGTTCTGCCGCCGTTTCTGTTTGGTTAATAGCATTGCGGGCCTTACCATTGCCACGGATTCCTTTTAAATACCATGATGCATGCTTACGCATTTCCCGTACTGCAATTCCTTCTCCCTTTAATTGAAGAAGTCGTTCAAAGTGTAGTAAACATACGTCCATTTTTTCTCGTACACTTGGCTCTTCTTTTAATTCACCAGTTGCTAGGTATTGAACCGTACGATAGATCATCCATGGATTACCTAAAGCAGCACGTCCAATCATTACTGCATCTACACCTGTAGTTTCCAGCATACGTTTAGCATCTTGGGGTGTTTCCACGTCACCATTACCTAGCACAGGAATGCTGACATTTTCCTTCACTTGACGAATGTAATCCCAGTTCGCTTTACCTTCATACATTTGTACACGTGTACGACCATGAACTGCTACTGCAGCTGCACCTGCACGCTCAACAGCTTGAGCGTTTTCAATTGCAAAGATATGTTCTTCATCCCAACCAATACGCATTTTTACGCTAACAGGCTTTTTAACAGCATCCACAACAGCCGCTACCATCTCATATACTTTATTAGGATCAAGTAGTAAACGTGCTCCCGCTTCACATTTTATAATTTTATTAACAGGACACCCCATGTTGATATCAATAATATCAGCAGTCGTATTTTCATCCACATATTTCGCTGCTTCCACTAAGGTTTCTTTATCTCCACCAAAGATTTGCAGTGAAAGAGGATTTTCACGTTCATCGATATAAAGCATACCTAATGTTTTTTCATTTTTTTGGACAATGCCCTTATCACTAATCATTTCAGCGTATACGAGACCTGCCCCAAACTCCTTAACCGTTAATCGGAAAGCAGAGTTACAAATCCCAGCCATTGGCGCTAATACTACTCGGTTGTCCATGACAATATCGCCAATTTGAAATGGCTTGTCTGTTGACTGACCCAACGTTTTTCTTCCTCCTCTATAGGCTTTACCTATTTTCTCTATCTATCGTTAATGCTATACGCTGATAATCCATTCCTATACAAATACTTAATTTACCGCTGACGGCTCATTAAAGTGGTTCCAGAAGATTACGCCTTCCTTTTCACAATCCATTTGCTGTAACAGATCATGCGCTTGTTGTAGCTGTTCATCGAATGGTGATGGTGTAATCTCTACAAGTGGTACTAGGACGAACGCTCGCTCGTACATTCTTGGATGAGGAACAATTAAATTCTCCGTTTCAATATTCTCTTGATTGTAAAGTAAAATGTCAAGATCAATAACTCTTGGGCCCCAGCGGAATTCTCTTACACGCCCTAATTCCTGTTCGATTTCTTGGCAAATATTCAACATCTCAACAGACGATATAGCTGTTTTTAGATGAACAGCTATATTTAAAAAATCTGCCTGATCCGTATAACCTACAGCAGCTGTCTCAAAGACAGATGAAACACGAATCAACTCTAGTTCCTTCTTTTCCTTTAAAAGGTCTACTGCGTGCTGAAGATTCTCATATCTCTCCCCCATATTTGTTCCGATAGATAAATAGACATCCTTCATTAGAAAACACCCCTCGTAACCTCAACAGAGACTTCTTTATAATAGCCATGAATAGGGGGGTCTGGTTTAATGAGCTCTACACGAACTCCTTTTACTTTATCAGGATAGCTTGCTAAAATCACATTTGCTATTTTCACAACAAGAGCCTCAATAAGCTTAAACGGTTCGCCCTCTACAATATCCCGACATAACGCATATACCTCTGCATAATTAACGGTATAAGAAAGATCATCCGTTTCACCAGCTTTTGTCATGTCTACTGCAAGCGAAACATTTGCTCGAAAGCGTTGGCCTAGAGTAGTTTCAGCTGCTAATACACCATGATAACCATAGAACTGCATGTCCTTTAAATGAATATAATCCATCACGCTTCCTCCTTAAACAAACGTTTACCCACTAATACATCCGTCATATACGTTGCCCGCGCCATTTCCTTTACATCATGAACTCTTATCATATGACAACCCTTTTCAATTCCATAAACCACTGTTGCGCTTGTCCCTTCAAGTCGCTCCTCAACAGGTAAGTTCAGGACATTACCAATCATTGATTTACGTGATGTTGCTAATAATACGGGATAGCCCATAGCCACTAAATCCGATAAGTGTTGCATCATAGCTATATTTTGTGCAGTATTTTTAGCAAAGCCGATACCTGGATCTAAGATGATATGATGATCGGGAACTCCCGCTTGCTGTGCAATGGCAATACTTTTTTCTAAATCTGCCTTTGCAGTCGTCCAAAAATCAACACCATAATCCATATTTTCACGATTATGCATTAAAATGATCGGAACATGTAAGTCTGCAGCAACCTGAGCAATTTCTGGTTCTGCCTTTGCTCCCCAAATATCATTGATGATGTGTGCGCCCGCTTCAATTGCGGCACGCGCCACACTTGCTTTATACGTATCAACTGAAATAATGACCTTTACTTCCTGTGCTAACGCTTGAATAACAGGCACGATGCGTGCAATTTCATCTTCATCTGAAATTCGTTCGTACCCAGGACGTGTAGACTCTCCACCTACATCGATAATTTTTGCTCCTTCGGCCACCATTTTTTTTGCTTGAGTAACAGCAGCCTCCACATTGTTATACTTTCCTCCATCAGAGAAGGAGTCCGGTGTAACATTTAGAATCCCCATAACAAATGTTTCTTGTCTATAGTCTAATGTAATACCATTAATCGTTAATGGTTTCGTATATTTTTCTAGCATGTAAACGCTCCTTCTATCCTCGTTCCACTTCTTGAACAAATGCGCTATGCAAAATGGAATAAATAGGTCCTTTATTGCCTAAAAATGGCTGGTTCTCCAAGCTACTAATAGGCACAAGTTCTTGTACTGAATTGGTAATGAAGCATTCCGTACTTTGTAGTAAATCCTCTTTTGTATAAAAGCCTTCCTGTACGTCAAGGTTTAGCGCACTAGCCTTTTCTATAACCCATGCACGAATAATTCCTGGTAAAATACCTGTCTCCAAGGAAGGAGTATATAGTATATCATTTTTTATCCAAAATATATTTGATGTCACACCTTCAGCTACATAGCCTGATTCTGTTAAAAAGAAACCTTCTTGTTGGGCCAGTGATGGCATTTCAAAGCGACCAAGCACGTTATTGCCGTAATGGTGCGATTTAACACGAAAGGCTTGTTCAGGTGTATTGCGTGGTATGGTAAGCCATTGTGCAAACTTTTCAGTACCACGCGGTGTGTCTTGAAGTTCCTTGCGAAAAATGATGATATTAGGTTGTCTATATTCTGTTGGCTGTAATCCAATATTATGTTCACCCGCAGATACATTTAAACGGAAGTAACCATCCTGACCGCCAGCAAGTTGATTTAGTTGTTGCACAGCCTCAAGTAATACACTTTCAGAATAGTTTAAATAAATGTGATATTGTGATAAAGCATGCTGTAATCTTTCCATATGTGCTTCCCAGTAAAATACCTGACCACCATATGTTCGGAACGTTTCAAAAAATCCTAATCCATATAAAAATCCATGATCAAATGGCGAAATTCTCAGATCCTGGGCCGCCATATAGTTTCCGTTCATCCAGCACTGCATCTATTTCACTCCTTCTACATACATTTCTATAAATTGGCGAAGTAGTTGTTTCCCTTGCTCGGTCATAATGGATTCCGGATGATATTGTACACCCTCAATAGGATATTCCTTATGACGTAAACCCATAATTTCTCCTTCTTCTGTCCAAGCTGTTACTTCTAGACACGCTGGTAATGTCTCCTTATCGACAATAAGAGAATGATAGCGAGTTGCTTGGAATGGATTTGGCATGCTTTTATGCAAACCTACTTCAGCATGCAGCACGGGTGATGTCTTCCCATGCATTAAACGTTCCGCTTGTATGACATGACCACCAAACACTTGTGCAAGTGCCTGATGTCCAAGACAAACCCCTAAAATCGGAATATTTCCCGCGAAATATTTAATAATGTTCAGGCTTTCCCCTGCCTCATTTGGACTACATGGCCCTGGAGAAATAACAATCATATCTGGCGCAAGTTGTTCTATTTCTTCTACTGTAATAACATCATTACGTTTTACTACTATGTCATGACCAAATTCGCCCAAATATTGGACGATGTTATAAATAAATGAATCGTAGTTATCGATCATTAAAATCATTTTACTCGCTCCTCTGCCATTGCCTTTGCCTGCCACATTGCCTTCGCTTTATTTAAAGATTCCTGATACTCTCTTTCCGGAACAGAGTCAATGACAATGCCTGCTCCAGCTTGAATATGCGCAACCCCATCTTTTACAAACGCTGTACGGATTACAATATTAAACTCCATATCACCTGTAAAGCCTAGCCAACCGATCGAGCCTGTATATAAACCACGTCTTACAGGCTCCAATTCTTCAATAATTTCCATAGTGCGGATTTTTGGTGCTCCTGTAATTGTGCCACCTGGGAACATCGCACGAATAACGTCTGCATTCGTTTTCCCTTCTGCTATTTCTCCACGCACATTCGAAACGATATGCATAACATGTGAATAGCGCTCAATAACCATAAACTCATCCACTTTCACTGTTCCATAGGTGGATACACGTCCTAAATCATTGCGCTCTAAATCCACTAACATCACATGCTCAGCACGTTCTTTATCATTATCAATTAATTCTTGAGCCAATGCTAAATCTTCCTCTTCGGACTTTCCTCTTGGTCGAGTGCCAGCTATTGGTCTTGTCGACAACTCATTGCCTTGACGCTTGACTAGTAACTCTGGCGATCCAGAAACAACAGAGAAATCAGGTGCTTCAATATAAGCCATATATGGTGACGGATTAAACGCTCGTAGTGCCTCATAGACATCTAGTGCAGTTGCATTGAGTTTCTTAGACTGACGCACAGATAAATTCACCTGAAAGACATCACCTTGCGCGATATACGTTTGGATTTTTTTAACCGCTGCCTCGAAATCGTCGCCTGCAAATGAAACAAGCAACTCATTTTCATCATTCTTAACTTCTATAGCGGTTGTTTTCTCAAATTTGCGCGCGTCTAATCCAGCCTGTGCTGCAACCTGCCAGATGTTAGCCCATTCTTCCAAGTTAACCTCATTCTCTTCTAACTTCATAAGTGTCACGGTATTCGTTTTCACATCATGTACGGCCCAGCAATCAAAGATATAATAATAGATATCTGGCACTTGTAAATCATCTGTTGCTGTATTAGGAAGCTCCTCAATTTTACGAGCATAATCATACGACACAAATCCAATAGCCCCTCCCTGAAAAACAGGTAGCTCTCCATTATAAGAAACCTGATATTCCGCCACAAGCTCTTCCAGTAAGTCGAGGGGCTCACCTTGTAAAACTTCCTGTCTGCCATTTCTCCAATTGACCAAAAGCCCACCCTCTACTGATCGTGCGGTAGCTAATGGATTCCACGCAGCTATTGAAAAATGTCCACCACGTCCACTTTCTAAAAACACATGCGCTTGCTGAGTCTCTGTCTGCCTTTTATAGCTATAAAAAAATGAATCTGCATCCATCGTTAATGTTTTTGTAAGTATTGTTTTCAAGTTATTTTCCCCTTTAAACATATGCTGTGATTCCATCTTAACTTGATTATTACATAGAAGCGAATATTTTTGTAATTTTCATAGTGTCCAAGTTTTTGCACTAAAAAAGGGCCCCTTTATAAAGGAGCCCTTACATAAAAAATTGAATTAGTCTTCAAATTGATATAAAGGTGTTGATAGATAACGCTCACCATTAGAAGGCACAATAGCAAGGACATTCGAACCCTTACCTAAACGTTTTGCCGCTTCAATTGCAGCATAGATTGCAGCACCAGATGAAATACCACATAGGATTCCTTCTTCACGCGCTACTTTACGTGCTACTTCAAAAGCAACCTCATTTTCAACAGGGAATACTGAAGAATAGACTTCCGTATCTAAAACTGCTGGTACAAATCCAGCGCCAATTCCTTGAATTTTATGAGGCCCTGGTTGACCACCAGAAAGAACTGGTGAATCCTTTGGTTCAACTGCAATGATTTCAATGTTTGGATACTTTTCTTTTAAGACCGCACCAGCACCAGTAATTGTACCACCTGTGCCAACACCAGCTACAAAAGCATCAAGTGTTAGGCCATCAAATGCTTCTACTATTTCTGGGCCTGTTGTTAAACGGTGAATTACCGCGTTCGCAGGATTTGTAAATTGTTGTGGTAGAAAGTAGCCATGTTCTTCAGATAGTTCTTCTGCTTTAGCAATTGCACCTTTCATACCTGCTGGACCAGGCGTTAATACAAGCTCTGCACCGTAAGCACGCAATAAATTACGACGCTCTAAGCTCATTGTTTCTGGCATAACTAAAATGGCTTTATAACCTTTAGCAGCGGCAATCATTGCAAGACCAATACCTGTATTACCAGATGTCGGCTCAATAATTGTACCACCTGGTTTTAATGTCCCGTCTTTTTCGGCAGCTTCGATCATGGCTAAAGCTAGACGGTCTTTCACCGAGCTTCCCGGATTAAAATATTCTAATTTTACATACACAGTACCTTCATTTTCACTTGTTGCATGATTTAATTTTACAATTGGTGTTTTACCAACTAATTCAGCTACCGAGTTTGCTAATCTACTCATTTACTAATCCACTCCCAATCCCTACTATTTTTATAGGTTTTACTTATTTTGTATTTTATCAATTTTTCCATTCGATTGTCAATAAATAAAACTAATATTTTCAGAATATTTATCATTGCTTTGAAAAGGAAAAATCTTATCCTCTGCTAAAGAAAAAGAACCTGCATTTTGGGTAATTCACTACGAATGCCTGTAAGTTTGATCAGACTCATTTTACCCCGCAAAACCTGCAGACTCTTTTCATGAATTATTTTTCTTTTTTAGTCTCTCCATAATACCAAGTAGCATTAAATTCAGACCAAAATGCCTCTGGCGTAACGGATTGTGGTAATTGCTCTAAAGCTAATTCTCGCTCAATATGTTCTTTCACATCGTCATATGTAAAGGATTGTCCTTCTAATACCTCTTGTACTTGAACAATGCCATAATGACCATTATCTAACTTAAAGGCTTTACTTACCTCATTTGCCTTTAGGGATTTTACAGTATTAATAATTGCAGGGTCTATATTTTCCTGATTTTCTGTAAGGAAACCAATATCCCCTCCTAAACTCGCTGAAGCACTATCAACAGAAATTTCTCGTGCCAGCACTGTAAAGTCAGAGCCATTTTTCAATTCACCCAGTGCCTCATCAGCAGCTTTTTTTGAATCAACCTCAATAAAATTCGTACGATAGCTTGTTTTTGTATTATATAAGCCTTGATTTTCCTCATAATACTTTTCAACGTTTTCTTCCTCTATCACTACGTCTTTCGTGAGTACCTTATCCAATATCAGCTGTGACCGAATCTTTTGGCGTAGTTGCTCTGCCGAAAGATTTTGCATGGCTGTATCAAACTTATCTTGAGCTGATCGCATTAACGCTAATTCAAGATCAATTTCTTTATCAGTAACTTTAATTTTATATGTTTTGGCAGCCTTTTCCATTACCGTTTCATTGACTAAATTTTGGAGTGTTTCTTTACCATATCTTTCCTCCATAGCAATCATCCACTCTTGGCGCGTGATAACATCCCCGTCAATGGCAGCGACTTGTTCGTCGCTACCAATTTCCTGACCTTTGTTCGGGATCAACCAACTAATGAACCATAATACATTTCCTAATAATAAAACGGCTATGACAGCTAAAGCAGGCTTTGTCTTTAAACGACGTTGCAATAAAGGAGTTTGGTTTGGTGTTACATTGGTTGAAGGTCGGCGATTACGCGTTGAGCTCATCGATAAACCCTTCTAGCTCATCTTTAGAAAAGCTATATGTCTCTAAGCAGAAGTGACATTGTGCCTCTGCACCGCCGTCTTCATCAATCATTTCTCTAATTTCCGCTGTTCCTAGACCTAAAATTGCCGCACCAAACCGCTCTTTTGCACATTGACATTTAAATTCAACTGGCATGGAATCTAAAATTTGTAGATGTCCATTTCCTAATACAGCTTCTAAAATTTGCTCTGGCGTAAAACCTTTTTCAATCATTTTTGAAACAGGCTCTATTGTAGCAAGGTGTTGCTCAATTTCAGTTATCGTCTCTTCCTCACAGCCTGGCATTAATTGAAGTATAAATCCGCCAGCCGCAAGAATAGTGTTATCTGGATTAACTAATACGCCTAAGCCTACAGATGATGGTACTTGCTCAGATGTAGCAAAATAATAAGTAAAATCTTCAGCAATTTCGCCTGAAACAATTGGTGTTTGTCCTGAAAACATATCTCTTAAACCAAGGTCTTTAACAATTGTAAGAGCACCTTCTGTTCCAACACCTGCTCGAACATCTAGCTTACCTTGCTCGTTTAAATCAAAGTGTACATGAGGGTTTGTCACAAATCCACGCACTTCTCCATGTGCATTACTATCAATTACCATTGGGCCAATTGGACCGTTGCCCTCAATTTTAATAGTGATTTTCTCTTCACCTTTTAGCATGGCTCCCATCATCACAGCCGCTGTCATTGAACGACCTAAAGCTGCTGATACAACTGGCCATGTATCGTGACGGCGTTGCACTTCTCCTACTGTAGCTGTTGTACGTGCTGCAAACACACGAACTTGTCCATTAAATCCTAAACCTCTTACTAAATAATCACTCATAAATGGAATGTCCCTCATTTCCTATTGGTTACGTTTATAGAGCTTATATAAACCCTTTAACGTTAAAAATGGATCTACAACATCTATAATTTGTGTCTCCCCTGCGATTAGATTTGCTAATCCACCTGTAGCAATAACTAATGGCTCCTCTTTACTTTGTGCTTTTATACGATTAACAATGCCCTCAACTTGCCCGACAAAGCCATAAAAAATTCCCGCCTGCATGGCAGAAACGGTCGTTTTCCCCACGATATGTGTAGGTCGAACGATTTCAATACGTGGCAATCTTGCAGCCTGTGTATAAAGAGCCTCTGTAGAAATAGTGATGCCTGGCGCAATAGCTCCACCCATGTAATCACCCTTTTCGTTCAAGTAACAATAGGTTGTTGCTGTCCCAAAATCAACTATGATACAAGGGGCCTTATATAAATCTAGAGCTGCTATGGCATTCACTATTCGATCAGACCCAACCTCACGTGGATTTTCGTATTTAATATTTAAACCTGTTTTCACACCTGGTCCTACTACCAAAGGCTTTTTTCTAAAATACTTCTGGCACATCGACTCTAGTGAAAACATAATTGGTGGCACAACTGAGGATATAATAATGCCTGTTATTTGTTCAAATGAAATGCCTGCATGATTAAAAAATGAAAGAACTTGCATGGCATATTCATCTTCTGTTTTATGAAGATCCGTCACCATGCGCCAATGGAAGGCTAATTGATCGTTGTCATCATAGACACCTAATACAATATTTGAATTCCCTGCATCTAAAACTAAAATCAAGAATGGCACCTCCCATATCGTCATTGTAACTTTTGCAATCCTCATATTACAACATTCTCTCTAGCTGGAATGAGGATAAAACACTTTAGAAAATGATACCATACTTTTTATCTTGATTCAGCAGATGTTGTTTGTACTACAAGTGATGATAAACACCTATATTTTTTGTTAAAAACAATTGTATGTTATCATCCTTCTTTAAAAAGAGGCCCCCCAAATATGGTAGCCTCTCTTACAATCATTTGAAATTAAATTTTTCTGGATCTGGACCACAACGTAGTCCATCGTTCATTGCATCTAACTGTGTCATTTCCTGCTCAGTTAACGTAAAATCAAAAACAGCTAGGTTTTCAACCATACGTGCTGGTGTCATTGTTTTCGGAATCGTGACAACATCATGTTGCACATCATAGCGTAGTACAATCTGTGCAGGCGTTTTGCCATATTTAGATGCTAGCTCTTGAATCAATGCCTCTTCCAGTAGAGAACCATTCATCAACGGAGACCATGCCTCCACCTGTATGCCCTTATCCTTACAGAAGGCACGTACTTCCTCCTGTATTAAGTGCGGATGGAATTCAATTTGATTAATAACAGGGACGACAGTCGTTTCCTTCAAAAGGTTTTCTAAATGGTGTACGTGGAAATTACTAACACCAATCGAACGTACACGACCATCCTGGTAAATCTTTTCTAGTGCTTTATAAACCTCAATATAATTTTGGTCTATGCCAGGCCAATGTACTAAATATAAATCCAAATAGTCTAATCCTATTTTTTCTAGACTGCTGTCATATGCCGCAAGTGTTTCTTCATAGGAAAGTCCATCGTTCCAAACTTTCGATGTTATAAATAATTCTTCACGAGTTACTAAGCCTTCTTCAATGGCTGCTCGTATTCCTCGTCCAACACTTTCTTCGTTGCGATATACTTGTGCTGTATCAATACTACGATAACCTTTTGCTATAGCTGTTTTGACTGCTTCAGCTAGGTCATCTCCTTCGGGTACTCGAAAGACACCATAACCAACCAATGGCATTTTAAGACCATTATTCAATACAACATTTCCCACGCGTATACACTCCTATCTGCTTTGGCTAACATCTCTCTAAATGGCAGAGTTGTATGCAGCTTGTCTTTTTTACTACTCTATCCTAATGCTTATTAATAAGAAAAGGCAAAGAAAAAGACTGCTTACTGAACTAGTAAACAGTCTTCCCTATTTTTAATCACGTTTTTCATCGATACCCTTAGGTGCATCATTCGGTTCTTTACGTTCTTTTGCTAAATCCAAAGTTGTTGGATTTGACTCTTTACTTAGTAGCTCTTTTTCAACAACTGGTTCGCCAATAGTATCTAATGTAGGCTTTGCTTCAATCTTTGGAGTGTTCTCCTCAATTTTTTCTGTAGCCTCAGGTTCTGGTAACACACCATGATCACGTAAATGCTCAATTTCTTGTGCATTTAATGTTTCTTTTTCCATTAGTGTATTGGCAATTAAATCAAGCAGGTGACGTTTTTCCGTAAGAATACGCTTAGTACGCTCATATTGTGTATCAATAATTTTTTGCATTTCTTTATCAATTTCATAGGCTATTGAATCAGAATAGTTCTGGTCAGAATTAAAGTCGCGGCCAAGGAATACATTACCACCTTGACTTGAACCAAATTGCATAGCTCCAAGGTTCTCACTCATTCCGTATTCAGTAACCATAGCACGGGCAATGCTTGTAACCTTTTGGAAATCGTTATGTGCTCCCGTAGAAACTTCACCAAGAACAATCTCTTCAGCTACACGACCACCCAGAAGACCTGCAATACGATCTAAAAGCTCTTGCTTTGTCGTAAAGAAACGCTCTTCCTTCGGTAACATAATCGCATATCCACCCGCTTGCCCACGAGGAACAATTGTTACTTTGTGTACTGTATCAGCCTCATCTAGCTCAAGACCAACGACTACGTGGCCAGCTTCATGGAAGGATACAAGTTTCTTCTCTTTCGCAGAATATACGCGACTGGCTTTTGCAGGACCAGCAATTACTCGGTCTGATGCTTCATCAATATCTGCCATATTTATAGTGCGCTTACTTTTTCGAGCAGCTACAAGCGCCGCTTCGTTAAGTAGATTTTCTAAATCCGCACCTGAGAAACCTGGCGTACGTTGAGCAACAGCTGCTAAATCAACTGTATCTGCTAAAGGCTTATTACGTGCATGTACTTTAAGAATTGCCTCACGGCCTTTTACATCAGGATGCCCTACTGTAATTTGACGGTCAAAACGACCTGGACGTAATAATGCTTTATCTAAAATATCAGGGCGGTTTGTTGCGGCAATGATAATAATTCCTTCATTGGCACCGAAACCATCCATTTCAACTAATAACTGGTTTAATGTTTGTTCACGCTCATCATGGCCTCCACCAAGACCAGCACCACGTTGACGACCTACTGCATCAATCTCATCGATAAAGATGATACATGGAGCATTTTTCTTAGCATTTTCAAATAGATCTCGAACACGTGAAGCCCCAACACCGACAAACATTTCTACGAAGTCAGAACCCGAGATAGAGAAGAATGGAACACCTGCTTCACCAGCTACTGCTCGTGCAAGTAATGTTTTACCTGTGCCTGGAGGACCTACAAGTAAGATACCCTTTGGAATACGGGCACCAATTTCAGTGAACTTGCGATGGTCTTTTAAGAATTCTACCACCTCAACAAGCTCTGCTTTCTCTTCATCAGCACCTGCTACATCTGTAAAACGTACTTTTTTCTTCTGATCATCATACAGTTTAGCTTTACTTTTACCAAAGCTCATCACTTTATTACCGCCACCTTGAGATTGACTCATTAGGAAGAAGAATAAGAAAATGATGATAATGAAAGGAATAATTCCTGTAAAGAATTGAATCCATCCACTTGTTTCTGGTGCTGCTAAAAAACTAATATTACTATTTTTATCCTTAGCAGCCTCATCGATGCGGTCCATTAAAGATTGGTTTTCACGAGGGATGTTTGTAGTAAAGCTTTCCCCTTTTTCATACCCCTTCAGTGTTCCTTCAACGACGTAAACTGATTTATCAGGTTGAATTGTAGCACTTGTTATTTCTTTCTTATCTAGAGCTTCTTGAAACTCATGATAAGTTAATTCTTTCGTTGGGGAATTTCCACCATTGAAAGTACCAAAAATACCGATTATCACTAGGAAAATCAGTAGATAGAATATGGTATATCGAAATATTCGATTCATCTCCAGCCTCCTCATTACAAACAGAAAAATTATAAGTAAAATCTTAACATATCATGATTTCATCATACAACGAAAAGCCCTACTTAAAAAATGTTTCGTTCACCTATTGCCGTTATCACAACAGTTTTTAGGCCATCTTTATATGTCCCAGCGTAATTGTACCTGTTCCTCGGGCTCGATATAGCTAAACATTGTGTCAAGATTTTGAATTATGTTAAACATAACTAAAAATACGTGACCTGCGCTGGAGACCTTTACTTTTTATAGCTGGTCTTTTGTATCTTAGAAAGAATATACCTCAGGCTTTAAAATACCAATATAAGGTAAGTTACGATATTTTTCAGCGTAATCTAAGCCATATCCTACAACAAAGCCATCTGGCACTTCGAAACCAACATAGTCAGCAGACAAATTCACCTTCCGACCTGATGGTTTATCAAGTAATGTAACAATTTTAATGGACTTTGCTTTGCGATATTTAAATAAATCTACTAGATAGCTTAAAGTTAAACCACTATCAATAATGTCCTCGATAATTAATACGTCACGTCCCTCAACGCTTGTATTCAAATCCTTTAAAATCTTAACTTCACCAGATGACACGGTAGCATTACCGTAGCTAGACACATCCATAAAATCAAGTTCGATGAAAGAATCGAATCGTTTCATGAGGTCTGTCATAAATGGCATTGCCCCTTTCAGTACGCCAACAGCTAATGGAAATGCATCTTTGTATTCCTCTGTTAATTGCGCGCCTAAGTCTGCAATTCTTTCTTGCAATTGTTCTTCTGTAATCATAATTTTTTCGATGTCGTTTTGTAACATATCGATTCCTCCTCGTGATGTATCAAAAAATCTTCACCCTATTTCGGTGAAATATTTTACAAAGACCTTAGTCTACGATGAGCACTGTATCATCGTTTGGTTGCGGAGTGGTTGAAAAAAATATTCCCATACGCACACCAATTACCGCTACCACCTCATCAGATTGAGAAATCAGTAACGGCCAGCTATTTCGCTCATTTAAAGGAATCTTTTCATCTATAAAAAGGCGAGATAAGCGTTTTGGCTGATCCATTCCTTTTAACAGCATTCTATCTCCATCCCTGCGTGCCCGAACATAGAGCGGTAGGTGGAGTTTGCTAGCGTTAAAATAAAAAAGTTGTGCAGTATCCGTCAGCAATTCAGACGATAAATCATGCAAATTGACTACGCGTAAGCGCTCACCATTTGTCAGTGTTGTCCAGCCATTAGCAGTCGAAATAACCTGTTTCTCAGGAGAAGCTAGGCCTTCTAACGGCTCCTTTTTCTGAATCGTTAAATTTCCATAACGGCGAACTGCTAGAAAATCTTCAGGTAAGTGAATTTCAGCATACCCTGCTGTTGTATCACAAAGCTTTAAAATTGAAGTCAATAAGGCATAACTTTGTATCGTATTTGAATCTTTGTAAAGATAGTTTAATAGTATTAAAATGAGCCTCCTTTGTAAAGCAAGTGGTACCAATTGAAATGCCTCAATTTCCATGCGATATGTATTTTCATTATTTCTTATGATGATTTGGGAAAATACATCTTGGGCCAATGTCATTAAAAAGGTATCGTCTTCTTGCAATTGCTTTGTGAAATGGGTCACCTGTTCAGTCACTCGCGGATTCTCTGCCTGCAGTAAAGGCACTACATGATGTCTAAAACGATTACGTACATAGGTATCTTTAGAATTGCTAGCATCTTCTCGATAATCTAAACCTTTTCTAAGTAAATATTCCCCTATTTCAGACTTTGTAACCGTTAAAAACGGACGAATTAATGATTTTCCTCCAAAAATTCTTTGAGGACGTATGCCCTGCATGCTATTCATTGTTGCATTTTTTGTAAGGGCCATTAATACTGACTCCAGTTGGTCATCCGCATGATGTGCAGTTACAAGCTTATTAGCATTTGTTTTTTGCAGAATTTCTTTGAAAAATTGATACCTTTCCCTACGACAAATTAGCTGTGTATTCCCGTTCTCCTGTGCCAATATTGTAGGTATAGGAATTTCCTTGGCATGTAAGTAAACACTATTAGCGTCACAATATTTTTGAACAAAAGCCCTATCCTCAGAAGAGGCTTCTCCTCTCAACATATGATCAACATGTACGGCTTCTACCTGAATGTTCCACTGCTCCTGTGTTTGAATAAAGTAATGAAGTAAAGCCATAGAATCTACCCCACCCGAAACGGCGATGAGAAGATGGTCGCCTTGCTGTAATAATTGCTCTTCTTCTATAAATGCTTTGACCTTTAATTCAAATGACAAACGCTTCTCCTCCCCTTTTCGTTGTTAGTTTAAGATGATTTACTCATTGAATACTGAGCTGGTCTAAAGACAGCCCATGTCGGTACAACATGTGTCACCTCTAACATTAATACTGTACAATCATCTTCTATTTCAAAATAACCTTGGAATGATTGCATAATGGTTGTTAGTTTTTCTTGAATCGTTTTATTTGTACTTGATACCTGCTGTGCGAAAGCTAAAAATGTTTCCTCTTGTTCATCCCAATCAGCTACACTTGAGAACAGTCCATCTGAATGCATTAAAATAACATCACCTGCCTTCAGTTTTCTTTTTTCAGCTTCGACTGCTGAAATAGATAAGAATCCTACAGGTGCTGCATTACTTTCAACTTTCAGTACCTCTTTTCCACGCAAAATGTAGGTTGACATTCCACCCGCCTTCCACGACCACAAATCTCCGTGCTGTAAATCGACAAGTGCAAAATCAAGCGTTGCATACATATCATCTTGCTGCTTTAATGCCATGACATAATGGAGCGTATGCATCGCCGTTTCTGGATTCATATTGTAATTTAGACACTCTCGCATTAAATGAATCAATTTTCTACTTTCATGTTGTGCTTCTTTACTTTGCCCCATACCATCAGACAGCAATATCGCAAATAATCCTGGATGCAATTGGAAAAGGGCGTGAGAATCACCCGAATATAGTGTTGCATCTTTAGACATGCTATATATATCATACTCTACTTCAAAGCTAATAGCTGATCTAAAGCAAATTTGAACATGACGAAATGGTATTTCACAGGCTACTACTTTTTCAATTTCAAAAGGTTCATCAAAAATTTCATAAAGAATCGGCAAAATCATACGTTCAGCTAATGTCGTATCTTTCTCCCAGTTGACACGTGCTGGTGCTAAGGCACAAACAATCTTTCTTGCCCCAGGCTTGTTGCTTAGGACATCAAGTTGAAAACATTCAATATTGGCTTCCTTTAAGCGTTCAACAATGTCCTTCTCAACACTTACAAAAGAAATTGTATCTTCCTTCATCTCAGCAATTAACTGATTTAAATGATTGCTCATATCGCGCAGTTGAAGGGCAATCATTTTTTTACCATGGAAATACTGCCCGTTGATTCGTTCTCTATAAAGTTCTGTATCTAATTCCTCGAAGATTTTCGTGGACTTCACACATTTATAGCGTATTTGTTCTTCAACACGATGAATAGCTGATTCCTTGCCTACTCCTTTCATATGAAACCAATCTGTCATCAGCTTGTCCATACCATTATTTTGCGCACCCCAGCAATGATCATAACGGAAACAACTTAAACAAGTATTCATTGGTGCTACTTCCTTCGCCGCTTCAACGGGTGCTGTCATAAAGCGATCAAACACAAGTTCCTTCATGAATTGCACAAAATGCTGAAAGTGCTCTAATTTATATGTTACATGTTCTGTTAACCAATTCTGTCGGGCTAATAAAACCTCTTCTCGTTGTGGAAAGAGCTTGTCCCTTACCTTATCTGAATATTTCTTTGGAATGGTTAGAAATAAAATACTACCAATGGCAATTGAGGTGAAATAAACACTATCCAAGGGCAATGTGGCGTCATAAAATAAAAAAAATACACTAGGTAAAATACTACCAATAGCAACGCCAAATCTACCACCTTTCGCTCCCATACCCGCACATAATCCAGTTAAGGTAGCCACCGAAAGCATACCGGTAAACGAAAGCTTGGCCACACCTATAAGCGTCCCTAGCACTGCTCCAATGACAGTTGCTAAGGGCACACTTCCAACCAATGCGCCAAAACAGATAAAGAGCTGTAGTAAAAAAATAGGGAGTGAAAAATAGCTTATTACAACCGTTTGCATTCCAGTAAGCATGGCTGCAAAGACGACTAATCCTGAACCTAGCTTTTCATATGTCCAATGCGTCGTAAACCATTCATACGAATTAACAAATAATACTTGCATAAACAATGTCATAATAAGAGCTAAAGCTGCTTCACAGCCCACATAAAATTGTACAAGCACTGGTGGTAAATCCTGATACATCACCCCTTGCCACATTATTTGTACCAGTAATACAGCTAAAGACACCGCAATACTTTGGGGCAGTTGCCAGTAACGAAAACGCATAATACATTCATACAGGATAATTTGTAAAGCGAGAATTAGGACTTGTCCAAAGCCCAAGAAAAAGCAACCCGCTAAACTCCCAAATAATACGAATTTGGCATACTCCCTATATTTTGTTCGAATAATGGCCCAAAAAGGAACTGAGAACGGTACAGCCGCTTCAAATACAACAGATTGAGCCAAGAAAAAGGCGGTTAAAAAAAAGAGAGAGCCTATTAGGATCTGCTTCTTTTTCAAACCTATTTTTTGGTCATCTACATTCGTTGTATTATACCATTCAATACTTGTCATTTAACTATCCCCTTTCCGCACTTTTGGTTATTATAAAAAATTATGTGTGGAAAGATTGTCTGACGTTGACAGAAAAAAATATAAATATTTCGACTAATAGCTATTCATAAATACGAGAATTGGCAACAATTTCTATAGCAAGAGGCTTTTGATCAATATAAATATCGGAAAATTCAATTATTTAATCAATATAATAATCACTTACTATTCATCTTAAAGCCTATTTTGAAGGGATTTTACGTACTATTAATGGTTTGATTCAGCTCTTCTCTAGGATATATTTCTACGTAAGAACAAAAAATCCGCTAAAATATTCTTCTATAGTTAAATGTCCTGAAATATCTTTAAATAATTTTTCAAACCTACTTGACACTAGCACGATTGGCTTGTATTATTTAACTTGTTGCTTAAATGACATGCGGAAGTAGTTCAGTGGTAGAACACCACCTTGCCAAGGTGGGGGTCGCGAGTTCGAACCTCGTCTTCCGCTCCATTTCTAAATTTGGCGGCCTAGCTCAGCTGGCTAGAGCGTACGGTTCATACCCGTAAGGTCGGGGGTTCGATCCCCTCGGCCGCCACCATTTAGGCCCGTTGGTCAAGTGGTTAAGACACCGCCCTTTCACGGCGGTAACACGGGTTCGAATCCCGTACGGGTCATATCAAATAGGTATCTCAGAACTAGATTCTGAGATACCTATTTTTAATTTAACCATCTATCTACTTCTTTGCAAATTCTATCCGTCCGCTCAAGTAAAGCTATGTGACAGAATATAAAAGTATGGCATACTAGTAAAAACAGCGTTTTTAGGAGGTTTAATTCCCTTGAGTGCATTAACAAAAGCTGCTTTAATTTGTGGAAGTGGCTCAATGATTATTCTTATTTCAATTCTAATAAACTTACCGTTTTTTGTTCAAATAATCTTATTGCTTGGTGGACTAGCTGTGAGTGTATATGGTGTTGCTTTACTTGTCAAAATGGTTATCCATCCAGTAAAGAAAGAATCCATTAGTCTTACCGATGAAAAAACAATAACACCCACAAAAAAGAAAAAGAGACCTTCTTCTACTTTATAGGTATATTAAAAAAGGGAGTAGCTTTTTAAAAAGCTACTCCCAACTCTATTTCATACACTTTTTCTACGATTAAAACAGTCAGCAAACTACCCTCTTCTAGCTCCGCGACCTCCGCGTTTTGATTCTGTAGCACGTTTAAGTGTTGCTAGACGTTCATCACTATCTTTTAAGAAGCGTGCCATTTTTTGCTCAAAATTTTCTTTTGGCTGGTGGCGTTCGTTGCGATCATTAGAACGATTATCACGACGTGGACGTGCTGGACGCTCTGGTCTTTCAGCTTGAGGCTTTGCTTTACGGATTGAAAGACCAATCTTTCCGTCCGCTTCAACATTCATCACTTTTACTTCAACTTCATCTCCAACTTTTAGATGCTCATTGATATCTTTTACATAATTGTCAGCAACTTCACTAATGTGAACTAAGCCTGTTTTGCCATCTGGCAGCTCAACGAATGCTCCAAAATTTGTGATTCCTGTTACTTTACCTTGTACCTTGCTGCCTACTTCAATTGACATAAAAAAAATGCTCCTCCTTAAAAATTAAGCGACTCTTTTGAGCCATGTAATCAATTTAATCAAACTTTTTACTGCAATAAGCTTCTCTTTTCATTATATATAACAATAAAAGAGTGTCAACAATACATAGCTTTTCAGTCGTCTTTTTTATCTTCCTTATCTGGAATGATGAAAATAATCTCACCTTTTTCCGATAAGTAGTACTCTTTTCTTAATAGCTTTGCGATATATTCATCATCCTGCAATTGTTTGATTTTAAGATTTAATGTATCTTGTTCTTCTTTCAATTCAGTGAGATGCCGATTCGCTTCTTCCTTGGATTTCTCTTTTGCTGCTAATGTTTCATTCTGATGTGACAGCACATTTAAGAGAAGAGCAATAATAATGACTGGTACAATCGCAAAAAAGACAATACGACGCATCTTACGTTTTCGAGCCTGTTGTTTGCGATTTATAGCTCTATCCGTGTTACGGACATAGTCATTATCAAGCTTAGTGAAGTTTTGGGATTCATCATTTGATGAATGACGTCTAGTCATGTCCGCACCTCCGATAATTATTGTTGCTTTTTATTATACTTCAAATATCGTAATTTTTTAAAAAAAGTGTAGGACAAATACGAATAAATTTTGACAAAAGGTCTTATAACAAACATAACAATATTTATTAATAATTGCAAAATTTGTCGAATAATCGTAATTATGAAGCGTACTATGAACCAAAAGGGTCTCCATGTTATATTCACCAAAATTCTAGCAACGAAACGTAAAAAGGTTTGAAAAAATGATTGATACAAAAAAATTCCGGCTATTTGCGCTAGCGGGTCGTAAGCCCGCCAAGCGCCATCTTTTAGCCAAAATAATAAATAGTATGTCAACCCTCCAAGTAGAATCCACGTTATTAACTCAACAACCATCATCCACTTTCGAAGGCTTGACCTTTTTGGAGTTGAAAAAACAATGAGCCTTATACTATCAATTATGAAACCAACTGCTATACCGCTCAAAACCATGACAATTAATTGATAAAATTGTTCACTGACAATCATCCAAATAACTTATGAAGGAAACCTTTCGAGAAGCCACTTTCCTCCTCGTCGTACTGTAAAGTTTTTACAGTTCCTTCAAGTGTCAATAATCCTTTGTCAACATCTAAATGAACGATATGCAGTTCCTCTCCACGGATTAACAAGTGCCCTTGGGACGTCTTAATGAAAAACTCTTCCTGATCAAAGCGTTCAATTGATTTTACAGAAGTCATGTCCATTCTTTTACGATTACGAATCGTTAAAATATGCTCTCCAGATGGAATTGTGTAACGATTACTTTCTTGATGTAGCGTCATTTTTTTCCTCCTTTAGTCGTCCTAGCTTCTGTTCACTTTATGCGGACAACCTTCAAAGAATGACAACTTTATTTAAGTTGTGTAATATTTACACCTACAAAAAGAAAGGCGGGACAACATGAAGAGGGCCAGAAAATAAATTTAGCTTTATTCCTCATCATCAATAAATTCAGGCTCAATCTTTTCAAGTCGTTCTTCTTTCAAAATGGTAAACATTTTTGCTGCATCTTCTTTTTTCACAGTATCACGTATTTCTTCTACACGTGCCGTTACTATTTTTTGACCAAAACGGATAGCAAGCTCATCACCAGCTTTCACTGTACTACTTGCTTTTGCAATCTTTTCATTGATTGTAATACGTCCTTGATCGGCCACTTCTTTGGCTAAAGTACGGCGTTTTATTAAACGTGATACTTTTAAAAACTTATCTAATCTCATAATCTTACTCCTTTTCTAGTTGCTTTGCTTCATTCCAAAATGCATCTAATTGTTCTAATGTAAAATCGGAAAATGGTTTTCCACTTGCCTTTACCTGTTGCTCAACATAGCCGAAACGTCTTGCAAATTTCTCATTTGCATGTAGCATGGCTTCTTCTGGTGATAATTTATAGAAACGCGCTAAGTTTACTAATGTGAACAATACATCGCCAAATTCATCAAGACGGGACGCATTAGAGCCTTTCGTCACCTCATGGCGAAATTCCTGCCATTCCTCGGTAAATTTATCCCAAGCTCCCTCCACATCTGGCCAATCAAAGCCCACTTGTGCTGCTCTTTTTTGATAATTGTAGGCTGTTTGTAAAGCAGAAGATGCTCTATACTCTTCGCCTAATAACGGTTTATCGCTAGTTCCCTTTTCTTCAGCCTTGATGGCCTCCCAATTAGCCACAACACCCTCCGCATCTTCTACTGCAACATCCCCAAAAACGTGTGGATGGCGACGAATCATTTTTTCACTAATTGAAGCTAACACATCTTCAAGTGTAAAGTAGCCTTGATCTTCTCCTATTTGTGCATGTAAAAATACTTGTAACAACACATCGCCAAGTTCCTCAATCATGGCAAAATCATCTTCAGCATCAACCGCTGACAAGTATTCATGTGCTTCTTCAAGTAAGTATTTTTTCAACGACTCATGTGTTTGCTTTTGATCCCAAGGACAGCCATTTGGGCCTCTCAGCGTTGCAATGATTTGGCGGAATGTTGTCCAATCTCTTAATGACTCCTCCTGTGATTTTACAGGTGGTACATAGACTGTTGTTAAATTATTTACTTCTACACTTTGATCGAGTTCATAGAGCGGCACTGTGACAATCTGTTCCTGTGAAGATCCAGCCGCTGTCACAACTGTCACAGGATACTCATCATCATATTTCTCCATCAACGTCAGCTTCACTTCTGATGCGCTGAATGTATCGTATACTTGAGCAATCAAGATGTGCTGACGCATGTTAATGTCATGCATTGAAAAGCTAGTACCATCAAGTAATTGAAAGCCTTCAATTGGATCGATTTTTAAGGCACCAAAAATGGGATCTAAGAAACTCTGACCACCTTCAATGACTAGCTCAATTTTCCCTTCATTTGCTGCGGCAATAAGTAATTGCACTGTTTGCTCTGCAACTAATGGGTGCCCTGGCACAGCATACATAACATCCTCAACAGCGGTAGCTTTCATAAGATAATCAGCTATTTCCGCATAAACAGGTTGAAATGTATCGTGTTTTTCATACACATTGTCAAAACTTTCGAATGCCACACCCTCTGCTGCTAATTCCTCTAAAACCGGATGATCCACTGTCCGTACATATAATTTTTTTGCAGCCTTTAATTTTTTATAAACACCCATTTGCAGCTGATTAAAGTCACCTGCACCTAAACCAATAATTGATAATGTATTCAATATTTACACCTACTTCTTTGAATTTAGCCAAAGTTGATAAACGGCCATTCTACGTCCAAACGGCAGTAAATACCATTCTTTTTCTACTAGTACTCTTTTCTTTGCAATAATTGTTAGCATAACAAACGCCCCAATAGATACTGCTGTCAAACCCGCCACCATGGCTATTATACGTGAAGACATCAGGTGATTTAAAAAGGACGATACTAGCTGTAACCATATAAGAACGACGATTGTCATACTGAAAGAGGCTATACCTACCTTTTTATAAAATGCGCCTGAAGCTAATTGAATGCCAGTCAATGTTTTTAAATAAATAATTAGCAAGGTTGCTGATAATAATAATCCTATATCATTAGCGATGGCAGCTCCTAGTACACCTAATCCACCAATTAATCGTACATTTAAAATCATTTTTATTAGAAAACCGATTATAAGAAATAACGCAGGTTTTTTTAATTTCCCATAGCCTTGTAAGATCGCTGTAAATGTAAGGATAATTGACAAAGGGACAATTTGAAATACATAGACAATCAATACCTCCGATAAGGAATTGGTTTTAAAAAGCATTTCATTTAAATAAGGCATAATTAGCATTAAGCCTAGTGCTGCAGACCAGCCGAACAGGACGGATGCTTTGTATGTTAATTGTATGAATGGCACTGCACTCCGTCCCGCTTGTTTTTTCGACAAATGGGCGACAAGTGGCACAATGGCCAACGACAATGAGGATGCAATGACAACACCTAGTTGAACTAACGGTTGTCCTCGATCATAAATCCCTTTCGTTTCCTTCGCTATTGTAGGAGTCATGCCATTATCAATTAATGAAGAATAGATTGTAAATGAATCGACCAATTGATAGCCGAGTAGTAGTAGACCACTCATACTGACACTCAAACTCAGCCATGTGACCTCTTTAATGATAGGTAAACTTGAATTACGATGTAGATGCTGTTTAACTTGCAGTAGACCAAATCGTTTATGCGAGATATAAGCAAGTAATAACAATGCTGTAATTTCTCCAATTACTGTACCGATAACAGCCATTCTTCCTGCACCATAAAGTGATTTCGTCGTTGTCATAATAAGAAAGGTACCTGCTAATATGACAGTTACTCTCACTGTTTGTTCAAGTACTTGGGCATAAGCAATGGGCTCCATAATTGCTCTAGATTGAAAGCTACCTTTTAAAATAGCCAGCGCCGGCATAACCAATACTACTAAGGAGCCTGTACGAATAAGTGGTGCTAATTGAATATCTCCCATCAAATAGGCAATCCTTCCAGCACCTCCAAATAAAATGGCAAAAAACAGTAGTGATAATACCGTTAAATACCTGAAAACTACCTGTGTTATAGTACGACGTCTTTCATCACGTTCTATTGTATCAACAATACAATCATTGTCTGCAAGCATTTTAGAAATGGCTATAGCAAAGCCACTAGATGTCCAAACAACGAAGATTGAAATAACTGGATATACCTGTTGATAGATATAAAAGCCTTCATCACCTACTAGATTTTGAAAAGGCACACGGTAAATGGCACTAAGAACTTTTACAATAAGGGCTGCTATCGTCAATAAGGCGGCACCCTTCATGTAGCTTTTCATACCAAAACGTTGCGACATAAATTGCCCTCTTTCCTTCTTAACAATGCCAATAGTATAGCATATCTCAAAAGTTTGACGTGCAAGGTGGCACTACTGTTCCTATAACGATTCATCTTTATGTACGCAAAAAAGTTATTGTTCAGCCTTAAAGGTCATCGCAATAACTTTTCCATGCATTAACTATTCATTTGTTTTGCTAAGAAGTTTGCAGCTGTTTCCACTACCTTGACTTCTACCTCACCAACAAAGTGTACTTTAGACAAGACGATAATACAGCCAATAGGATCACCATTCACCATTATAGGTGTCGCACAATATGATTTCACTTGCTCATATTGTCCAGGGACAATTTCAATCGTTGTCTCCATTTTTTCAATTTTTGTGGAGCGCTCGTCCATAAAGCTTTCCGCAAAGGACGTAATGCGACGATTTATATATTCCTTTTTCCCAATCCCTGCAACAGCGATTACTTCATCACGGTCAGTGACAAATGCCGGTGTGCCCATTGTTTCATAAAGTGTTTCAACATATTCTCTTGCAAATTCCCCCAAATCATTGATGGGAGAATATTTTTTTAAAATGACTTCGCCTTCACGGTCCGTATAAATTTCAAGCGGGTCGCCTTCACGAATACGTAGCGTCCTACGAATTTCTTTTGGAATAACTACACGCCCTAAATCATCAATACGACGAACAATTCCTGTTGCCTTCATTCTAATGCCTCGCTTTCGCTACAATGAAATTTTTATTCAATGATAGTATGGTTTTTATTTGAGCAATCTATGCAAAAACTGAAGAAAAAGGATTTCACAACCATCAATTTTTTTCAAAAAACGGTATTACATCAATCAACTCCTTATTAGATTACCCAAGTAATAAGTTTCTATAATTAATTCATAAAAATATTGGAAAAAATCCATTATTCCTGTGAGCAAATATGAGAGAGATGGTGATTACTGAATCAACATGAAAAAGGCTCTTCTTATCTTTTACAGTAAAAGATAAGAAGAGCCTTTTAACTACTATTGCTGCTTTTTTGCATTATCAATAATTTGCATTAGTTCTTCCAACATATCAAAGGGTTGATATTTCCCAATCTTGCGTTCATCTATTGTTAATTTTAACTGCATGCCATCCATACCAAAACCAACAGCACGCTCGAATTTCATCGATTCTTCAATAATCTTACTGCCATCGACACTTGCCGTCCCTCGTTCTGATAATAGTATTGTAATAAGTTTTTGCTTCTCCTTTACAGATACTACTCCCGCACCTAAGCCCCAAACTTTCATTCGTGCTATTCGAAGTAAACGCTCTGTTTCAATTGGAAGATCGCCAAATCGATCCTCTAATTCCTCCCTGATTTCGTCATACTCCTCCACCTGATCCATGGCTTTAATTCGTTTATACATTTGGATCTTTTGATAACCATCTGGAATATAAGCGTCTGGAATATAGGCATCAATACTCAGCAAAATTTCAATATCTGGCTTTTCTTCTTTTTTCACGCCTGTTTGACGTTCCGCGATGGCATCCTGAAGCATTTGTGAATATAAATCAAAGCCAACTGAATCAATAAAGCCATGTTGCTGCGCTCCAAGTAAGTTTCCTGCGCCCCGAATAGATAAATCTCGCATCGCAATTTTAAAGCCTGAGCCAAGCTCTGTAAATTCTTTAATTGCTTGTAAACGTTGCTCCGCTACATCTGTCAGAACTTTGTCGCGTTGGTACATAAAATATGCATAGGCTACTCTGTTAGAACGTCCAACGCGCCCGCGTAATTGGTAGAGCTGGGCTAAGCCCATGCGATCAGCATCATGGACTATTAATGTATTTACATTCGGTATATCGACACCTGTCTCGATAATCGTTGTCGTAACAAGCACATCATAGTCGCCCTCTAAAAAGGCTAAAATCACTGATTCTAGCTCTGACTCAGTCATTTTTCCATGAGCAAAGCCTATCCGTGCTTCAGGGACCAGCACTTGAATCTCCTCAACCCTTCGAGCCATATCCTCTACCCGATTATACAAATAAAATACTTGTCCGCCACGTGCCATTTCCCTCTCAATAGCTTCTCGTACTAATGCACCGCTGTGCTCCATCACATATGTTTGAACTGGGAAACGATTAGCAGGAGGCGTCTCAATAACAGATAAATCTCGGACCCCTACCATGGACATATGAAGTGTCCTTGGGATTGGTGTAGCTGTTAAAGTTAAGACATCGACATTTGTCTTTAACTGCTTAATTTTTTCCTTATGCGTCACACCAAAACGTTGCTCTTCATCCACAATTAGCAGACCAAGGTCTTGGAAAATTAAATCTTTAGATAAAATACGGTGTGTTCCAATAACTATATCGACTCGGCCCTCTTTTAAGCCTTTTAATGTTGCTGTTTGCTCCTTTTTCGAACGGAAGCGAGATAACAATCCAACATTAATGGCAAAGTCCTGAAAGCGCTCACGAATAGTCTCATAATGTTGCTGGGCTAGAATGGTTGTAGGGACAAGGAATGCCACTTGCTTTCCATCTTGAATAGCCTTAAATGCGGCACGAATGGCTACCTCTGTTTTACCATAGCCTACATCACCACAGACTAAACGGTCCATAGGGCGTTCACGTTCCATATCTCGTTTTACTTCAACAATTGAACGTAGTTGATCTTCTGTTTCTTCATAGGGGAACATTGCTTCAAAATTACGCTGGTCATCGTTATCAGGTGTAAAAGCATGCCCTTTCTCTGCTTCACGCTTTGCATACAGCTTTATTAAATCATCCGCAATATCCTGTACAGCAGAGGATACCTTCGCTTTCGCCTTTTTCCACTCTGCTCCACCTAATTTATGTAGCTTTGGTTCTCGATCCTCTGACGCCACATATTTTTGGATTAAGTCTATTTGCTCAACAGGTACATATAATTTATCGTCTGCACGATATCGAATATGCAGATAATCCTTATGTGTACCATTAACCTCTAATGTCTCTACTCCAATATATTTACCAATCCCATGATGAACATGTACAACATAATCACCTGGCTTAATTTCCGTATAACTTTTAATACGTTCAGCATTGGTCATTTTTTGTGTGCGTGTTTTTTTCTTTACCTGCTGTTTAAAGAGCTCGTCTTCTGTTACAATTGCTAAACGCTGTAGGGGCAATTCAAAGCCACTCGACAAGCCACCATCTACAATATAAATACCAGGTTCTGTTGGCTCACCTATTGTTGTATGAATATCGTATTCTTCAAGCATTTGCTGAACTCTTTTCACTCGTTCTTTATCCCTTGCTATGATGAGAACTGTAAATTTGCCTAGTAACCAGCGTTCAACCTCACTTTGAAGCAAGGACATTTGTCCATGAAATTGCTGCATTGGCTTGCAAGAAAAGTTGGTTGTTTTACTAAACGTAATCCCTGCAAATGTTCGCGAAAACAATGAAAATGAAAGCTTTTGTTGTGACAACATCGCCAATATTTCTTTTAATGAGAAGGCAGGTTTGACATCGTGAACCATTTTTCCCTCTTCGATTAAAGATAAAAACCACTCATCTTCTTCACGCTCCCATGCATCCATTACCTCTTGAATACGTCCAAGCTCGTCAAAAAGTACAATACCATCATGTTCAAAGTAATCTCCTAAAAAGGCTGTTTTATCGTATAATAAAGAGCCATACTTGTTTACATAATCAGGTAAATTCCCTTGTTGTAGCAACTCAATATCATATTGAATATGCTGATACAGAAGTTCTTTTGTCTCCTGCTTTTTAACCTTCTTTAGGCTGGCTGCTAATGCCACTTCTAAACGGTCTGCTAATGCCTGTCTTTCTGATTTTGTAAGAATGACCTCTGAAGCAGGGAGAATACGAATTTTTTGTAATTTATCAATAGAACGTTGGTCATCTGCTGAAAATGTTCGTATGGAGTCAACCTCTGTATCAAATAATTCAATACGAATTGGTGATTCTAAATAAGGTGGATAAATATCTAAAATTCCTCCACGTAATGCGAACTCTCCAGGTGATGTCACCATTGAATTCCGTACATAGCCCATCTCAACTAATGTTTGCAACCATTTATCAATTTCAACATCTTCGCCTAATGCGGTTTGTAAAAAATAGTGTAGCCAGTGTTCTTTTGGTTGCATTATTTTACGTAGACCAGCCACAGGTATTACATATACGGCTTTCTCACCTCTAGCTAAGCAATCGAGCGTCGCGATTCGCTCCGCGCGAAGTTCTGGTGAAGCCACAGAAAGATCGGCTGCAATAAATTCATCCGCAGGGTAATAGTGAACATGTTCCTCGCCTAATAGTCCAACAAGCTCATCCGCCATTTTTTGTGCCTGCAATAGATTAGGAGAGATAATGTAGATTGGCTTCTTTACATATTCAAATAACACATCAACCATTACTGGGCGTGCGCTTCCTGTTAAACCTGTTATAAGCTGTGATGCAGTTTGACCGCTCTGAATTTCCTTTAAAAATGATGTAATATGTTTATCTTGCGACACAAGCTGTCGTAAAACCTCCACAGTCAAGCTCCTTTCAGCATAAATTCTATATTTTTATTTCTATTATTCTAGTGTTATTTTACATATCTCTATTAATGGCTATTTTATGAAATGGAAAAAGCCTTGAACACACATAAGTGTGTCAAAGCATCCTTCCAATTATTGAATCCATTTATTGAGTGCGTGATAATCTGGATATTGTCTCAGCGAATCCTCACATTGCTCACAAATGCAGTGCACAGTCGTTTGACCATGTTGATCTTTCTCAACATAATCATCCGCTTCTCCTAATTCGAAAATATGCAACTTTCGAATTGTATCATCTGCATCAAATGGTAGTGTCCCTATTTCTACTTCACAATGCCGACATCGATAGCGAACTGACATCTCCAAATCATCCTCCTTTAAGCAACTTTCTACTTAAAGTATAGACATTTATAAAAAGGATTATGCACTTTTCACTGTCATCATCATTGTAATAACTTGAAAATTAGAGAATTAATTTTTACCTGTAGCTAAGACTATTCACTACAAGTATTAGCTGTAATAATAGTGTAAGGCAGTTCATTACTCACCTTACACCATGCCAATTATCCAAAAACTTTAACAGAAATTTTATTACTTCCATCTATTTGCTTGCGTTAAAGTGATTCATCACATCAAGAAACGGCTTTGAAAGAGATGCTTCAACAGCGTTTACAGAATTTACAATGGCGTCTTGCATAAGAACTTGGTCTTCCTTCGAAAATTTAGCTAAAACATAGTCTGCTACCTTCATGCCCGCTGGCGGACGATTAATGCCCACTCGAATACGATTAAATTCCTGAGTACCTAAATGTTGAATTAACGATTTAATGCCGTTATGACCACCTGCACTCCCTTTTTGTCGCAGACGTAATTTACCTGTCTCTAAATCCAAGTCATCATAAATGACAATTAAATCTTCTACCTCTATGTCAAAATAGTCCATTAGGGGACCAACACATTCCCCTGATAAATTCATATATGTTAATGGTTTAACAAGTAGAACCTTACCTTCTGGTCGATGTACAGTAGTGTACATCCCGTTAAATTTTGAATTTGTTAAAGGTGTTCCCCATTTTTCTGCTAACGCATCAATAACATCAAATCCAATATTATGTCTTGTATGCTCATACAGTTTACCTGGGTTTCCTAAACCAACGATAATTTTCATAAGTACCTCTCTTCTTTCCAATCTAATAGTCATTATTTTACCATATAGCACACCTAGAAAGCATTTTGTACAATTATTAAAAGGCATAAAAAAATAAGGCTAACAAGAAAGCTATAGCCTTCTTATTAGCCTTAAGCGTCAATTACTTTTATACTGTCTCTTGCCCTTCTTCACTTTCTGTAGCCTCTTCCTCTACAGAAACAGGTGCCACAATTGTTACTAACATATAATCATCTTCACTAATAATTTCAACAGGTGTAGCATCGCGAATATCTGCTACTGTTAGGGATTCCCCAATTTTCAACGATGAAATGTCCACATCAATTGATTCAGGTAACTCTGTTGGCTTTACTTTTACTTTTAATTCTAAGTTAGGCTGCATTAGAATACCGCCCTCACTCACGCCAACTGACTGTCCAAGTAATTTAATCGGGACATCAGCTTCTAGCTCTTCCGCCATATTAATGGCTAAAAAGTCAATATGATTTACTTCATCTTTCAATGAACATTGCTGAATCTCTGACACAACAGCATTCACCTTTTTCCCCTCTAACTCTAGCGAAAACACACTATTTTGCCCATTTTTTTGAATGGACTTTTTAAAATCTTTTGCAGCAATAGAAATTGGGGTTGAATCTACTTTGTAGCCGTAAATAACTGCAGGAATGGCTCCCCCTTTTCTAAGTTGGGTTAATGTTGAACGATGCCCAGTTTCGCGCTTTGTAACACTTAATACTGTACTCATACTTCTTTATTCCCCTTCCAAGAAAATTATTTACGCCTCAACAATAATTCGTTGTAGGCTATGATAATATTTAGCTCTATTTGTTTAAGGTAGAGTAAATATTATTAAGACACATTATTATTATACCCCTTTGTGAGAAGGCTCACACATAAAACACTCATCTATTTCTTCGCCTTGATAAAATAGTGCCTAATTTATATTGAAAAGACCAATCTACTCAAAGAGTAGATTGGTCTTATACTTACAATATTTATTAATCAAATAGAGTACTTACAGATTTATTTTCATAAACGCGAGAGATAGCATCCGCCATTAATTTAGCTACAGAAAGCTCTGTAATTTTTGGAGATTTTTTCTCGTCTGATAGCTGAATTGTATTTGTCACTACTAATTCTTTAATAGCAGAGTTTTCAATACGTTCAATTGCTGGACCAGATAATACAGGATGTGAACAGCAAGCGTAAACTTCTTTTGCACCAGCAGCACGTAACGCATCTGCCCCAATCGTAATTGTACCTGCTGTATCAATAATATCATCAATCAAGATTGCCACTTTACCATCAACATTACCAACAATGTTCATCACTTCCGCAACGTTTGGTTTCGGACGACGTTTGTCAATAATTGCAATCGGTGCTTTTAATCGTTCAGCCATTTTACGAGCACGTGTTACCCCACCATGATCTGGTGAAACAATAACGATCTCATCTCCTGGAATACCTTTAGATTTGAAGTAATCAGATAGTAATGGTACTGCCATTAAGTGGTCGATTAGGATATCGAAGAAACCTTGGATTTGAGGTGCGTGTAAATCTAATACGATAACACGTGTTGCACCAGCAGTTTCAAGTAGGTTTGCCACTAATTTAGCTGTAATTGGCTCGCGCGCTTTTGCTTTACGGTCTTGGCGTGCATAACCATAATAAGGCATTACAACGTTTACTGTACGAGCAGATGCACGTTTAACTGCATCTACCATAATTAAAAGCTCCATTAAATGTTCGTTTACAGGTGCAGAAGTAGACTGCACGATAAACACATCACAACCTCGAATACTTTCTTCAATGCTAATTTGAATCTCTCCATCACTGAAGTGCTTAACAGAAGATTTACCTAATTCTACGCCCATTTCCTGCGCAATTTCTTGAGCTAATGGATTATTAGAATTAAGTGAAAATATTTTTAATTGTGAGTTTGCATAATGATACGGCATGATGGCCTCCTGTTTAGTTGATAATTATTTTGAATTTAATTTGCTTACATAATTCGGTTTGTTTTCTTGTCTTGCACGAGCTATGGCAAGTGCATCTTCAGGAACTTCTTTTGTAATTGTAGAACCTGCTGCAATAAATGAACCTTTTCCAACTTTCACTGGCGCTACTAAGTTAGTATTACATCCTACAAATACATCATCTTCAATAATCGTTTTGAACTTGTTTTTTCCATCATAATTTACTGTAATGGAACCACAACCAATATTGACGTTACTACCGATCTCGGCATCGCCAATATAGCTTAAATGTGAAACTTTCGAGCCATTATCTAGCTTGCTTTTCTTCACTTCTACAAAGTTACCAATTTTCACATGACTACCGATGTCTGAAAGTGGTCGAATATGAGCAAATGGCCCAATAGCAGTATCCTCTGCAATAGCGCTTTCACGGACAACTGAAGAATGTATAGTTGTACGATCACCAACGCGGCTATCTATGATTTGAGTATTTGGACCGATAATGCAATCTTCACCGATCACAGTAGCACCTTCAATCATTGAGCCAGGTTGAATCACCGTATCACGCCCAATAACTGCATCTGCACTAATATGCGTTGTTTCAGGATGGATAATTGTTACACCATTCCGCATATGTTTCTCGTTGATTCTTGTACGCATTAATGTCTCGGCTTGTGACAAAGCCACACGATCGTTAACACCTAGTGTTTCTTCAAAATCATCAGTGACATATGCTTCAACAATATCACCTTGCTTTTGTAAAATTTCAATGACATCTGGTAAATAATATTCACCTTGCGCATTATCATTTTTCACAAGTTTCAATGTTTCAAATAATAATTTGTTATCAAAGCAATATGTGCCTGTGTTTATTTCTTTTACTAATTGCTGCTCTGCTGAAGCATCTTTTTGTTCAACAATTTGCTCCACCTGTCCGTTATTGCCACGTAATATACGGCCATAGCCAGTTGGGTTTTCAGCAATTGCAGTTAAAATAGTTGCTTTAGCATTCTTTGCATGATGATGTTCGAATAGAGCTTGCATCGTTTCAGGACGAATTAGTGGTGTATCTCCACATACAACTAACGTTGTACCTTCTTCATTACCTAAAATGGCCTCTGCTTGTTGCACAGCGTGCGCTGTACCTAGTTGTTCAGCCTGCAGCACATACTCACTTTTTTCACCAAGCTGTTGTTGCACTTTTTCAGCACCATGTCCGACAACCGTTACAATGCGATTCACATCTAACGTCTGAATATGATCCACCACATGCTGTACCATTGGTTTCCCACATACTGGATGGAGCACTTTATATAATTTGGACTTCATACGTGTACCTTGACCTGCAGCCAAAATGACAGCAAAAACATTGCTCATCAGTAAGTCCTCCAATACGCTCATTTTCTCTTATGACTATATAGCAAAATTCATCTATTTTCAAGGCATGTAGAGTTGACAAAAACATGAATTCCTAAATCCAATGCACCTTATGCTCGAATGTCATGAAGTATATCCTGAAATTGCTCATATTATCTTTTTATCAAAATAAAAAGAACCCTTCCAACTAGAAGAGTTCTTCCTATCTTTTTTACCATCAGTTTGTAACATATCCTTAAAAAGTAAGTTATTTACTATTTATTACACACCGATTCCCTCTAATTCTTCCTCTTTACCAGCTTCCTCTACTTCACTAGAGTTATGATACTCGTTTAAAATGATCTCCTGAATTTTATTTCGAGTATCAGAATTAATTGGATGAGCAATATCTCTAAACTCCCCATCTGGTGTTCGTTTACTAGGCATAGCTACAAATAAACCAGTATTTCCATCAATGACACGAATATCGTGAACAACAAACTCATTATCAAGTGTAATGGAAGCAATCGCACGCATGCGACCATCCGTCTGTACCCGACGTAATCTCACATCAGTAACTTCCATTTTCTCACCACCTCTCTTCTTGGATGCCTAAATGAAAATATCATATTCTCAATTACCGAATATTTTCCTTTTCATAGTCTATCAAATTTTCTAAAAAATTTGAATACTTATTAGAATAATATTTTTTCTTATATACGTAATTTTTGACAATTGTTTGTCAGCGTAAAAAAACCCACTAAAAAGAATAAAGGATCTTTTTAGTGAGCTTAACAAGTTTTAATTATTTTACGATTGCGATTACTTCGATTTCTACTTTTACATCTTTCGGAAGACGGGCTACCTCTACAGCTGAACGAGCTGGTTTATGATCACCGAAATGATTTGCATAAACTTCATTCATCGCTACAAAGTCATTCATATCTTTCATAAAGACCGTTGTTTTCACAACATTATCTAAAGAAGTTCCAGCTTCCGCTAAAACCGCTTTTAAATTAGCAAATACTTGATTTGTTTGTACAGTTATATCGCCTTCCACTAAATCACCTGTAGCTGTTAATGGAATTTGACCAGAGCTATAAAACATTCCGTTAACAATAATACCTTGTGAATATGGTCCGATTGCTGCTGGTGCATTTGTTGTTGCTACTACTTTCATTTGTCATGTCCCCTTTTAGAAAAATAGTTACCTTCACTTAATGCAATTGTTCGATCTTTTTCATTAACTTCATGAAGCTTTACAAGTGAATAATAATCATCTACTAATGTTTCGTCCGCATGCTCAGCCTCCACAAGCACTGCAATGCCTGCTAGCTGACAGTCAAACTCCTCTAAGAGGTTTTTCATGCCATTCATTGTACCGCCGACCTTCATAAAGTCGTCCGTAATTAATACACGTTGTCCACTCTTCATGCTTCTTTTTGATAATACCATTGTCTGAATTCTTCTGGAAGAACCAGATACATAGTTAATGCTTACTGTAGAACCTTCCGTTACTTTACTATCTCTTCTCACAACTACCACTGGTACATTTAAATGTCTTGCGATGGCATGGGCGATGGATATCCCTTTAGTTGCTACTGTCATTATGACATCGATTTGTTGATCTGCAAAGGCAGAAGCAAAGACCTTCCCTACACGATTAATTAAATCTGGATTTCCAAGCAGGTCTGTCATAAATAAATATCCACCTGGTAACAATCGATCTGAATGTTCTAACTCTGCTTTTAAATCTTGAATCACTAAACGTACTTCAGCCTCGGACATTTTCGGAATATACTTTACTCCTCCTGCAGCACCCGGCACTGTCATCAATAACCCGATTCCTTTTTCTTCGAAAGTTTCTTTTACAATCGTTAAATCTTCACTAATGGATGACTTAGCAGATTGATATAGTTCTGAAAAATAAGTTAGCGGGATCAGCTGATGTGGATGTTCTAGTAAGTAGTACGTCATATCAACTAGTCGTTCACTACGCTTCCATTTCATGCGACCCTCTCCTAAACACGAATATTTATAGGTAAAATTAACACAAATTTGCGTTTCTAAGCAAGCGTATTTCGCTCACCTAAAATTCGTACTGCATAAACTTCCTCACAAAAACCACGTAAACCATTATAAATGCGACTTACACGAGCTTCACTATCCACAAGCCCAAATACAGTTGGACCGCTTCCACTCATTAACGTAGCATCTGCCCCAAAGCGCTTCATTTGTTCCTTTAACATCACAACTTCTGGGTGTAGCTTAAATGTTACAGTTTCCAAAACATTTCCTAATGATGAACATAATAGCTCATAATCTTTTGTCTCTATAGCTTGTATCATCTGCTGTGTATTGGGGTGTTGCAGTCCTTCAACCTTAAGACCCCCATAAACTTCTGCTGTCGACACACCAATTTTAGGCTTAGCTAGTACAACCCAACAATTAGGTGGAGCTGGTAATTCTTTTATTTTTTCGCCTCGCCCTGTAGCGAGTGCCGTGCCTCCGTAAACACAAAACGAAACATCCGAACCAATTTTAGCACCAAGCTCCGCTAATTCATCTATTGATAAACCTAAATCCCACAGTTCATTTAGCCCTTTTAATGTTGCAGCTGCATCACTACTACCTCCTGCGAGTCCTGCTGCTATGGGTATTTCCTTTTCAATCGTAATGGATACACCTTGTCTAATGCCATATGTATCTTTAATGAGACGCGCTGCCTGATAAGCAAAATTACGATGGTCATTTGGTACAAAATTATCTGTTGAAGTGATTTGAATAACACCATCTTCTCGAGATTCAAGACTGATACGATCAGCTAAATCGACTGTTGTCATAACCATCTCCACTTCGTGAAAATTATCGGGTCTTTTAAAAAGTACATCTAATGTTAAATTGATTTTTGCAGGCGCCTTTACATAAAGCATATTTCTTCCTCCTTATAGCTACACGTATAAACAGTTCTTTTTTTCGCGCAAGATTATTCATTTTATTTTACCATATTGAGAATACGAAAATGGAAAAAAAGAACCGTTTACCCTATTCGGAGTAACGGCTCTCTCTCGTCAGTTGTATTTGTTGTGTCAGTAAGGATTTTCATCCCTGCTGAATGAAACTTTATAAGATGACTATTTTAGCAAAAACAGCCTACTTACGCTCTTGCTCACTACTTGCCCGTTCAGCCATTTCTATGGCACGTTTGACCATATTACCAGCATCACGAGCTTTTATGCCGCCCCAGCCTTCCTTTTGCACAACATCATAAAATCCAAGTTCTTTTGCGATCTCTTCTTTTAAACGAGGTGACATGATACCTTTTCTAGGCATATAAACTCCTCCTTTAACAACTGACGAATTTAGTATGCCCGTGAAAACGCAAAACACTCATGTATTTTAAATATACATGAGTGTTTCTAAAATATAGAAATAAGTACTAGAAACTATTTTGCGACAGCAGCCTTTGCTTCGTCTAAAAATGTAATCTCTACTGCTTCAGTTAAAATATCTGTGTAGCTATACGATACGCGCTTGCACGTATTGTCTTCTTGATCGAGCTCTACTACAAAGATGGCGCGATATGTCTCACGTAGTATCCCTGCACACTCAACCGTTTTCTTGCGACCACCGTTTGCTTTTAATTGCAAACGTTTACCCAAATGACAATCCAACGACTTTTTAATGTCCGCTAAAGTTTTTGGCATTTTCGCTTACACCTCACTAATAACAAGTATAAGCTAATGGCCCAAAAATGTCAACAAAATATAATATTTTATCAGCCTCTTATAAATCTTGTCAACTTATTTTTTATAAAAAAATATATATTTTTTTACATATCCGAAAAATTGTTAACAAAAATTTTTACTTTGCAAAAACAGGATGCAGTGCATCGGCTAATTTCCCAAACTCTTGAATTGAAAGTGTTTCTCCACGGCGAGTTGGCTCAATATTCGCTAGCTCTAATGCCTGTAAAATGTGATCCTTTTGTGCCTTTCCATTTGGTAAACCAGATTGCAGGTTATTATAGATTGTTTTTCTTCGCTGAACGAATGAGGCACGCGTTACAACAAATAAAAAATCCTCATCTATTACTTTTACCGGTGGTTCCTCATGCTTGATAAGGCGAATTACTGCAGAGTCGACGTTAGGTTGAGGCATGAAAACTGTTTTTGGCACTGTCATCGCAATATCTGCTTTCACGTAATATTGTATTGCAATTGATAATGAACCATATTCTTTCGTCCCTGGCTTAGCCGTTATACGGTCTGCTACCTCTTTCTGCATCATCACAACAAAACCACGGATCGGTAATCTGTCATTGAGTAATTTCAGTAAAATTGGAGTCGTTACATAATACGGTAAATTTGCTACAACCATAATATCATCAATACCTGGCATCTCATCTGCAATTACTTTCTCCACATCTGCCTTAAGTATGTCAGAATGAATAATAGACACGTTATTATATGGACTAAGCGTATCTTCTAGTACAGGTAATAAACGTTGGTCAATTTCAAAGGAAACTACCTTTTTAGCGCTTCTCGCCAAATGCTCAGTTAATGCCCCAATCCCAGGACCAACTTCAATTGCGCCACTATTCTCAGTTAAATTGGCGTGACTCACTATATTTCTCAAAATGTTCGGGTCAATTAAGAAGTTTTGACCTAAACTTTTTTTAAATGAAAACCCATACTTTTTTAAAATTTCTTGTGTTCGAATTGGTGTCGCAATATCCTTATGCATCATTTTCCTCCTGATCTAACTGTGCGATAGCCGCACCAAATTGCTCCTCTGTAATCTGAAACATTTTCAATCTTTTATGAAGTTGTTTACCGTTTGTAGCACCTATATTTAAGATTTCCCCTAGTCTATCACGACGCTGCTTTGCTTGTGGATGTCCAATTAAACGAGCAGTCATTAAATCTTCCAGTGTAATTACCTCTTTGTTTAGCACCTCATGTATAGGGGTATAGACATGTTGTAATGCCTCACGTATATCCTCATCAGCAGCATGCTCAATCCCTAACCCTTTACCGTTTTTAGCAATCGTTTTCGCTTTTGGTAAAAAGGCATGCTTCACCCCTTTTACACGCTCCTCGATAATGGCCCGTATTCGACGTCCTGGATAGTCTGGATCAGTAAATACAATAACTCCACGTTTTTCTTGGGCGTGCTGTATTCGCTTTAACGTTTCTTCAGAAATTGCAGATCCATTTGTTTCTATAGTATCTGCTTGTACAGCACGTTTAATAGCTGTCGTATCATCTTTTCCTTCAACAACAATAATTTCTTTAATTTGCAAAAAGGCTCCTCTTTTCTATCTACCTTATCTTCTGACCATTTTACAACTGCTCTATACGATTTGTACAGGAATACAAGGTCCAGATGAGCTTATCTTATTCAACTTACTCTCTACATACCTTACAGCATCATTTGCTAAAAAATAATAAAGAAGCCTTCCCGCCAGTCAAAACAGGAAAGCTCCATTTGTGAAAAACATTTTGATTAATTTTACAATTTTTTTAATTTAATACTTTAACGCGCACTTTCTTACGTCCCCAGTTACGTGCTTGAGCATCTGTTTGTACAAGTATGTCAATCTTATTACCCTTAATTGACCCACCAGTATCCCCAGCTATAGCAGTTCCATAGCCTTCTACCCAAACCTTTGATCCTAGCTTAATAACAGAAGGGTCAACTGCTATCACCTTCAAGCCAGAATTTGAACGTAGGTTTATACCAGTTGCTGATGTACCAGTACAACCGTTGCAATATGGTGTATATGCTGTTGCCGTTACATAAAATTCTTTACCGTTAGCAGGCTCTGCAGAACCACGTGACACAGTTGCTGCACTTGCAACGATTGTTTTTGTGCCTACTGCAACCACTTGTTTCTTCGGCTCTTTTAATACTTTCTCAGATTGCAGGTTTTTTGCCACAACCTTACCATTTTCTTTGACAACTTCATACGTACGAGAAACCGAACCCTTCTCGCCCGTTGCTACTACTTTTTGTTTCCCCTTTTGCAATGAAGCATCCTGCTTCTTTTCAACTGCGAAATCTAAAGAGTCTTCCACTACATCGATAACCTTTTCTACGCGAACTACTGTGATTTTACTCTCCGGAGTAATAACGTTCTCCAGGTTATTTTCGACACGATCGAATTCATTTAGCTGAATTCCTTGTTGTTTTAAAAAGTTAGCGACCGTAGTCGAAGTGGACCATACTTGTCTTTTATTTACGCCATCGACAAGCGCTACTTGAAACGCTTTTTGAATATCGATTTTGTTTTCTGCTCCTAGTTCAGTATCTAGACCTTGCGCTAAAGAGTCATGTTCAGATACTTTAATATTTGCTTCCTTCAAAATGTCCTTCACAAGTGTTTCAGTTGTCCAAACTTTTGACTGATTTCCATCAACTGAAATAGTTACTTCTTTTGCCTGTTCCCATGTAATTGCTAATCCATTAACAATTTTGGTGTTCAGAGAGGGTGAAATTTTGTCATGCTCTGCTATATCTATATTTTGATTTTGTAATAATTGTTCTACAGTTTTGGCATGTGTTGATACTTCGATTGTTTCTCCATTTGCTTCAAGCTTAACGGATTTTTTCGTACCCTGATAAAGCACGAAAGAGATTACAGACACAAACAGGACAAGTGAAATAATTCTTATCACTGTTTGCTTACTCCTCAATGATCCTAAGAACAAGTTTTTCATGGAATTATTTGACATGAAAAAACGCCTCCTTAATACAAGGTTGGATTATACGGACTAGTTTTGGCACTGTCAACCCGAAAGTATTTCTCTGAAAATTGACTTCTTGTTTTTTGCCAACCACAAACCCTGTATTGGAGGCATCTAAGCTAGTTAATTGTCAATCCCAAAAAAATTTTTCGCATTGGCTGTAGTTGCTTGTGCAATTTCCTCAATTGTCAACCCTTTCAAACGTGCGATTTCCTCAGCAACTAAAGGCACGAAAGCGGGTTCATTGCGTTTACCTCGATGTGGATGTGGAGCTAAATAAGGAGCGTCTGTTTCAATCATCAAGTGCTCAAGAGCTATTTCTGTCGCTACTTCCTTTGGTAGACGTGCATTTTTAAATGTCACTGGTCCCCCAAGACTAATCATAAAATTCATAGCTATACATTCACGCGCTGTTTCTACACTTCCACTAAAGCAGTGCATAACACCCCCTACGGATGCAGCATTTTCTTCACGTAAAATTTGTACAACATCACCTGTTGCATCCCTATTATGAATAACGATTGGTAAATTGATCTTTTGAGCTAATTGAATTTGCTTGCGAAAAAGTTCCTGTTGAACGTCTTTTGGAGACTTATCCCAATAGTAGTCCAATCCCGTTTCACCAATGCCAACTATTTTTGGATGTGAAGCTAATTGCTCAATCCACTCTAAATCTTGTTGAGTACAATCAATAGCGTCTACTGGATGCCAGCCAATGACACCGTAAACAAAATCATATTGCTCTATTAATTGCATTGTTCTCTCAATGGTTTTACGGTCGAAACCAATAACTACCATTCTTTCCACTTTAGCTTCAAGAGCTCTATCAATCACTTCTTGAAGATCTTCCTCATACTGATCTGCGTTTAAATGTACGTGTGTATCTATAAACATCTTCATTCTCCTAACATTGATTTTATTAAAATTTATTATTTCATATTTTTCGTGGTCATTACAATTTCATTACAAACTATTCGACATTGTGACATTCCACTTAATCGACATTACCTAAAGTAGTTCTTTAAACCCATAAAAGTATATTTTTCACGCACCATAAATTATTTCAAAATAATTTAATCCCATTTTCTCTAACAGATTTGAAAAGCCTGCTGAATAATTCATATTCAGCAGGCCTTCCTTAAGTTCATTACTTTACTTTTGCACCATTTTCGAGTTTAGGATCAACTGATGCTAATTTTAAAATTCCATCTTTCTCACCAGCTAAAATCATTCCTTGTGATATTTCACCACGTAATTTCACTGGTTTTAAATTTGCTACGACAATTACTTTTTGACCTATTAAATCATCTGGTGTATAGAATTTCGCAATACCTGAAACTACTTGACGTTGCTCATATCCTAGATCAACTTGAAGCTTTAATAATTTATCTGCTTTCGGAACAGTTTCACATGCAGTCACAGTAGCTACTCGCAAGTCAACTTTCATAAAATCATCGATAGTAATTTCAGGAATTTCTGGATTTTCTTCAGTTTTTGCTACCTTTTTAATTTCTTCATCCTGTGGTGTTTTCACAGAGCCACGCATTTCCTCACGAATATAAGTAATCTCAACCTCATTTTCTAAGCGTGGGAAAATCGGTATCCCTTTTTCTACCACTTTAATGTTTGCTGGAATAGTATTGCCGAATGTTTCAATTGTATCCCATGCTAAGAATTTGTCATCTAATCCTAACTGATCGATCATACGTTTCGGAGTTGTTGTCATAAATGGTTGCAACATGACAGCGATTTGATGTAAGCTTTCTGCCAAATTTCGCATAACTGCACCTAATTTTGGCTTGTCTGACTCCTCTTTTGCTAACACCCATGGTTGTGTCTCATCTATATACTTATTTGTGCGGGAAACAAGCGTCCATAAGTCTGCAAGAACAACACTAAATTGCATTTTTTCCATACTTTCTTCATATTTAATACGTACCGACTCAGCTTGCTCTTTTAAAGCTGCATCAAATTCTGTCGGTTGAAGATTTTCTGTCGGAATAATACCATCAAAATATTTATTAATCATTGAAATTGTACGATTTAATAAGTTCCCTAAATCATTAGCCAGATCAAAGTTTGTACGTTCAATAAATGATTCTGGTGAAAATACCCCATCAGAGCCAAATGGTAATTCTCGTAATAGGAAATAACGTGTCGCATCTAGACCATAACGCTCGATTAACATTTCAGGATAAATTACATTACCTTTTGATTTAGACATTTTACCGTCTTTCATCATAATAAAACCGTGAGCAAATACCTTTTTCGGTAATGGCAAATCTAGTGCCATTAAGAAAATTGGCCAATAAATCGTATGGAAACGAACAATATCCTTCCCAACTACATGTACATCTGCTGGCCAATATTTATTGAATAATGATTCATCTTCTGATAGATATCCTAAGGCTGTAATATAATTCGTTAATGCGTCAACCCACACATAAATAACATGCTTTGGATCTCCTGGTACTTTAATTCCCCAGTCGAAGGATGTTCTTGATACCGATAAATCCTCTAGTCCTGGTTTAATGAAGTTGTTAATCATTTCATTTTTTCGTGATTCTGGCTCAATAAATTCAAGGTTCTCTTCATAATAAGCTAATAAACGATCTGCATATTTCTTCATATTAAAGAAGTACGATTCTTCTTTAACCTTATGCACCGGACGACCGCAATCAGGACAGTTCCCGTCAACTAGTTGAGTCTCAGTAAAGAATGATTCACACGGTGTACAGTACCAGCCTTCATACTCACCTTTATAAATATCACCATTATCTAAAAACTTTTGGAAAATCTTTTCGACAGCTTTCGTATGTCGATCCTGGGTTGTTTGAATAAAGTCATCATAAGAAATATCCATTAACCCCCAAAGTTTTTTCGCAGCATCTGCAATTTCATTTACATAATCTTGAGGATGTTTACCCGCTTCTGCTGCTTTTTCTTGAATTTTTTGGCCATGTTCGTCCATTCCTGTTAAAAAGCGTACATCATAACCTTTTAAACGTTTATAGCGTGCAATAGTATCAGATGCTACTGTTGTATATGCCGTACCAATATGAAATTTCCCACTTGGATAGTAAATGGGTGTTGTTATATAGAATGTTTTTTGTTGTTCACTCACTAGAACTGCCTCCATTGTTTTACAATATACTTTCTATTCTAACGAAGTACGAAATTCGTTTCAATGAAAGTTTATTAAACGCGAAAATTGTCGAATAATATATTTAATCCATTAAATGACTTAAATAAGAACCTTTTTTACTATTAACAAAAATATTTATTAAAAACCTTTTAAAAAAATTAAAATACCAGCATTCTTCTCAAAAAATTTTTTTAAAAACCATAATATTAGTGCATTAATTAATTGACGTTTATGGCATTACTTGGTATGATAACTATCAGACAAAGAAATAATGTCGAAATTTGACGAAATACCAATATAACTTTTATAAATTAGGAGGAAATCTATTATGAAATCAACAGGGATTGTTCGTAAAGTCGATGAGTTAGGTCGTGTAGTAATTCCTATCGAGTTACGCCGTACGCTAGGTATTGCTGAAAAGGACGCTTTAGAAATCTATGTGGATGATGATAAAATCATCTTAAAAAAATATATGCCTAATATGACATGTGCTGTTACTGGTGAAGTTTCAGATGATAACTTCCGTCTAGTTGGAGGCAAATTAATTTTAAGTCCAGAAGGCGCTGAAATGTTAGTTAAAGAAATTCAATCTAACTTAAAAAAATAATTAGTTACTCACCTAAATCAAAACAGTGATTTAGGTGTTTCTGTTTATTAATATAACCAATTTCTTAATCCCTTATAATGTCCATGTCAGACCTTTCTATTTTAGGTTACTATTATTTACAATTATTATCAATTTAAAATTGTGTCTCAAAATTATTACTTTTCAACTTTTAAGTTTCGAAGTCATTAACTAAATAAAAATAAAGAGCTACCCTATTAAGGTAACTCTTTACTATTAATCACTATGATATTCATTATAAACATCTCGCTTTGACACTTGCCTTAACTTAGCTACTTCTTTAATGGCTTCTTTTGAAGATACATTCGATTGATTGATAATGAAATCAACATGTTCAACAATGGACATGTTTTGCCAATAGGCTTCTTCATGATCTTCCTCTTCTACACAGCTATTACCTTCAAGAACAATACAAAACTCTCCTCGTATTTCCTCTGTTTGTGACCATTCTATAGCTTCAGACAAAGTACCTCTTAAAAACTCTTCAAACTTCTTTGTCAGCTCTCGAGCTAAAACAATACGACGTTCCCCCAGTATAGCTTCCATATCTTTTAATGTATCCTTTAAGCGATGTGGTGCCTCATATAGTAAAATCGTTTCTTGGCGTTTTTTTAATTGTTCTAATTGCTGGCGACGTTCCTTTTTTCCGCGATTCAAAAATCCATAAAAGAAAAATGGCTGTGGCGATAACCCAGATGCAATTAATGCTGAAATCGCTGCATTAGGCCCTGGCACTGGTACAACAGAAAAGTTTTGAGCAATTGCTTTTTCAACTATATCTGCACCTGGATCAGAAATACAAGGTAAACCTGCATCACTTACTAATGCAATTGTTTTTCCTTCCTGTAGTAATGTTAACAATTTTTCTCCACCTACGGCTAAATTATGTTCGTGGTAGCTGATTAGCGGTGTTTCAATCTCAAAGTAGTTACACAGCTTTTTGGTGTTTCTAGTATCTTCTGCCGCGATAATATCGGCTTCTTTTAAAATGCGAAGTGCACGCACACTCATATCTTCTAAATTACCAATAGGTGTTCCTACCAGATATAAACAACCTGTCTGTTCGTGTATTGTACTTTTTTGTGATTTCACGATTCGCCCCTCCTTATATAATTAATTTTCTGTGTTCTTGTTAATTGCTTAAAGGCGTATTCAGCACGCATTGCTTCTTGCTTTGTCTCAAATATTTCTTTATAAATACATTTCACTGGACCTCTAGCTCTTGTATATTTTGCTCCTTTACCAGCGTTATGTACAGCAACACGTTTTTCTATATTATTTGTATACCCTGCATAAAGAGTTTGATCAGCACACTCTAACACATAAAAGTAGTGATTATTGCTCTTTTCCATAAAGAATTTCTCTCACTTCTGCCGTGTATTCATTATTAGCATCATAAACATACAACGGCGGCAGAATTTTTAAATCAGGCTTTCCATCTTTTATTCCTTCTATTAATAATGTATTCGCCTCTTTCCCTTCCTTCGGATAAATGAGCTGCATCCGTTTAGGCTCTAAGCGATTTGCTCGCATAGCTGTCACAATATCTAATAATCGCCCTGGTCGGTGGACAAATGCGGCCTTGCCCCCTTGCTTTAATAATTTACTTGCTGATTGAATTGCTTCTTCCAATGTTAAATACAATTCATGGCGTGCAATGGCATGATGCTCACTAAGGTTTTTATCACTTGCTTCATGTGCTAAAAAATAGGGTGGATTACAGGTAACCACATCATACTTTTCAATGCCAAGTTGTTTCGGTATTTCTTTAACATCTCCAAGAATCATTTGAATTTGCTGTTCTAGCTGATTGTAACGGATACTTCTCTCTGCCATCTCAAATAAACGTGGCTGAATTTCTACTCCCGTTATCTGTCCCTTCGTACGTGCACTTAAAAAAAGTGGTATCACACCATTTCCTGAACATAAATCAACCATTTTTCCTTTATGATAAGGAATACTGACAAACTTCGAAAGCAGTACTGCATCTAATGAGAACGAAAAGACAGAGGGACTTTGAATAATACGTAAATTCTCAGCCAACAAATAATCTAACCGCTCGTCACCTTTTAGCCATTTTTCCATGCTTACTCCTCCTACTCTACAAAACAAAAGACTGACACCACCGTAGCGGGAATCAGCCTTTTATTACACATTTTGTTTATTTAAAAATGATAGACAAAACAGACAATCCTCACCCTTACGTGAACTTCCAAAATGAACATGGCAAACATGGAAGCCCTCTTGGTAGAGGCGAGCTAAGTTATCATATCCCTCACCAATATCTAGCGGACTCTCTTTCTTTACTTCAGCAGCTTGTACGGAGTTTGTATTAGAAAGTAGTTCTTCTAGACGTGTACGTAGGTGATGATTTTCTGTTTCAAGCGCCTTATGCTCTTCCATCATTAACGCTACAAATTGTTTCAATGCACCAAATTGCTCCTGCATTGCTTCGAGCTGTTGTTCGAACTCCATAACGGTATCTAAGAAATTACGGTCCTTCACCCAAGCCACCTCGTTAAATTCTCTATCTTAAATAAGATTTTTTTCGCATGCTAGCAGTTCTTCTAGTGTATACTCAACTGTGCGTTCCTGCTCATGTAAATATACTTGAATAAGTCTTTCCAGCACATTTAGCCCTACTACTTTCCCACGGCCATCTGGTGTCATTGTTATCTCACCAACATCTGGCATGCCCTCTTTTGCTTCTTCATATTCATCATTTTCATACTTTAAGCAACACATTAAACGTCCACAAAGGCCAGATATTTTTGAAGGATTTAATGATAAGTTTTGATCTTTAGCCATTTTAATAGAAACAGGCTCAAAATCACCCAAAAATGTGGAGCAGCAAAGCATTCTACCACATGGACCGATACCACCTAAAAGCTTGGCTTCATCACGCACACCGATTTGACGAAGTTCAATACGTGTTCTAAAAACCGAGGCTAAATCTTTTACTAGATCCCTAAAATCAACTCGTCCTTCAGCTGTAAAGTAAAAAATAATTTTATTACGATCAAATGTATATTCAACATCTACAAGTTTCATTTCTAAATTATGCTCTATAATTTTCGTACTAGCGAGCTCAAATGCACGCTTTGATTCCGCTGCATTTTCCTCTACTTGTATACGATCACGATCATCTGCTGGTCTAAGTACTTGTTTTAGTGGTAATACAACATCATTATCACCCACTACCTTTTGAGGGACAACTACTTTTCCATACTCTACACCGCGGGCTGTCTCTACAATAACATATTGACTATCTTCTAGTAGAAATGATGCCGGATCAAAATAATATATTTTACCCGCCTTTTTAAAGCGGACTCCTACTACATTATACAAATGTATATCCCTCCTGCAGATTTAGCATTAACTGCTCCATCAATAACGTCCTATTCATGTTACGCTGTAAAGAGGCGCGAGCTTGTAAAATAGATTCCATCTGATTTGATAATCTCTCATAAGTGGAATATAGCGCAACTTCTTTAAATAGTGGTAACATGTCTGGATAAGTACAAGCTGCCTCGGGATTAGCTTTTATTGACACTATATCACGGTAAGCAAATAGTAGTAAATCCAATGCTTGCTCCATCTCGCTTTTTTCTTTAAAGTGAGGCAACCACTCTTCATGCACAATAAGCAATGCTTCGTGTACATTTTGCCGAATGGCCTCTACTAATTTTAACACTGTTTTTCGAGCGAGTGCAAACTGCTCATCATTTGCTAAAAATATCGCTGTTTCTACCTCGTTTGTCATCATGCTTACTGTTGAGGCCATTGAATGAGAAATATTATTTTCCTGTAAATGCTTCAACAAAACATGACGTGGCATTTTTTGAAATTTGATATGTTGACAACGAGAACGGATAGTTGGAAGTATTGACTGCATTTGCTCTGTTAGTAATATGGCAGTTACTTCTCCTTCTGGCTCCTCTAAAAATTTAAGTATCATATTTGCAGAGGCTGTATTAAGACGGTCTGCATGATGAAGCACATAAATCTTACGTCCTTCTTCTACACCCACCATTTTCATTTCTCCGATGAGCTCTCGCATCTGATCAATTTTTATGAATTGACCATCTGGATAAATTTGATGAATATTTGGATGATTTCCCGAATCTACACGTTTGCAATTTCGACATGTTTCACATGGAACATTTCCATTTGGTTTCTCGCATAACATTAATTTGACAAAAAAGTGCATAATATCTGCCTTGCCTGTACCTTTTTCGCCATCAAAAATATATGCATGTGCTAATCTATTCTTGTCAAATATTGTTTGAAGCTGCTTCATTACGACTGGCTGCAGTGTGAGTAGCTCTTCAACATTCTTGGCCATACATTTAAATTCCTTCCTGTCTCTACAACAAAAAGTGATACTTTCTTGCACTCTTGTAAAGAAATATTGCAGTTGTTTACTTTAATGACGAGTAGCCACATCAACATTTGAAAAAAGCCCGCGCCTAAATGAGAACGAGACACGGGTTTTACATATATAAATTAATTAGTAAGCCTTTAATTTCACCGATTTTATCAAGAAGATCTATTGCTTCCTTTTCTTCGTCTAAAAGATCCTGTGCAAGTTCGACAAGACGTGTATCAATGGTTTCAATGATTTTCAGACGTCTTCCTTCACCAAAACGATTCCAAGTATGTGATTGTTTTAACTCCATACCATGTTCTACTGTCTCTTGTAGAAATCGTTTAACAAGCATTTTAAACCTAGCAAGTTCTCGTAAATTACGTGATCTAGCTACTCGGTCCCCTGCAGTAGATATATCCCCTAACAAACGCGTGAGTTGTTCTGTTTGCAGCTTATTACCTTGCTTGACGACCATATCTCCAAATCGGTTATTTTGATTATTATTTTGTAGTGGCTCTTTGCGATTTGTATTTAACCCGACACGTATATCTTGATTAATCTTCAAGCTAGTTTCGCCCCCACAGTTTTATCTATTTCTCCTAGGCATAATCGTTTTTAAATAAAATGTTTAATAGTAACAAATAATTAATGATTTAGCTTCGGAGGCTACTTTTTAAAAATGATGGAATTGTTCAATCGGTAAAACAAATACGGTAGCTCCTCCCACCTCTACCTCCACAGGGTAAGGTATATAGGAATCAGCATTTCCTCCTAACGGAGAAACGGGTGCAACCATTTGCTCTCTTGCCCGACAATTATCCCGAATAATATCTAAAAGTTTGGGTATGAGAGAGTCTTCAGTTCCTATAAGAAATGTCGTATTTCCTGAACGTAAAAATCCTCCTGTGCTCGCTAATTTAGTTGCGCGAAACTGATTTTTCGTTAAAGCATTTGATAAGCGGCTGCTATCCTGATCTTGCACTACAGCTACGACTAACTTCATTCGCACTCACCCCTTTTATAAAATTCACTAGATAGATTTCAATTCTATTCTTAAGCCTTAACTTATAAATAATTATCTTAGTTCATCGGAAGTTTAAACTACTGTTGAACTAGAGGAACATCAGCATGTTGACATAAAAACTCTATAAGAAAGTTTTAAAAGAGACATCTACAAGGTTCCCTAAACACATAATGTATCTACACAAAGGTGTGTCAGACCTAATAGGTACTTCCACAAATGATGCCCTCTTAGTGAAGATAAATTAATGGATAGTATCATTATATCACATTGTTGTAGACAACTTCATGCATTTACTGCATTGCTTCCAATAATAATAACCATACATCTTCCACAACACTTTCAATATCTTGATCTGCGTTGACTACACGTATTCGCTCTGGATACTGCTCTACTAATTGTAAATATCCTTCACGTACCTTCTGATGAAACGGCAAGCTTTCAACGTCTAAGCGGTTTACTTCCCGATTGCCAGTTGCATGAATACGCGCTAAGCCAACCTCTGGAGCAAGATCAAATAGTATGGTCACGTCAGGTAATTTCTTCCCAATAGCAAATTCATTAATAGAAAGCACCTCATTGACACCTATACCTCTTGCATATCCTTGATAGGCTAAAGAGGAATCGATAAAACGGTCACATATCACTAACTTCCCTGCATCTAATGCAGGACGTACTTTTTCAAAATAATGCTGGCTTCTTGCTGCAGCATATAACAATGCCTCTGTTCGTTCATCCATAGCAGTATGTGCAGGATTCAAAATAATCGTTCTTATTTTTTCTGCAATCTCAATTCCACCTGGTTCTCTTGTTGCTAGAACTTCAATATTTTTTTCTTTTAATCGCTTTGCTATCATTTGAATGACCGTTGTTTTTCCTGCTCCCTCTGGTCCTTCAAATGTAATAAATAAATTGCTATTCATGCTGTGATTGCCTCCAACTATTTAATAACCTGAATCATTTTTTCTGCTAAACGATGATTCCCCTGGAATGTTGCACCTGCTGCTAGTAGCTCTTCCAATTGACTTAACTTAGCTACTGTTATTCTTTCTCCTGGTACTAATAATGGTATCCCAGGTGGATAAGGAATGATCATATTTGCTGAAATTCGCCCCATTGTACGCATATATGGTAACCATTCTTTCTTTAATGATGCAACCTCATTAAAGGTATATAGAGGCTCAGTAATCGGTACAAAATGATAGGCTGTTTGAGAAGCCGTTATGCTATCTGTTTTAGCTGTGTTTAATAGCGTTGATATAGCCTCTTTTATACGAACCCTGATTTCAGCAAATGGGTAGGTATGTCCTTGCTTCAGCAAAGGTAACACAAATAAAACCTGATTGGCATCTGCCAGTTCCCCATACACATGCTTTGCCTCTAATGCCTCCTGTAATTGAAAGCCACTATAACCATTAACACGTAACAATACTTTAAGTGGATCATCTACTTCAATTACTTCTAATGATCCAATTGCTCGTAATGCATCTACCCATTGATTCTTTTTTTCTATTATATATGCCCCATCACTCTCCATATATGTCTGTACATAATAGCGAGCATCATCTAATGATGCTAATAATAAGTAAGATGGACTACTAGATTGTAACATGCGTAAGTAGTGATGTATTTTGTCAGCCTCTATCAATTGCGACTTAACATGCATAAAAGAAGCCATCGTCATAGCAGGTAGAGTCTTATGGGCTGATTGAACAACAACGTCTGCTCCAAGTGTCAATGCAGATGGCTGAAATAGCGTACATGCATTAAAATGAGCGCCATGTGCTTCATCCACCAATACAGGTATTCCCTTCTCATGACAATAAGCAATTTGTTGCTGTATTTCATTCGAAGTCATCCCATAATAAGTAGGATATGTTAAAACTACTGCTTTCGCCTCTGAATAATTTTCTACGGCTTCTTTTAAATCTCTATAAGTTACATGTGTCGCCGACATTGTCCGTTCATCCCATAGCGGCGACACAAAAATTGGCTTAGCCCCAACAAGTTCAATAGCATGGAAAATTGATTTATGTGCATTACGCTGAACAATAATGGTATCACCTTTGTTACAAGTAGCATAAATCATTGCTAAATTGCCAACAGTAGACCCTCCTACTAAAAAGAAGCTCTTCGTTGCTCCATATGTATCTGCCAATAAATTTTCGGCTTCTAATATCATTTCCTCAGGGTAATGTAGATCATCTAATCCCGATAATTCAGTTACATCATAACGCATTACATCCTTAAATGCTTGAGGAAGATGGGACAGTTCGCCATGCTTATGACCTGGGACATGAAAAGAAATATTTTGTTGCTGTCGAAAACGTTCTAACCCTTCTATAATTGGTTTTTTCTTTTGCAAAACAAACACCCATTTTCGTTAGATTCTCGTTTAATTATACGAAATTATAAGGAGAGAAAAAAGCTATCCTTTCACAGGTAATCCACTTTATTTAGTAAACAACCTTTTCATCAAAATTAATCACAGCTTGATGTCATTATCGTTGACGCTTCATCCAAAAATAGAGTCATCTATACCTAAACCGTCTTTTTTGCAGCAGTAAGAGTTGCTTATTAAAATAAAACCGATTATTGCTGTTATCTGTAATAATCGGTTCACCACTTATTTTCATATCACTAGTCTTGTAATGCTTGAATGGCCATTGCTTCCACTAATTGCTCTATCAGTCGAGGTACAAAATTATCTAATACAGGATTCATCATTCCTGCTAAAAATCCACCAGCTTTCATTGTTAAATTACCAATCAGTTGTGGTGATTCATTTTGATTTTGTATTATTTCAAAAGAACCATTACCAATTATCGGATCAGATAAACCCTCTAAATCAAACTGTATTTGATGAGCATCAGATTTTTTTACTTTAAGTTTTACTTTAACAGCTTTCTGAATTATGCCAAAGTCTCCTTGGAAGACCCAGATCATATCGACTTCATTTATTAATTCGTGATGTAAATAACCTGGTATTAAAACAGCCCATTGTTCTCTATTTTGAATAAAATTCTCTAATTTTTCTTTTTGTATATTGATTTCCTTACTGCATTGTCCTGTTGCCACTCTATTGCACCCCTTTGTTTATTTTTATCGCTCTATTAAACTTTAACATTTTATAGGTTTCTATATAAACAAAAAAACCACTGAGTTCTCAGTGGTTACTTATTTGCCTAGCGACGTCCTACTCTCACAGGGGGAAGCCCCCAACTACCATCGGCGCTAAAGAGCTTAACTTCCGTGT
>NZ_JAASJR010000018.1:0-57830 GCF_019731275.1 Lysinibacillus sp. K60 | reverse complement strand
ACAGCGGCTGAGGTAATGGCTATTTTTGAGGAAGTTGCGTTACAGGCAATGGCTGCTTGCAATGCGCACTATCAGGATATTTGTACAAGAGAAAATGTTCAGGGTGTAGGCAAGGTAAAGGTCTTACGCTACGAGGCATTATTGGAGCATGCGATTGATAAGTTAGGAGCTGAGGAAGTACAAGCGATTAAGCTGCAGGTTCAGCAGCATCCTGCATGGGATGATCGTGAAAAATCGATTCGTATTGTGGATCAGCTCATGATTCGCTGTCAGGAATTAGCACCTGCCACAGTCCTGTTATATGCACCACCTTACTATCCAGCCATTAATTCATCCAACCATCCATTAGTGAAACAGTCGATTGAATTAATGAAGCAAACAGCTCAAACATTTGATATTGAGGTGGAGCAGATCCACTACTTTAACGGAATTTGTGATTTAAGCTATGTCAACTATTCAGATGCATCTAATGAGTGGCTAGCATTTGAGCGGAACACACCCGTATGGGGCGATACGTATCATATTCCATTCAAAGAGATGGCGGCATTACAAGGTCCTGTCTTAAATGTCGGCCCATTTGGTAAGGATGCCCATCAAAAAACAGAGCGATTACATGTGGATAGTGCGTTTAAAGAGATGCCTATTATGATTGATACATTGATTAAAAGTTTATTTTAAGTAAAAGAAACTTCATTCAAAATAGCTTTCATATCCTCTCATTTAAATTGTTACCTAATAATCTAAGATGACACAGTACAAAATAGAAAGAGGTTGTTATATGGATTTTGCCGCTTTAACAGGTAAAATAGCAGGGATTATCTGGAGTAATGCATTAGTTTATCTTTGCTTAGGAGCTGGCGTTTACTTTTCGCTTATTATGAAGTTTCCACAGCTACGTCTCTTCAAAGATATGATTAAACAATTATTTAATAGAAAAACTTCGGCAAATGGCGTTTCATCTTTTCAAAGCTTTGCAATGGCATTAGGTGGACGTGTCGGTATTGGGAATATCGCTGGTGTAGCTACAGCAATTTATTTTGGAGGACCAGGGGCTATCTTTTGGATGTGGGTCATAGCCTTTTTAGGAGCTGGTGCTGCCTATATTGAGTCCTCGTTAGCCCAGGTTTGGAAACAAGAAATCGCAGGAGAGTATCGTGGAGGACCCGCATACTATATTGAAAAGGGTTTGAAAAATAAGCCATTTGCTATATTATTTGCTATCGCTACTATTATAGCAACTGGTTTCACTGGTTCAGGTGTTCAAGCCTTTAATATTGCTGATTCTACAAAAAATGCCTTCGGGATTTCACCAATAATTACAGGTATTATTGTTTCCGCAATATTTGGATTTGCTATTTTTGGCGGTATTAAAAGGGTTGGAAAAGTTGCTGAATATGCTGTACCGTTTATGGCAACTGCTTACATACTTCTTGCATTCATTATTTTATTTATCAATATAAAAGATGTACCTGCAATATTTGCTTTAATTTTCAGCTCTGCCTTTAATTTAAATGCTGCATTCGGTGCTGTTTTTGGAAATGCAATTATGTGGGGTGTAAAAAGAGGGGCTTATTCAAATGAAGCAGGTCAAGGTACTGGAGCACAGGCAGCTGGTACCGCAGAAGTATCTCATCCTGCTAAACAAGGACTTGTCCAAGCATTCTCGGTCTATGTTGATACACTACTTGTATGTACAGCTACAGCCATTATGATCATCTCCACAGGCAGTTACAATATTGCCCATCCTAATGGGGGATTTTTGGTTGAGAATCTACCAGGAGTTGAAGCAGGTACGGCATTCGCACAAGAAGCAATTAACTCATTCATTCCTGGTTTAGGAAGTCCTTTTGTGGCTGTCGCTGTATTTTTCTTTGCAATAACTACTATGCTTGCTTTTGGGGTATACACGGAAAGTAATGTTGCTTACTTATTTAGAAACAATAAAAACTTTGCTACTATTGCTATTGTCGTAAAAGTACTACTAGTTATCTCAATCTTTTTTGGAACAATTCGTTCCTCATCAACTGCTTGGAATCTTGCTGATATCGGTGTAGGTACACTTGCATGGTTAAACCTAATTGCTATTATCTTATTAACAAAGCCAGGTTTAGCTACATTAAGAGACTATGAAGAGCAGAAGAAGTTGGGTCTTGACCCAGTCTTTATTCCCGAAAGATGTGGAATTAAAGATGCAGAATTGTGGAATGAAATCACTGAAAAAAACTATCCAGATCAATTAGCCGCATTAAAAGAAAAAGTTGGCGACTTGAAATAATTAAATGAACCCTGTAGTAGTCACTAAGAAGTTGAAAAGTTGCCGCTATGCAGGGTTCTTGCTTTTTAAATTTCCATAGAATTTAAGTTAGATTATCTATCTTTCAGTTGGGAAATGCTTTACTTGATCAACTGCCTCTAATAATTTTTTTGTTACCATTTCTGATTCATCAATATGGCTTGTTAGAACGCGATTTGTTTCATCAAATAAGGCTGTCGTCCTATTAAATTTATGCATAACGTCTTCGTTTGATAGCTTCTGCTCTTTAATTGAAGCTAATAGCTCATTTATTCCCGTTTGAACATTTGTCATAATATGCAGCAATTGATCAATTTTTACTGATGTTTTAGCACTTTTATCAATGCCTTCCGTTACTAGCTGCATATTATTTTTATTATCCTCGTAAGCAAGTCCAATTTGTTCTTCTATTTTCTTTGTTAAATTAGCAATATCTTCTGTGCTTGTTTTCGTATTTTCAGCTAATTTGCGAACTTCCTCGGCAACAACCGAAAAGCCTTTACCATGCTCCCCTGCTCTTGCTGCCTCAATAGATGCATTCAAAGCTAGTAAATTGGTTTGATTTGATATTTCTCCAATAACATTAACAATTTCCGCTATTTGCTTTGAGCGCTCACTTAAATTACTCATGCTTAAAGATGTTTTTTGAGACTGCTCTCCTAACGCATCAATCAAATGCTCTACCTCCTGAACAGCCTGCTTACTTTCAACCGATAATGTCATCATTTGATCCGAGGAAGAGATTAATAAATCGCCTTTATCTAGGGCATTTTCAGAAATTTTATTGGATTGAATTGTGCTATCCTCCACTTTATTAAACTCTCCTACAATATTTGCGACCATTTCTCCTAAAATAGTATGCTGGTCATTTACCTTGTTATGTTGTTCAATAGTTTCAATGATTTCCTTATGTAACTCATTTAAAAAAATTTGAAATTCATGATCTTTCTTATCCAGCTTTGCATTCAGTTCATCAATTTTAGCCTTAAATTGCTCTATATCTACTTTTTTTGATTGAAACATTGTTAACACAGCCATCACCTCAGAAAATAGAATATGAATATGTATTTATTTTACTGGATTTAAAGTAATTAATATACATTTTAAGAAAAAAACAAACACTCACTACTAACAACGACATAGCGTGATAGTAGTGAGTGTTTTGTTTTTTAATAGGCTAAACCAAATAAAGCTTTAATATGTGTTAAGTAACGAATATTAGAAGCTTCTTTCATTAATGTTGCAGGAAGGCCTTTAAGCTCTGTGTTGCTCGCACCAATTGTAGCAACAGCATCTTTACGACCTAAGCTTGCAAGTGTGCCAGAGTTTACAGCTGAGAATGCTTTCATGTCTTGGTTTTTGTATTGTGCAAATACATTATAACCAGCACATTCACCCATTTGCCATGCAACTTGTGCTGTTGGAGCGTATAGTGGACGACCTCCATCAGCTGGTAGGGCAACCGATGCATCACCAATAACAAAGACATCTTCGTGAGATGTAGATTGTAAGAATTCATTAATCGTTGCTTTGCCACGATCAGCAGCTAGACCTGATTCGCCTACGATTGGAAGTGGAGCTACCCCACCTGTCCAAACAAGTGTATTTGCAACAATTGGTTCACGATCTTTTAAAGAAATAACGTTGCCGTCAACACCTGTTACTGGTGTACCTGTAATAAATTCTACGCCACGTTTAGTTAAGCTTTCAGTAGCACGATGGATAAGTGTATCTGGAAGAACTGGCAAGATTTTCGGACCAGCTTCAACAAGTTTAATTTTAAGATCAGCAAAATTAACACCATGCTTTGCAGCGATTTTCGGGAAGTTGTCCACGATTTCACCAACAAGCTCAACACCTGTTAAACCGCCACCACCAATAACGATTGTTGCATCTGCTTCATCTTTAGATTGTGCATATGCTTCAATGCGGTCTTCAATATGTTTGTTGATTTTATTGGCATCATTTACTGATTTAAGAACCATAGAGTTTTCTTCTAATCCTGGGATACCAAAGAATCCTGTTTGGCTACCTAAAGATACTACAAGTGTGTCGTAAGTTAATGTATAACCATTATCTAGATCAACTTTTTTAGTATCAACATTAAATTTGGATACTTTCGCAATGTGTAGGTCAATATCTAAACCTTTAAAGATTTTTTTAAGTGGTAATGCAACAGCACCTTCTGCAATTGTACCACCAGCTAAACGGTGAAGCTCAGTGATAATTTGGTGTGTTGGGAATTGGTTTACTACAGTGATTTTAGCTTCATCAGCTGATAGATACTTACGTGCTGTTAATGCAGTTAAAACGCCAGCGTAACCTGCACCTAAGATGACGATTTCTTTTGACATGATTAATTAATCCTCCGTCCTTACGAATTGAATTTACCTTGAGTCTTATTTGGCTTTGCGTTCTGAGCTTACTTGTAAGAAAGCATTAACAAAACGGAAAACATTTTGAACTTGAGGGTCTTTTAACATTTTCACAAGACCGAATAAACCAATTACTTCATGGCTTTCAGATGCACGGTCTTTCGCTTCAATTGCAGTTGCTGCAAGGTTTTTCGCAGAGCCAACTACAGGACCAGCGATTTCTGTTACTGCTCCAACAGTATCGTTTTTAAGCACTTCGTCTGTTGCAACAGCTTGAGCAAACTCATATGATTTCGTTAATAATGTCATCATTTCAGTTAACTTCGGTAATTGCTCAACTAAAGTTGTAAGTGATTCTTGAACTTCAGGCTTTAATAATTGATCTAGTACATCTAATTGCTCTTTACTCACAGTTACTTGTTCAGCCTGTGTTTGGTTATTCGTTTCTGACATTTTGAACTCTCCTTTGCCATCACTAGTACTATTTTTTATTGCTTACATGTAAAAAAGACCATTAAGGTAAAACTTAACAGTCGTTACAGCGTATATCTTACACAATCACCAGTCACAAGGGCTGGATAGCGATTCGTATGACTTGTTATTACAATGTTTACTTTAAATCGCAAAAAGCGCATCATAATACCATCCTTATCTTGTCTTGGTGACATTACAACCTTCATTATAAGACTGTTTGTACATTATTTCAATGAGCTATATCACAATTTCGACAATCTTTTCAAAATTCATTGATTTCATCAACTATTAACTGTCTTGCTATAATAAATTTTCCAACGCATCATAATTTTTATTGACAATTCTTTTTCCTGTCATCTCTATATACCCTTCTTTTTGGAAAGCAGATAATCGACGGCTTAAGGTTTCTCTAGTAGTATTCATTAAGGAAGTTAAATCTTTTTTGTTAGTGTCAATAGAAATGTATCATTCTTGGCTAACGAAGCAGATTTTAGAATAAAGGAAGCAAGTCTTTCACTCACTTCTTTAGAAACAGCTTTACTCTAATGATTTTTCGTCTCCTCTATACGAGCAGAAAGCTGGGCTTGTGCAACTGTTGTATCAAACGTTTATGAAGCATAAACAGCTTCTACAAGGCATCTCTATCGTTGCACGTCTGTCACCACATAAAATTATAGTTCTTCAAAAATGAGCATATAAAAAGCTCCATATAAAGTAGGAGCTCTTCTTTATTTTAATTTAATTACAATAACACGAACGTCTGTAATTGCTTCTAAGCTGTGCTTTTCAGATGGTTTTAAAGCTAAAATTGTATCTGGTGTCAAAATTTCCTCCACACCTTCAACGATAAAGCGAGCTTCACCAAATTGAACAATAATTAGCACTTCATTGTCCGCATGATGCTCAGGAATTTTTTCACCAGCACGCAATTGAATGTTCAAAATATCTGCACCAGCGATACTCCCTAATTTACCAATATGTTTAGTCTTTTCTTCTAGCATTGCTTGGATTGAAATAATTGTCATTGTCATTCCCCCATTACGGTTGTCCCTAGTTTTAGGCTAAAATAGTTTCTTTTTGAGTTACGATGTTCCACTACTTTCTAGGCCACACCCCTACTATAATGAAGAATCGCTCTAATTGTCTGTGACTTACATCACTAAAAAGAAGTATCCCAAATACAATGAGATAACTCCTTTTAAAAACCTATTTTGTGTTAACGTTTTTCAACAGAAAGCCAGAAGAAATTTGTTACTTCCTTTGCCGTCACATTTACTGAGCCTAGCAAAGTTTTACCATCGCCATCTTTAAAATACCCTACAGTCATTAATGCCATAAAGTTATGAGCGAAAAACTTTGCATTTCCTTTTCGAATTGTGCCCTTTTCCATCTCTTCTTGCATAGACTGCTCTATTGTTTGATACATACCATTTTCGGATGCTTGAACTTGTCTCAGCTGCGTTTCCGAAAGATTGATGGTAGCCTCTTTCATAAAATTTTTCATATCAATATCGATCGTGGCTGATAAATGAACTTCAACGAGCTGTTCGAGTCGTTCTTTAAATGGTTTAGGCTGCTCTAAAATTTGTAGAATAGATAGCTTGATACGATCCATCATAGCAATTAAAGCAGATGTATATAAATCCCCTTTAGTTGGGTAGTAGTAATAGACAGTCGCCTTTGTTACGTTACAAGCCTTTGCTACATCATCCATTGAAATATTTTTGTAGCCCTCTTTAATAAAAAGTCTTGTGGCCGTTTCAAGGACAATATCTTTTGTAGGTTTCGCATTTTCATCATGGCGAGGTCTTCCGAGAACACGCGGTGATTGTTTCAACAAGTTCGCCTCCTTAATTAAGCATTCTTTTTACGCATATTATAACATATTAATATTTATGGATTGATTAATTAACCTTCTAGTATATATAATTAAGTCACTTACATGAAATGGGGGTCTTTTGATGAAAAAACATCCACTTGAGCAATGGGGCTCAATGGTTGCAAGTAAAAAGGGAAGATTATTAGCACTAGCTTTTTGGGTGTTATTAGTAGTTGTATTCTCATTTGCTTGGCCACAAATCAATAGCATAGAAAGTGAGTCAGGCAAAAACTTACCTGACACGGAAATGTCTGAGCAAGCTGCGTCCATTATTGCAGAGCAATTTCCTAATGATGCTGGAACACCTCTATTGTTGGTGTGGCATCGCGAAAATGGCTTAACACCTGATGATTTTTCGGCTATACAAGGTGTATACAAAGAGCTGCAAGCAAAGCCCTTAGCCCATCAAACAATGGTTCCACCATTTGATCAAATGCCACCTCAGGCTTTAATGGCTTCCGCTTCCGAAAATGGTACAACAATTGTTACACCTGTATTTTTTGAAAAAGGTGTCGCAACAGATATGCTACAGGATAGTTTAGATAAGCTGACAAAAATAATGGAAGGATATCAAGTCCAATTAGATGATAAATTATCAAGCGATGCACTCCATGTGCGCTATTCTGGGCCAGTGGGGATTGCCACTGATGCTGTCAGTTTATTTTCACAAGCAGATGTGAAGCTATTGATCGCAACTGTATTACTCGTTTTGGTATTACTTATTATTATTTATCGTTCTCCATTGCTAGCTATTATTCCTTTAATTGTTGTAGGGCTTGCCTATGGTGTGATTAGCCCGACACTTGGTTTTTTTGCTGAACAGGGATGGATAGATAAAGATTCACAGGCAGTTTCCATTATGACTGTTTTACTTTTTGGTGCAGGTACTGACTATTGTTTATTTTTAATTTCAAAATATAGAGAAACACTCTTTGAGGTTGAGGATAAAACGGTCGCAATGAAGCTAGCTGTCAAAGAATCGGGTGGTGCTATTTTAATGAGTGCCCTAACAGTGGTTATTGGTTTAGCGACCCTTAGTCTTGCCCATTATGGCGCATTTCAACGCTTTGCTGTACCATTTAGCTTTGGGGTTCTTGTCATGGGGGTCGCAGCACTTGTTGTCCTACCTGCAATTCTTGTCCTTATTGGGCGAGTAGCGTTCTTCCCCTTCACTCCTCGGACTGAGGAAATGGCCAATAAAAAGGGCAAGAAACAGCATAAGCCTTCACATAAAGTCAGTCATAAAATTGGTCATTTTGTTACCCATAAACCTTGGGTCGTTATCGCTGTAACTGTCATCTTACTTGGAGGATTGGCGGCATTTGTTCCGCGAATTCAATATACATTTGATTTGCTTTCATCCTTCCCAAAAGATATGCCTTCTAGAGAAGGATTTACATTAATAGAAGAGAATTTTTCGCCTGGAGAGTTAGCACCTGTTCAATTAGTAATAGATACAGAAGGTACTGATATTAATATCCAGCAACAACTTGAAGCTATCTCTTATATTGATAGTGTGGCAGATGTACAAATTGGCGAAAAAAATAAAAATATACACTTGTATGAACTCAATTTCAATGCCAACCCTTATGCACAGGAGTCATTAGCTCATATTCCTGAACTACAAAAAGAGGTTATTAAAATACTAGAGGAACAAGGTCTCAACAACGCTGAGAAACATGTTTGGCTTGGTGGAGAAACAGCTAGTCAATATGATACACAACAAATAACTAAGCGAGATGAAACAGTAATCATGCCAACCATGATTGCCTTAATCGCATTATTATTATTTGTCTATTTACGTTCTATTACAGCAACTGTTTATCTATTAGCGACTGTTATTATTTCTTATTTTGGGGCATTAGGCGCTGGATGGTTAATCTTACATCATATCATGGGGGCCGAGGCAATTTCTGGAGCTATCCCATTGTATGCTTTCGTGTTCTTAGTAGCTCTCGGAGAAGATTATAATATCTTTATGATCTCAGAAATTTGGAAAAAGCGTAAAACCACTGACCATTTAACGGCTATAGAAGAAGGTGTTGTCCGAACAGGAAGTGTTATTACATCTGCTGGACTCATCCTAGCAGGTACATTTGCGGTGCTGGCAACATTACCGATTCAAGTGCTTGTTCAATTTGGTGTTGTGACAGCAATTGGTGTATTGCTCGATACATTTATTGTACGACCATTACTTGTACCAGCTATCACAACAGTACTAGGTAAATATGCTTTCTGGCCAGGTAAGCTATTTAAAAAAGATGCCTAAATAGATAACATGGACATTAGCTAGGTATGATTGTCATACATGCTCATGTCCGTGTTTTTTTTATATTAATACTATAAGCATTTCATCATATAATTATAGTAAATTGACCTTATTACATTCTATTTAAATAAGGAGTGGCATGCATGGATCTTCAAAAATTACAGCAACGTTTCCCATTATTAAGCCCCTTCTCAGGTAGAACTGATGGAAATTATGTATTTAATTTCGACAATCAGCTTTACGAAATTCCAATACACACAATGACACAAAATGAATATGAGCTATTGCGAATATTCTCAGAACCCACTGTCTTATCCGATAACTATGATATAGTTTGGCTTGACTATTTAACAGATAAAACAGATATTGCTCCAACTACTCTTCCTATGCATCGTTTGTTATTTTTTCACTTTGATAAAGACTTTACAACACCTACATTATTGCGTTCAGTCTTCGAAGCTTTACTCGGGAATGATATTATACTGCTATCGCTTCAGCCACAATTATTTGTCATAATCGAATGTATCGACTGCCATGAGTTTTTAGATTTGGCTCATTATGTTAACCCCATAATGGCGGACTTAGAGGCTCATTTTAAGATTTTTGTTTCTGATGTTATACACAACATCACCACGACCAAGGAACGATTTAACTGGTATGTTCACCTTCTACCATCCATTTGGACTTATACACCAAAGCATATACTCACACAGCAAGAGCTTTTAGTGCCATATGTAACGCAGCATCTAGCCTATCAAGAGAAAGAGATTTTTATCTCCTCTATCCTAAAAAGAGCCACTTCTCAGCCAGAATTACTCCATACAATCAAGAAATTGATTGAATGCGATGGAAATATTACATTAGCCTCTAAAAAAATGTATATGCACCGTAATACCTTACAAAATCGCCTAGAAAAATTTCAACAAATGACGCAAAAGGATATTCGGCAATTTTCTCATCGACTAGAAGTTTATCTCGCAATTATTTTCTTAGAATCACTTTAAGACCAACTGCACAAATTATGCCTTCAACACTGTGCAAGCTTTCCATATCACTCTATTCTAAAGTCATTTACAATGAAAATATGACTTGAAAAGGGGTGCAGTATGTATGGCGGAATTACGGTTAGAGCATATCTATAAGATTTACGATAAAAATATCCAAGCCGTAACTGATTTTAATTTGCATATCCATGATAAAGAATTCATTGTGTTTGTAGGTCCTTCTGGCTGTGGTAAGACCACAACTTTACGTATGATTGCTGGCTTAGAGGATATCTCAAAGGGAGAACTATACATTGACGATGTTTTCATGAATGATGTGGAATCAAAAGATCGTAGCATCGCAATGGTATTTCAAAGCTATGCTTTATATCCACATATGACAGTCTATGATAATATGGCATTTAGCTTAAAGCTACGAAAGGTCGATAAAAAGGAAATAGATCGTCGTGTTAAAGAAGCTGCTAAGATTTTAGGATTAGAGGATTATTTAAAAAGGAAGCCGAAAGCTCTATCTGGTGGACAACGTCAACGTGTTGCACTGGGAAGAGCACTTGTCAGAGATGCTAAGGTATTTTTAATGGATGAGCCTCTTTCGAATTTGGATGCCAAATTACGTGTACAAATGCGAGCAGAAATACAGAAGCTCCATCAACGAATTCAAACGACAACGATCTATGTCACACATGACCAAACAGAGGCTATGACGATGGCTACCCGTCTAGTAGTGATGAAGGATGGCCTCATACAACAAATCGGGACACCTAAAGATGTATATAATACACCCCTAAACATGTTTGTGGCAGGCTTTATTGGTTCACCATCCATGAACCTCTTCCACTGTCGCCTAACAGATACCGAGATCCTTTTAGGTGAGCAAAGCTTCCCTATTCCCTCCTTATACCTATCATTATTAAAGGAAAAAGATTATTTAGGGAAAGAAATTGTTATGGGTATACGTCCTGAGGATTTACAAATTACTGATATTATTTCTCCTTACACGTTCACTGCAACAATTGATGTTGCAGAATTACTAGGAGCAGAAACTTATCTCTATTGTTCTTTAGCAAATCAAAACTTTATTGCTCGAGTACAGGCTGATAGCAATTTGCATCCAACTGACAAGGTTTTCCTAGTTATGAAGGAAGAAAAGATCCATTTCTTCAATCCTCAAACAGAGGAGCGTCTTTGATAAAAACATGCATTGCTCCCACTTGAAAGAAGGGAGTTTTTATATCTGACTCGTCAAATAACTTTGCTGAATTAAGATAAAAAACGAAGACGGTGCTATAGCTAATAGCATCGTCTTCGTTACTTTATTTTATTTTTTCGTTTAGCCACTTTTTTATGCAATCTTTGTATAACAGAACGTGTTTCATCTAAATAATCCACTGTCTGCTCATAGGCACTCGTTACTACTCCCATAAATAAAATGTCAATGACAAGTAACTGCGCTAGACGTGAGGAAGTGGCACCACTTCTAAAGGTTGCTTCAACATTGGGAGATACATATAAACAAATGTCTGCTAGGCTAGACACTAGTGAACTACCATAGCGCGTTAAACTGATTGTAGTGGCTGGTGTTTGGCTAGCTATTTCAAGGATTTTAGCCACTTCGTGCGTTTCTCCTGAGAAGGAGATACCTACTACCACATCCCCCTTCTGTGTATTGACAACGGCTGTAGCTCCTAAATGCAAATCCACAAATGCCCTACTATTTTTATTGATTCGTAAAAATTTTTGATCTGCATCCATTGCTGCTATACCTGATGCACCCACTCCAAAAAATATAATTTTATCGGCTTGTGATAAGGCCGTTATGGCACGTTCTAATTCAGCAATATCTATTAAATTAGCTGTTTGTGTCAAAATTTCACTACTTTGCATCGTTACCTTCTCTACAATCGATGGCAACGCTTCATTCGCCTCAATATCCCGATCTTCAATTTTAGCATGTTGTAAATCACCAGCAATGCGCAATTTCAGCTCTTGAACACCACTAATATTTAACGATTTACACAGCCGAATAACTGCTGCACTACTTGTTTGACTTGCCTCTCCTAGTTCAACCGCAGTCATTTTTATAGCCTGTGTTGGATGTGCTAATATATAGCTGGCCACCTTTTTTTCGGAGAGTGGAAGCTTTTCGCACATTTCAGCAAGCATAATTAAACCCGCATTTATTTTTTCCATTTTTCCAGCTCCATCTCTAGATAAAAGGAAGTTATCCACGCACCTCCTTCCTCAATATTTCTTTAGTGCCACCGCTCTACGCACATGCCCTTCTGATTGAGCAAGTAATTCCGTTGCCTCTTCAATCGTTGCATTCGTTAGTAGCACCACAATCGCGAGCTTTACTTGATAATTGTTTTGCTCTAGAACACTTTCAGCCTGACTATAAGAAACACCCGTTACCTCACAGACGATTTGTTTGGCTCTCTCACGCAATTTAAAATTACTAGCATGAACGTCCACCATTAAATTTTTATAGACCTTTCCAAGCTTAATCATGGTTGTCGTTGTAATCATATTTAATATTTGTTTATGAGCTGTTGCAGCCTTTAGCCTTGTAGAACCTGTTAAAATTTCTGGTCCTGTAATCACCTCTATAGCAATATCTGCATGCTTACTAATAATAGAATGAGCGTTGCTGACTAAGCTGATTGTTTTTGCCCCTAGTTGTTGAGCATAGTTTAATGCCCCTTTGACAAAAGGCGTTCGACCGCTTGCTGCAATCCCTATTACTACATCTTGGTTTGTTAGCTGCTGTTTCTTTAGTTCAACCTCTCCTAATGAAAGATCATCTTCTGCACCTTCTATGGCAATCATTACTGCATCTACTCCTCCAGCCAATATTGCCTGCACAAGCTTTGGTGACGTACTAAATGTAGGTGGACATTCTACGGCATCTAGCAAACCAATTCGCCCACTTGTCCCTGCACCAACATAAAATAATCTACCGCCATTCTTTAGTGCATGCACAACAGCTGTGATAGCTTGCTCGATTTCAGGTAAAACCTTTGCTATGGCTAATGGTACTTTTTTATCCTCTTCATTCATCAGCTTTACAATTTCAATAGTGGACATTAAGTCTAGGTTTGTCGTATCTGGATGATAGCCTTCAGTCGTCAGTTTTGTCATTCGTTCCATTGAAATCAAATCCCTCCATACTATTTTTCATGGATACTCATCCAAGTTCCTTTTACCTTTCGTTGTAAAGTCTCTGTGATTGGAATTCCTTCACTGAGAAGTCCATTAACGAAAGCTCCTATAACAGGTGGCACCTCTGGCTGTATTAGTCGATTAAGTATTTTAGCAAGCTGTAATTTTTCTCGAAAGCATTGAACAAAATATAAATTTTCGAATAACCCTCCACATAGGACAATAGAGTCACCTTTTAGCTGCGGCTCTTTTTTCAATATTATTTGGATGAATTGAGTTAAATGATGTATAGCGTGTTCAATAATTTTTTGTGCCCTATCATTATTTTGCTCTGCTAAACACAACACTACACGAGCTATAGAGGCTATGAGTACACGTGGCTGTGGATGCTCATAAACATGCGTAATAATTTCACTAGGATCTTTTAACGCTAGCTGCTCCAAAATAGTCGCTGTAAACAGATCCTCATTCACGCCAATAGCATCATAATGTCGCGTAATAAATCGCAATGCCTCTTGCCCAATATAGTACCCACTGCCCTCATCCCCTAATAAATAACCCCATCCTCCAACACGACTAACTTGATGATTTTTTCCAACCGCATATACGATGGAACCCGTTCCTGCTATCACAACAAGCCCTTGCTGTGTAAATGTGCCGCTAGTAAGGGCCGCTACCGCATCATTGGTGATGGTTATCTTACAGGAGCTAGCAGGGAAAAGGAAGCTAATCCATTGCTCCCATCGTTCTTTATCTAATTGGCGATCGCCCCCTGCCACACATAAGAACACCGTAGCAATATCATTATTTGTCGCATCTATCTTTTGTAGTAACGTGGCAAGAAGCTTGATAATATGTAGCCTTACCTCGTCTGGTGAGGTTGATTTTATATTCGTTCCAGCTCCTTCAACAAAAGCTAGCACTTCCCCATTTCTTGTCCCAATCACTGCACGGGTTCTCGTCCCACCACCATCGATCCCAATAATATATTGCCTATTTAATGGCACCAGCCGTCAGTCCCTCCATAAATTGCTTTGAGGCAATAAAGAATAATAGGATCATTGGTAATGAAGCTAATGTTAAACCTGCAAAAAGAGAGCCCCAATCTGCCGAATGCTCCCCAAAAAGTGACATCATTCCAACAGGTATCGTCCGTTTCATTTTTTCTGTAATAAAAATAAGAGGAAAGAAGAAATCATTCCATGAAGCAATAAAATTTATAATCACCACTGTTCCAAGTGCAGGTCTCATTAACGGTAACATTACATGCCAAAGAACCCTTAAGTTCCCCGCCCCATCTATACGGGCTGCTTCCTCCAATTCATAAGGCATCGTTTTAAAAAAGCCAGTTAAGATCAGCATGGATAGTGGAATACCTGTCGCCATGTTCATCAAAATTAAAGACCATAAGGAATTTATCAGCCCTAAATCACGCATTAAAATAAAGAGCGGTACAATCCCCAACTTTATAGGAATCATCATGCCTAATAAAAAAATAAAGAACAATGCCTGATTCCAAGAGAATTTAAAGCGAGCAATATAAAATGCAGCCAATGAACAAACAACCACTATTAGTACAACAGATACAATACTGACAAATAGACTGTTTAGAAAGTACGTGGTAAATGGAATTTTTGCTAATAATGTACGGTAAGTATCTAAGCTAAAGCTAGTCGGTAAACCCAATGGATTTTTATAGATGTCCACGCTCTTTTTAAATGAAGATAAAATCATTAACAAAATTGGATATAAACTAATGGTCGCCACCGTAAACACCACAAGATAATAAAATGGTCGAACCCAAATAGCGCCTTGCTTCACTAGACTCACCCCTTACATTTGAACATCCCTTTTATTGGCAAAGCGTAAAAATAGCGTGGTACAAACTAATATAAATAAGAATAGTACTGTAGCCAACGCCGAACCCAACCCAATAGCTGTTGTGCCAGAAGCGGTAGAGCTACCAAATGCTAAGCGATAGAAAAACACTGCTAACGTATCTGTAGAATAGTAAGGCTCTCCCATGGAGCCCTGCATTGCATATACTAATTCAAATGCTTCAAACGACTGGATAAATGTTAAAATGCCCATGATCATTATTGATGGCACCATTAAAGGTAAGTAAATTGTACGCAATAAAGTAAAGCCCTTAGCGCCATCTAACTTTGCAGCTTCGACTAACTCACTTGGGATCCCTTGAAAGCCAGCAAGAAAAATTAAGACACCAAAACCTAATCCAAACCAACAATTGACTAAAATAATGGCGATTAATGCCGTTTTGGGGTCACCAAGCCAAGCCTTTTGTAAGGTCTCAAGACCTAATTTCTCCAAAATGACATTTAAAGTACCAAAATTAGGATTGAGAATGAGCTTCCATAAGAAACCTACAACAATAACTGATAATAAACGCGGTAGAAAGAAAGCAGCCTTAAAAAACTCTGCTCCTTTAATTTTTTGATAAATAATAAAGGCAAGAAAGAAAGCTAATCCATTCATAACAATCATTTGCACTACAAAATAGAGGACATTATGTTTAAAGGCATTCCAAAACATAGAGCCATAGGGTTCTGTCGTAAAAAGCGTCACAAAATTTTGGAAACCAATAAAATCACCACGAGCCATCCCTTTCCATTCAAAAAAACTATAGGATAATGCCGCTATTATCGGATAAAGTACAAACAACCCATAGATTATCAGTGCAGGGATAGGAAAAAGATGGATAGTCCATCTTACTCTAGATTTCCTTCTTCTTACTGATGAAGCTGTATATTCCCTTATCATGAGTAGCCTCCTTTTACTAATCATGAAACAACAAGACCCCTAAACTCCTTATAACACTTTAGGGGTCTGCTGACTTGATGCTTTCATTATTTTTGAAATGGCGTAAACCAAGTTTTAGCGTTTTCCTGTACTTTTGTGGCAACCTCTTCAGGCGTTACTTGATCTAAATACATACCTTGTAGCTCACTTTCAAGCAAGCTCTTTGTTGTTGGGTCCCCACCAGTAAAATTAGTTACCCACATATATGGCGTTGCTTCATTTGCAGTCGATTGACTAATAGCATTTAACAATGCATCGTCAGAGGTAATACCAGGAATAGCACTGATCATAGAAAACTCTTTTACAAACAACTCCCCAAATTCCTTAGTTGTTAAAAATTCTAAAAATACTTTAGCCGCTTCTTTATTTTTCGAATTAGCATTGATTGCAAATGAGCCATCTACCCAAGTCGTCACTGTTGTATTACTCTCTTTAGATGGAATAGGAAAATAACCTAAATCTAAATCTGGATTCATTTCTAATACAACAGGAATTTCCCAGCTACCTAACGGGAACATAGCCGCGTCTTCTAGCGCAAACAAAGTCCGGATATCATCCATTCCTAAGCCTTCAGAATTGACAGGAAAATACTTTTTCAAGTCATTCATTACTTGAATGGATTCAATAAACTGCGGATCTGTAAAATCCTTTTCTCCTGCGAGCACTGCTTGATAAAAGTCATTACCCTCATAAACAGCAGGACCGACAATACCGTGTAGCAACGATAATAGCCAGCCTTCTTTTGTACCCATTGCAATTGGTGTAATACCCTTTTCTAATAATTGGTCATTTAATGCCATGAATTCATCCCATGTAGTAGGAATGTCAAGATTATTATCTTTAAAGATCTTCTTATTATAGAAAAATTGTGTAGAGCTTAAGTTAATTGGTACACCGTACTGATTCCCTTCGTCATCGCGAGATGCCTTTAATGCTTCTTCAGGAAATACATTCAATCCATTTAAGCCGTTTATTTTCTCAACATAACCTGCCTCCGCAAGCTTCAATCCAGCTGCATAAGGACGTAAGTGAAAAATATCTGGACCCTCTCCAGCCTGTAATGCCGTATTGAGGACTGTATTATATTCAGTATTTTTAGTTGGGTTAAATGAAACATGTATTTCAGGATGTTGTTCATTGAATAAAGCAATCACTTTTTCATACTTGGCAACATCTTCTGTGCGCCAACTCCCTATTGTTAGCGAAACCTCTTCAGTTTTCGGTTTCTCTTTATTATCAGGTGTTGTTGAGGTCGTTATTTTCTCATTCGTGTTACAGCCTACTAAACCCACAACGAGTAATAAAAGAAGCAGCAATAACCATTTACTCTTTTGTCTCATACCAGCAGATCCACCCTTCATATCAGTAATTTTTCATAAATCATCGTATGAAGCTTCTCTCTAATCCTTCCCATGTTTGTATTTCTCCCATAATGCACAGCATTCGTTAGTAAAATGACAAATGCCTTTTTTACAGGGTCCATCCAAATACTCGTGCCTGTAAATCCTGTATGACCAAATGAACCCTTGCTCCACCTCCTACCAAAACAAAATGATGCTTCATCTCCTCCCCATACCTCAAACCCAAGACCCCTCGTTTTAAAAGTTTCCGTATAGGCAAGCTCTAACCATTCATATGGAATCACACTTTGTTGCTTGATCCCCAACCAAATTTCTGCATACTTTGCTAAATCCTCTACACATGAAAATAAGCCTGCGCTACCAGCAATACCATCTAGTAATAAAGCTTTCTCATCATGGACTATTCCCTGCACAAATTGACCTGCCACCATTTCTGTAGATGCTGCAAGCCTTCTTGTATGCACAGGCAGTTGAAAAGATGTATGATGCATGCCCCATGGCTTAAAAACTGCTTGCTCTACAAAACTTTTTAATGAAATGCCAGTAACTTTCTCAATCACCTTTCCTAGAATAATCATACCTAAATCACTATATTGCACTTGTTCATTTGGCTGCCAAACTACATCACTTGCCAGTACCTCCTGAAGGATGTCACGCTTATGATGTCTCTTAACTACAGGTGTTAAATCTGCTGGCAATCCTGAGCAATGCTGCAATAAATGCTGGATTGTAATAAGGGGATATTTAAAATCAGGCAAATAGGTTTGAACTGGATCTGTTATATAAACTTGATTTCGACTCATCAGGAGTAAAACAGCCGGGAGTGTTGCGACAACTTTTGTTAAGGAGGCTAAATCAAACAACGTATTACTTAAAATAGCCTGCTCGCTGCCATCCACAGCTGTATAGGCTCCATAATTGCCTGAAAATAGCCTTCTTTCTTGCTGCTGAACAATTAATACAGCACCTGGAATTTTCTGTTCTTTCACTAAGCCAGTTATATATGCATCTACCAAGGAAGCACCCCACTATGAAATATCTAAATTTTCTGTAAATTAGTATTATCATATAAAATAAAATGATGAAAAATAACACCAATCCTAAAATTTTTTTTCATTCGGGCTCAAAAAAAAAATCCCTAGCTAGTAAATGTTTACTTACTGGCTAGGGATACTTGTTTATTTAGTTGGTTTTTTTAAATCCATTGACGCTGCTGCGCTTTCAATTTTTACGCGTTTTAAGAAGAATGCAAGCACGACTGCAATTACTGTTATACCAGCGGCAATTAAGAATGAGTGTGTAATACCATCTAATAAGGCCGTTTGCATAATTTGATCTTGCATTTGTTGCATTTGCTCTGCTGTAGGTGCTGCACCTGCTTGTGCCGCATTTGCTTTTGCCTCGACAATTAATTCCTCAGCTTTGGCTTTTGTACGATTATTCATGAATGTAACTAAAATTGCACTACCAATTGCTCCTGATACCTGCTGTAATGTGTTGTTAATAGCTGTACCATGTGGATTCATCATTTGTGGTAGTTGGTTTAAACCGTTTGTCATAATAGGCATCATGACCATAGACATACCGAACATACGGATTGTGTACATCGATACGATAAATGTGTAGCTTGAATCAATTTCTAGCTTTGTTAAACCGAATGTTGCGATTGTTGTAATCGTTAATCCAATAATGGCCAACACACGTGGACCAAATTTATCGAAAAGCTTACCAGTGATTGGTGACATAATCCCCATGACAAGTGCCCCTGGAAGCATCATCAAGCCTGCTTCAAATGGTTCGATACCACGAATAGACTGTACATATGCTGGTGTTAAAATCATCCCTGAGAACATTGCCATAGAGACAATAACTGAGATAACTGACCCTAAAGCAAACATTGGGTATTTATATATACGTAATTCCAATAATGGCTCATCCATTTTCAGCTGTTTAACAACGAAAATAATTAAAGCAATGAAACCGATTGTAATCGTGCCATATACCCACGGACTTGACCAACCTTTATCCCCTGCTGTACTAAAGCCGTATAAAATACCACCAAATGCAACTGTTGATAAAAGTACTGAAAGGAAATCTAAGTGAACTTCACGTGTCTCCATCACGTTTCTTAGTTTCCAAACGCCAAATAATAAACTAATTAAAGCAAATGGAATAATCATTTGGAAAAGCATACGCCAATCATGATGTTCCACAATATACCCTGATAATGTAGGACCAATTGCTGGCGCCATAATCATAACTAAACCAAAGATCCCCATTGCTGCTCCACGCTTTTCTTTCGGGAAACTTGTTAGCATAACGTTCATTAAAAGTGGTGACATACTAGAAGCTCCTGCTGCTTGCACCATACGACCTGCTAACAGCACGCCAAAATTAGGAGCGAAACCTGCCATAATTGTACCAATTGTAAAGATAGACATCGCTGTAATAAATAAATGCCTATTTTTAAAGCGTGTCACAAAAAATGCTGAAGCAGGCACTAAAATACCGCTCACAAGCATATACCCTGTTGCTAACCATTGTACTTTTGAATAGGTGATCCCAAAATCTTTCATGATTGTTGGTAATGCTACATTCAACAATGTGTTATTTAGAAAAGCAACAAAAGCACCCACAAATAGAATAGCTATCATGCCATAAGGGGGCTTTTTCATTGTTTGCTCACTATTCATTTATATCCCTCAATTCTTTCTTGTGTTTTACGATAAAACTTATTTTATACTCGTAGTCTACTTTTTTCAACAAATAAGTTTATATTTTTTATAAACGTTGATATATAAGCGTTTCAAGTGTAGAATAAGAGTATAATATTATAAAAAAGGTGAGGTTATGAACAAAAGAAAAAGACAAATTATAACAGCAGCACGTGAACTTTTTATTGAAAAAGGCTTTCTAGATACATCGATTAATGACATCATCAATGCAGCTAAAATCTCTAAAGGTACATTTTATAATCATTTTACTTCGAAAAATGAATGCTTAATCGCCATTTTAGATGAAGGTCGTGAAGAAGCTAGTAATCGTCGCCATGAGCTCATTTATGGCAAAGACCCTACAGATTTAGAGGTATTGACGCAGCAAGTCGCTGTTCTCATGTATGTCAATCGTGAACATAATTTAGTACAGATATTCGAATCCATCTTCCAATCAAGAGATAAAGAACTAAAAAAAATTATTATTAATTACCATTTACAAGAACTAGAATGGCTCGCCAATCGTCTAGTACAAGTCTTTGGAGAAGAGATTAGCCCTATTAGCTATGAATGTGCAGTTCAAACACTTGGAATGATTAACCTCACTCTACGCGCTGTCTTTATTGCCGATTATAAATATATCAATCGAGAAGCTATTGTACGTGTAGCATTGCGCAATATTAGCGTAATTATACCCACTATGCTTGAGTCGAAAGAGATTATCGTAAGTGTTGAAATGATTAATACCATTCAAAATGTCGTGAACTATAAAACCGTTACAAAAGAAATGGTTATTGAACAACTACAAGGATTTACAAAGGGATTATCAAATAATGAAACAATGGAAGGTTTGGAGTATGCACAATTCTTATTAGAAGAATTGCAGAAAGAAAAACCAAAGCTTTTTATCATCGAATCACTTCTAACACCTTTTCGTAAGGCTTTCGTCGGCACTGAACATATCGCAGAAGCCCGTGACATCGCCAATAACTTATGGCGTTACGTAAAAATTGAACAGCCCGCTGAACGCTGTACGAAAAATAAATAAAAAACGAGGTATCAAATGAATACTTTGATACCTCTTTACTCTGTTGAATGAAATTAAGTTCTATGACAGACTTTTGTCTAGTATTAAGAAAACACAGTGATTCACCTTAATGACATTGAAATTTTAGCACAAAGATTGTCCCATTTTGACCTGAACGAACACTAATTGTGCCATTGTGTAAATCAATGAGCTGCTTCGTAATGGCTAGTCCTAGCCCTGTTCCTGTAATATCGTCTGTTGTATTCGTACCTCGATAATAGCGTTCGAATAGATTATCGAGCTCCTCCTGAGGAATACCTGGTCCTTGATCAGCAATGGTAAGCATCACTTCTTTACCAGTATGTTGTGCTTCCACAATTACCTTCGTTCCTTCAGGTGTATATTTTTTCGCGTTAGTAATTAAATTATCCATTATTCGCTTGAGTAAAAGCTCATCTGCTTGTAACAACACATCACCATACACCTTCACACACACCTGTTCGTCTGCAAATTGTGGTAGCCATGTTGCTAGCGGCAGTACCACTTTATCTAGCTGTATGGCTTTATTTTTTAATTGATACGTATACGTCAAATCCTGAATCAGTGCGTCCATATAGGTTGCCTTTTCCTGCATGGTTGTTGCAAAAATACGCATCTCTTCCTTTGTCCACTCATAATCCTCCGATGCCAGCATCGTTGAATAGCCGTAAATTGAGCTTAACGGGGTCTTTAAATCATGCGATAAACCTGTTATCCACTCCTCCCGTAATTGCTCTGCATGCTTGATTTGCCTTTCATTTGAATCAAGTCGCTCCGATAAGTGATTGAGTGACTCTTCTACAGGTTGGAACAGTTTAAATTTTCTTTTCAACTTCCCTGTCTTTTTATGATGGATTTTTTTGTCACTAATCTCTCTGTAATCGAATTGGGTAAGTCGCTCAATGCGCGATATCACATAGACAAGTGGTCGCACGAATTGACGTGAAATACTAATAGATAAGAAAATAACACCCAACAGCAAAATAACATGTCCCCCAAAGAAGATAGAAACAAACAGTACCATTGCCTTATTAAAAGGCTCTTCAAATGGCTTATACGATGGATTAGGCATTCTTACAACAAATGTCCTATCGTTGGCTAATGTTGTACTTTGCTTTAACTCCGCATGCTCGAAAATATCGTATTTTTCCTCTAGTAATTGTGGCTTATTTAGCTTCTCATAACGTTCGCCTATGACCTCAATCCGATTCCATTGCTCGTCATAAATTTCAACACTAGCTTTATTTTCTTTTAGACGTTGCCGTGTTACAGCTGAAATGTCCCCTGTTGCTGTCCAGTTTTCAAGTGCCTCCTCAAAAAGTGGTTGCACAGGAGTAGTCGGAAGAAATAATAAGTAGTAATTCGGCAATTCCCATGTATGCATGCCTGGTTGCTGCAATGCCAATATTTCACTATCTGACTTTCCACATAGGCCACAGGTATCTCCTGTATAATCAACAATCGTCATGGTTGGATCAAATAAATACAGCTGTCCAACATTTTCTTCAGCTCTCTTCACTAAATAATCAGCAATTTTAACTGTCTTTCCTTTCTCTACAACTGCATCATCTTCGATTTCAAAGGAGCTCATCACATGAATGTTGTCACCAACACGGTCATTGATAAAAATGGCAAAAAACACCAAGCTTATAATAAAACCTGAAATGATCAATAGATAGAATATGATGAAATACGAAACAAAACGGAGTGTTAATTTTCCAGCTGGCTTCATGAAGAAATGTCCCCAACAAGCTTATAGCCAATGCCTCTGACAGTAATAATGCATGTCGGCTTTCCAGGATTTTTTTCTATTTTTTCTCGCAGCTTTCTTATATGTACCATCACTGTATTATCATCAAATAAGCAATCACCCCATACACGTTCGTATATTTGCTCTTTTGATAACACTTGCCCTGCATTGTCACATAAATATTTTAATAAATGAAACAACCGACCACTGATTATTTCCTTTACACCATCTACCTCGATTTCTGCTGCATCACTGTCAAATGTAAAACGTCTGCAAGTAAATATGTGATTTTCTGGTACACTTTTTTTCTTCATATAACGGACTAGCTGCACTTTTACTCTTGCTACAAGCTCTAAGGGGTTAAACGGTTTTGTAATATAATCATCTGCACCATTCATAAAACCACGAAGCTTATCTGCATCACTACTTTTTGCGGTTAAATAAAAAATAGGGGCATCACTTTTTTCTCGAATACTATTCGCCATATCCAGCCCACTTCCATCTGGTAGCATGATATCTAATAGATAAAAGTCAAATGTTTTAGTATTCATTTCTTCTTTTGCTTCTTCAATTGTATTACATAAGGTAATATTGTTAATTCCTTCTTTTCTTAAAATGATTTCAATCATTTCAGCAATGGCACGTTCATCCTCTAACACTAAAATTGATGCTTCCTGCATTTCCTCACCTACTTTTAAGATTACTTTAAGGTAGTCATTATTTCACCATAAGCTTCCCTATTTATTATATGTATAAGATAACCAATTAAGGAGATAAAACGCAATGACAACTAATCGTGTTACTTTCATTGATACAATGCGTGGATTTAGTTTATTTGGCATCTTAATGGCAAATTTGCTAATCTTCCAATTCGGGATGTATGGCAAAGATGAATTAAAAAATCTTTCTACCTTAGATAACGGGGCTTTATATTTTGTAAAAGTTGTGATTGAAGGCTCATTTATGCCCATCTTCACTATTTTATTCGGCTTCTCACTTATTAAATTAATTGAATCCATCCGCAGAAAAAAGAATAAAAGCCGCTGGTCTATTTTACGTCGTGCAACAGGATTAATTGCCCTTGGCTTATTACATTCTATTTTATTGTGGGAAGGCGATATTCTATTTTCTTATGGCTGTATGATGTTATTTTTAATCCCATTTATTAATCGTAAACCAAAAACTTTATTTATTTGGGCTGGCATCCTATTTGTATTAACTACGGCGTTAACATACGGCTCTATGGAAACATCTAAAAAAGAACAAAAAGAGATAGAGACATACATCGAGCAAGCGGATGATGTTTACGCTAACGGAAGCTACTTAGAAATTTTTGATTTTAGAGCTAATGCTGAAGTACCAGGAATGGAGGATTCTTCATTTATTTTCATTATATTAATTTTTGCACCTATGTTCTACGCACCACTATTCCTGTTTGGGATGGCGCTCGCTAAAAAGCAAGCCTTCGTGGAGATGAACAAGGAAATGAAATGGTATAAGCTAGGTGCTCTTCTTGTACCCATAGGACTCGTATGTAAAAGTGTAAGTTTTATAGAAAGTAAAAGTGCATTTTCTTCTATCTTATTAATGGGCGGCTCCCAGTTATTAGCGATTGGCTATGTTTGCCTCGCAGCATACATTTATAACACCCGTCCAGTTCAACTACTAGCTCCTGCATTTGAGAGCGTTGGCAAACTATCACTAACCAATTATTTACTACAAACCATCATTTGTACAACTGTTTTTTATGGCTATGGCCTTGGCTTATATGGCAAATTAGGAGTCTTTGGCGGAATCCTTTTTGGAATCATTGTTTATAGCTTGCAATGTGTTTTCAGCCTTGCCTATTTAAAGAAATTTAAACGTGGTCCCTTTGAAACAATCTTACGAATATGGACAAATTGGTCTTGGACTGGGCAAGTAAAGTAACACCCCTCAAACAAGCAAATTAGAAAGGAATATTTTTTATGAATAGTGACACAAAAGAAGACTTTACAGACTCATGGTGGTTTTTAGGCATTTGTGCAGCTGTAGCAGTAATTTTAACACTATTTGCCTTTTCATAGACAACATCGATTTCATTTGCCCCCTTGCTGTATACTAGTATTACAACTATACAGCTTAGGGGGTATTTTGGTGTTACAGCGTATTATGATTACTGGCTATAAACCACATGAGCTTGGTATCTTTAATGATAAACATCCCGGTATTGTCATCATAAAGAAAGCACTGGAAGCTCGCCTACGTACACTGCTTGATGAAGGACTCGAATGGGTTATTATCAGCGGTCAGCAGGGCGTAGAAACTTGGAGTACTGAAGTCATTTTAATGTTAAAAAAAGAATTTCCTCATTTAAAATACGCCGTGATTACACCCTTTTTAGAGCAAGAGAAAAATTGGCAAGATCATAAAAAAGAAAAGTATCAGGCATTAATTGCCCAAGCTGATTTTGTCACAAGCGTGACCAAAAAACCGTATGAAGCTCCTTGGCAATTTATTGAGAAGGACAAATTTATTATCCAAAATACAGATGGACTCTTATTAGTTTATGATGAAGAAAATGAAGGTTCACCGAAATATATCAAACGACTTGCAGAAAAATATATGGAGTCCCATGATTATAATCTTTTAACAGTAACTGCCTATGACTTACAACTAATAGCTGAAGAAATTCAACAGCAAAACTGGTAGAAAAATATTGATATAATTTTCTGACAATTATATACTAGAAGTAATAAAAGCTGATTGTTCTTATGGTTTTTACCTATAATTTGAAAGGAGCTGTCATCATTTGAATAAACATATTGAAATGATTCTTGAAGCTTCTCCCGTAAATGTGTCACATGATACGTATCGTAGAGAATGTCGGTATACACGGGGAATTCATATTGAAGAACAAGAATTTCTTGCTATTTTAAATTCAATGAGTCATGATTCACGCTTATATTTTGATTTCCATAATCCACGTAAAGAAATTAAAAAGGGAACCTATTTGAATGGACACTCCGGTTTAGCCTACAATATTTATGATTACTATAAACAAAATTATAATATTGAGATATCTGAATTAATCAATGGTAAGGATTTTTATGTGAAAATCGTATAAAGCTGAAGCCCCGTTAAAATTTTAACGGGGCTTCTTCGATCTTATAGGTCTGCTACTTGAGCACCTAATTCTTTATTATTATACATTTCTGTATCTAATTCTTTAGTAATACGCGCTGTTGTAACACCAGCAGTCATTGAACCACTTACATTTAACGCTGTACGACCCATATCAATTAAAGGCTCAACAGAGATTAATACACCTGCTAGAGCAATTGGTAAATCAAGTGCTGATAATACAAGGATAGCTGCAAATGTTGCACCACCCCCAACACCTGCTACACCAAACGAGCTAACCGCTACTACTGCGATAACTGTAATAATAAACACAAGGTCAAGTGGATTAATGCCGACTGTTGGTGCAATCATAATGGCTAACATCGCAGGATACACACCTGCACAACCATTTTGCCCGATTGATAATCCGAATGAGCCTGAGAAGTTTGCAATCCCCTCAGATACCCCAAGGCGACCTGTTTGCGTTTTAATATTCATCGGTAAAGTACCGGCACTAGAACGTGATGTAAAGGCGAATAATAATGTTTCTGCCGATTTTTTCAAATACGTAAATGGATTTAAACCACTTAATGTAATGATTAATAAGTGTACGATTAAAACAATAAATAGCGCTACATAAGAAGCAATGACAAACTTACCTAAATTGTAGATCGCTCCAAAATCAGATGTTGCGACAGTACGAGCCATAATCGCTAGAATTCCGTATGGCGTTAAGCGTAATACAATTGTTACAACACCCATTACAAGGGCATAGATGGCATCTAAGCCTTTTTTAATTGTAGCTGCAGTTCCCTCATCCTTACGTGCCACACGTAAATAAGCAAAACCTAGGAATGCTGAGAAAATTACAACCGCAATCGTTGAAGTAGAACGAGCACCAGTTAAATCAAGGAACGGATTTGCTGGGAATAACTCAATAATTTGTGTTGGTAAATCAGGAGCTGCTAAGCCCGTTGTTTTTTCTTCAAGGTATTGGCCACGTGCAGTTTCAGCATCACCTTGTAAAATTTGTGTTGCATCTAAATCAAAGACTGTTGCAGAAAGAATACCTACAGCTGCCGAAACGGCTGTTGTACCGATTAAAATGGCTAAAATAAGTGCTGCCATTTTTCCGAAATTTTTACCAATCTTCATTTTAGTAAATGCAATTAAAATGGAGATAAATACTAATGGCATTGCTACCATTTGCAGCAGTTTCACATACCCAGTACCGATAATATTGTACCAAGATGTTGTTTTGGCTAATACTTCAGAATCGAGACCATAAATAAAATGAAGTCCAAGACCAAGTACAATCCCTAAGCCTAAACCGGCAAAAACACGATTAGAAAACTTCACGTGCTTTTTATTCATAACATATAAAATTCCAACGAACACAAGTAACACTGCTACGTTAAGAATGATTTGTAAATTAGACAATGGAATGCCTCCTAAGATGTTTTATAATAATGTAATCGAATTATATACCCATAATCCCTATAATTCAAGTATGTTTTATTAAGATTAATAAATTCCTATAACAAAATGCTTTCTTGCTAAGGATTATACCCCGAAAAATGGCGTAACAATCATCCTCTGGCAATGGATTAATCATGGAAAAGATCTTAAAAAATGTTTGTAAATGTATAGCTAGTTTAATCAATGCCACTACATTTGGTGACAAATGGTAACTGCCCCTATACTGTTAGTTTTTAACAGTGCAGGGGCAGCCTTTTAAGTATTATTTTCTAATTACAAATCTTGGTTCGTAGTCACTAATGATGTCAAACACACCGTCATTATAGCAGTAGATATGATGTTCTACGGTAGGAATTTCTTTGCTTCCAATCCACGGGAGTTGATCAAACCATTCTATATAATCTGAATTGCTCATTTTATAAAACCATTCTGCTGAAGAATTTTTAGATTGTTCTTGGGTCATGGCCTCAGTGACCATGTCTACTAAATCAGATCGTGGGATTTCTCCAGTATAGCGAAAAGACCAAACATAATCGTGAATAGGAGACATCTTATCATAGATAATATCAACTTCTGTATTGTTTCGATCTATTAATGTTAAGCAGAGCCCTCGATCTGTATAATTCAATGTGGCATTAACGATTTGGGCTCTTTCTAAGCAAGTGACGGGTTGCCAAATGTGCAGTCTTCTTGAATTCATCTAAACCTCCTGTAACCAAAATATATATCAATTTTATTTAAATTTTCATATATTTTACATATCAGTTCCACAAATCTAACATAGTTTGCTAATGAACAAAATAATTTTGTTGTTTATTAATGAGGTAACAACTACCAGCGATTTTTTTACACTGTTTTTTCACATGTGTTACCGCATTGGATAATTGTTCCACAGAGTCAAAATACTGATATTCATTCGTAATAACGGCAATAGATAAAGATGTACATGTTAAAGGCTCCAGTTCTCCAGATCTATTAGCTACCTGAACATATGCTAAATCCTCCAACTCATAAAAACTAAGTATGTTGGCATCAAAGTCATCAATAATTTTTTGACACATCTTTTCTACCTCGTAATAAGGTAGAATGGCTACAAAATCATCTCCACCAATATGTCCTAAAAAATCCTCTACGCCGCAGATATGTCTTTTTAGTATTTCTGTTAAATACCGTAAAATTTTATCGCCTTTATTAAAGCCATATGTGTCATTGTAGGATTTAAAGTGATCTAAATCAAAATAGATTAAACTATATTGCGATAGCTGTAATGCTTCTTCTAATTTTTCATCGATTAATTTATTGCCTGGAAGACTACTTAATGGATTCAGGAAGCTTGCAATGGCTACTTGTGTATCAACAAGCTTTAACAATAACTCTCGAATACTAACCATGCCATAATAAAGATTGTTTTTCGTGACGATGACATCATCATATAAATCCTCAGGAGGTCTAGCCATAGCTAATGTACTAACCTCTGTGATCGGTGTATTACGATCAACGATTAAAGGGTTTTTCTTGATCATCAGCTGATTTTGACGTTCCATTAATAAATGATAGCCATACCGAGTACCGATTTTTTGATAGAAATGTGTGCGTGTAATATGTCCAATTGGTTTTTCATCACGCACAACAACAACGCTACGCAACGATGGATTACTTGTAAAAAGTACATCTACTTCTTTGTTTTTCACAAATTCATCAATACATGGAACTTTCTCAATGACTTCCCCTATCTTCATGGTCACCCACCCTTATTTTCCCCATATATATTTCCTTTGCAGGCTTTCCTATCGCATATCCCTGTGCATAATGAATGCCAATACGATAGAGATAATCAAGCTCCTCTTGTCGTTCAATCCCTTCAGCGATGATTTTAGTATTGGCTTGTTCTGCATATTTCATTAACAATGTGACGAGCTGCTGTTGCTCATTATTTTGGTCTATGAATTGAATTAATGAACGGTCTAGCTTAATAAATTCTGGCTTTAAATAGATGAGCGTTTTTAAACTATTATAGCCCGATCCCACATCATCTACGGCAATGCGATAGCCCTGTGATCGATAATGCGATAATACACGTTCAAACTCCATAAAATCTATTACCGCACTCCGCTCAGTCAGTTCAAAAACCACTTGCTGAGGCTTAATACCAAGCTCCTTCAATAATTGTAACGTTTCGCCACTGTGATATTTTTTATCTAATAAAACATTCGGATGTATATTAAGGAACACTAAAAAGTTTTTATTCACCAAGTCTTTGTGTAAACGTTCCTTGAAACGTTGCAAGGAAAGATTTCTACAAAAACATTCAAATAAAAAAACACAATCTGTTTGTCCTACAAACTCATAAAACTGATCCACACTGTTAAATAATGTTGAGGGTAATGGTCGATTTAATGCTTCAAATCCTATTGTTTGCTTTGACTGTAAATCTACAATAGGTTGAAAGTATGTATGTAAATCGTTATGCTGAATAATTTGTTTCAATGCCTTTAAACGTTTCATATATAACGAACTGCTTTGATGCTGCCCATATAAATATTTAAAAAAAGAAAATATATTACTTGTTTTTATACTTTGTCCCACTGCAGACTCCATTCTTGCACCTCTTCAATTTGGTTATTATGGTTCATTGTACGCTTTGATTGTAAATAGACTGTGAATCGAATGTAAAAAGAGCCAGTTATAGCAATAGGTTTTAACAAAACTCTTTCCTAGTTAATATTTCTTAATATTAAGACAATTACAAATAATTTATTTGATATAAAATAATATTAGTGTATGATTGTAATAATAGGTTTATATTACCTATTATATTTTTTTGTGTTTTTACTGTATCGGTCTTAATAGGGAAACCTATTTAGATAAAAATTATTCAAGGGAGGATCCTGTTAATGAGCTTGTCTATTCAACAGTTATTGGAGAACAAAGGAATTACACCGAAACCTGAACACCTTGAACTATTAAAAACACGCTGGGAAGGTATGCAGTCACTTCGCAGCAATTTAGAAGGTATTGCGATTGATGATGCGGACATCGCTGTACGTAGTATTCCTGGAGGTGATCACATTGACAACTGATTTACATTTAAAATCTGTTGAAGAATTGGCACCTTTACTTGCATCAAAGACGCTATCTCCCGTGGAATTAACGAAGGCTATTTTAGATTTTGCTGAGGAAAGTCAGCCTAAAATCAATTCCTATATGGCTTTTTATCGGGAAGAAGCTTTAGCAAGGGCAAAAGAAGTTGAACAGGAGATTCTCCAAGGCCATTATAAGGGTATGTATCATGGAATACCTATGGCCTTAAAGGACAACTTGTATTTTAAAGATAAAATAACAACGATGTCCTCAAAAATTCATAAGGACTTCGTTTCTGATTATGATGCGACAGTAGTTGAAAAGCTTCGTGACGCTGGTGTTATTTTCACTGGAAAATTAAACATGCATGAATATGCTTGGGGAATTACCAATAACAACCCTCATTACGGCCCTGTCCGTAACCCATGGGATTTAGATAAAATTCCTGGTGGTTCAAGTGGAGGCTCTGGTGCGGCTGTTGCAGCTGGAGCAAGTGTTGCTTCACTAGGGACAGATACAGCAGGCTCTATTCGAATTCCATCCTCTGCTTGCGGCATTGTAGGTTTAAAACCTACACACGGTCGTGTAAGTAAATACGGCTGCTACCCGCTAGCATGGAGCTTAGACCATATTGGCCCGATGACAAAGACCGTTAAGGATGCAGCGGGCTTGCTCGAAGTTATCGCTGGTTTTGATCATCGAGACCCTACCTGCATTGATATTCCAATAGACAACTATGAGAAGCAGCTTACTGGCAATATCAAGGATCTAGTGATTGGTATCAATGAAGAGTACTTCTTTAATAATGTTGATATTGATGTAGAGAAGGCTGTTAGAGCAAGTATTCAAAGCTTAGTGGATCAAGGCGCTAAAGTGGAAGTGGTGCGTATTCCTTCCCTACAATATGCAGAATGGGCAGAGCTTGTGACGTCTCTTTCAGAGGCAGCAGCTATACACCATTCAGATTTACAAAAGAGACCACAAGACTTTGGTGACGATATTCGTCTGCTATTTGAGCTTGGTGAATTGCCTTCTGCAGTCGATTACTTGCAGGCTCAGCAGGTACGTCGTCAAATAAAGCAGGAGTTTACAGAGATTTTTAATAAGGTAGATGTGCTCATTTCCCCTACCCTACCTGTTGTAGCTAGTACTATTGGGGATGATTTTGCAGAGTTAAACGGTCAAAAAGTAGATTTAATTGATAATATTATCCGCTTTACAGGCCCTAGTAACTTAACAGGCTTACCTGCCCTCTCAGTTCCTTGTGGCTTTAAAGGAAACTTACCAATAGGTCTACAAATTATTGGACCAGCCTTTAAAGAAGGACGCATTTTAAATGTAGGCTATGCTGTTGAGCAAGAAAATCCACAGAGAACTAGAAAACCAAATATTTTTGTTAATATCTAGACGTTAAGCACTGGAAATCTGCTCAATTCACGGTATACCGCTGAATGAGCAGATTTTTTTGCGGGAGAAACCTGCTAGCATTTATAAAAATGGTTTTTTATGTACAAGTAATTTTATAATAGAAGCAAGAAGCTTACTACAGGAAAGGCAATGATCCACACATGAATGTAGAGAAATTTTTACAACTACCTATTACAAAAGACTTCACTGTTATTGCTGGTCACAACGGCTTACATAAAGCTGTTCAAAATGTAGAAATATTAGACTTTGAATTTTCACCTGACATCCACCATGTCAGAGATACCATCTTTACCCCCAACAGTGTTGTGTTAAGTAGTTTATTATTTGCTAAACAAAAGCCTGAGTATTTATTCAATGCTGTTAAAAATCTAATTGAGCTTGGGGCGAGTGCTTTAGCTTATAAGCCTGTTATTTTTAAGGAATTACCGAAAGAAGTTTTGTCGTATGCAGAGCAGCATAATTTCCCTATATTACGCTTTGGTGGAGATGAGTTTTTTGAGAAAATCATTTTAGAAACAATGGCTTACGCTAAGACACAGGATTATTCCTATTTTATCGAAACGATTTTACGAAGGCTAATGGAGGAAGATGTGACACAGGAGCAAATTAAATCCATTTTACAACAGCTCAATAAGCCCTTTGAAAAATATGTATTTATAGCAAATTTACGAGCTGATGACAAAATCCACCAGAGCTGGATGCGGCCCTTTAACTCGTTGGAGCCGCTATTAAAATCGGGTATGATTTGTTCTTATAAAAAAAGTCTATTTGTCATCATGACACATCCATCTCAGCAATTCCAATTTGAAAGGGTTTTACATGAATGGCTAGCATTATACGCCATACCCACTGATACCATCACTTTCGGCTATAGCAGTTGTAATGATACCCAGACTGGATTCCCAATGGCATTACGCGAAGCTTTTTTTGCCAATATTTTTGCTGAAATCGATACGCTCCCTAGCTGTCATTATAAGAATCTCGCGTCCGATTGTTTATTAATCGAGTTATACCGTAAAGATACAACATTCGCTATGGACTTTGTTACCTCCTTTTTAGCACCTCTACTTGATGATAAGGCTGATCCAGACTTAATGGAAACCGCCATAACCTACATCATTAAAAAAGGAAATATTAAGGAAGTTGCTGTAGCACAATTCTGTCATCCAAATACAATTCGCTATCGTATGGCTAAAATACGTCAGCTAGTAGCACCCATAGATAATGATTATGTTTTTTATGAACGCCTAGCTGCAGCCGTTAAATTGTACTTATTACATAGCAAAATGAACAATGACTAATCGCTTTGGAATAAGTACAAAAAAACGCCTGAATATTTAGAAATAAAATCAAATTCTATTCTTCTCTCTTATGCTATTCTATTGAAGTTAGGAGGAAGAAAACATGAAAACTTACATAGCTGATGGCATGTTACTAGTTACTGCAATCGTGTGGGGCAGTGGATTTGTTGTAACGGCCATTGCTCTAGAATATTTAACAGCTTATCAAGTAATGGCTGGCAGATTTTTAGTAGCTTCAATCATATTAACCGTTTTATTTGGCGCCCGATTAAAAAAGGCTTCGAAATCAGTAATTTGGAAGGGAGCTTTATTAGGTACGATTTTGTATATAGCGTTTGCCCTTCAAACAGTCGGACTGCAGTATACAACACCTTCTAAAAATGCCTTTTTAACCGCAGTAAATGTCATTATTGTTCCTTTAATAGCATATGCCGTTTATAAACGTCGTATCGATGGCTACGAAATCATTGGTTCGATAATGGCGATTGTGGGCATTGGCTTTTTATCATTACAAGGCTCCTTGACAATGAATATAGGTGATGCCCTATCATTAGCTTGTGCTGTTGCTTTTGCCTTTGATATCTTTTGTACTAACCTTTTTGTTCAAAAGGAAGATGCCATTGCTCTAACTATTATTCAGTTTCTCACAGCTTCCTTTATAGGTGTTCTAGTTGTCATTAGCCAAGGTGAAATTCCTACGTCACTTGAAAAAGAGGCAATTTACTCTCTTGTTTATTTAGGGATTTTTTCTACGACCATAGCTTATCTTTTCCAGAATGTGGCCAATCAATATACAACTGCCACAAAAGCTGCGATTATACTATCAACTGAATCTTTTTTCGGCATGGTTTTATCCGTTATCTTCTTGCATGAAATGCTAACAAGCCGTATGGTCGTTGGTGCCGTACTTATTTTACTAGCTATACTAATTGCCGAAGTGAAACCCGCACATCCAAAAAAGAAGCTAATGAAAGCACTCGATAATCAGACCCCCAAATAGTTTCAGTTTATACTGGAACTTTTTTTATGTTTATTAAACTCGACTAGTAATAATGCTTGTCGTAATCCCCACAACTAGCACTGTAATTATAGATAATAGAAAGGTCGAGGTGGATAGGAGGAATCCGCCTATAACAATCACGATGGAATCAATAAAAAATATCAATACCCCAACATTGATACCCGTTTTATCACAGATAAATTGTGCTATCAAGTCAGTCCCCCCTGTGCTTGTCTGAAAACGCAGCATTAGACCAATACCAAAGCCTACAAGTATTCCTCCAAGAATGGCACTATAGAGCGCATCAATTTGTACAAGATTGCGGACAGGCTTTAAAAAATCGATAATGAAGGAAGACGTTATTAAGCCATGTATACTATTGTAAAAATAGGTTTTATATTTAAACCACGCAATAATAAAAATCGGAATACTAATGATAATAATCATTAAACCAATTTGGAGCTTATATAAATAATGTAATATTAGCGCTAACCCTACTACTCCCCCATCTAAAATTTCATAGGGCGTTAAAAATAAGTTTATTCCTAACGACAATGAAATACTTCCTATTATAATGACAAGACTTTTTGTAAAGAAATACATACAACCCCCCTCCGTGTCTATGCATGTCTTATAGTATGAAAATAGGTTATTGAACATGTTATGAAATAACCTTAGATGATTAGCCATTTTTATCGAGTACATTTGCTAAATTTCTTCGAAACTTATTCAATTTATTTCCGTATATACAGATAAATTTTAAAATAACAAAGGGGATTATGATATGGAGCATGCTTTATTGGAACAAGTAAAACATACTAGAACTTTTTTAAGACAAGAACAATTGGAGACAATCTTTGAAGAGTTTGATGTTCAACGAATGCGTTTAACTGAGGTACAGCGCTTGGAGAAATACCGTAAAATGCTTGAAAGTCCATTTCGCTTTTTCCGCGGAAGTGCCTATCTCTTTTATTTTGATATGACAAAATCCGCTTCAATCTTCCATACTCCTGATAGAAAACCGACTTGGATTCAAGGTGACATGCATATGGATAACTTCGGTGCTTTTCAAAATGAAGCAGGCTCCATTGTTTTTGATGTCAATGATTTCGATGAGGGCTATGTTGGCTCTTATTTATACGATATTGTTAGAATGAGTGTTAGTATTGCGCTCTATTTAGAGGAACAAGGCTTACATAAGGTAACCCAAGAAACGGCTATTCAACATTTTCTTAACAGTTATATTGATCAGCTAAAACGATTTGAGCGTAAACAAGATGATCCTCTAACACTCATTTTTACAAAAGATAATACAAAGGGACCCGCAAAGAGGTTATTGAAAAAGCTTGAGAAACGCCAAAGGTCTTACTTCTTACAAGATATTACGTATCACAATGAAGATGGCGAACGTGCTTTCTTATGGAATGAAGAAATTCAACCAGTCACTGCTGAGGAATACAGTGCCATTTCAAACGCACTTTCTACTTATAAAATTAGGGACATAGCTTATAAGTATGGCTCTGGGACAGCTTCTATCGGTTTAAAACGTTACTATATTTTAGTGGAAGACGAAAAGGGTGCATCAGGAGTTGAAAATTTAGTGTTAGAAATGAAAGAAGTACGCACAGCCATCCCTGCCTACTTTCTTCCCTATCAGGATCTATTTTGGGATCACTATGAACACCAGGGAGCCCGTGTAGTCGGAACTCAAAAAGCCATGCACCATTTAGAGGACCCCCATTTAGCCTTTATCACGATGAATGGACAGGAATTTTATATTCGTGAACGTTCTCCTTATAAAAAGAAGATTAAGCCTAAAAACTATAAGGATATAGAGGATTACTTTACTACAACATCACTTATGGGGAAAATTGCTGCTAAAATACATGCCCGAGCTGATATCGATTATTCTCCTGTTTTTACCTATCACAGCGAGGAGGAGATTCTAAAAGCTATCGGCAAAGAACGGAATGTATTTATAGAACATACAATTTTACAAGCAATGAGCTACAAAGAAATCGTCTATACAGATTTTGACTTATTCAAAAATTGGGTTGAAACAAAATTTATGTAATATGTAAAAAAGATGGTGTCAACGGCAGAAAAAGCAACTTTGCAGGGTGAGGGGTTGATTTCCGTTCCGCCAGCGTCCTTTCCAGGGGGCGTCCGATGAGCCGCTTCACTCACTAGCGTTCGCTCCAGGGTCTCATCTGTGACGCTAATCCCCTAGGAGTGACGCTGGCTCCACTCCAATCAACCATGTGCAAAAGTGTCTTTTTCTTATCTTTCATACTAGCCGTAACGATCAAAATAGCCAATGATTTGTATAATTAGGTAGGCTCTTATTTTCAATGTGTAGTGACAACACCTCTTCATAAAGAGTAGTGAACACCTTCACTTTATTTGAAAACCTTTGCTAAAAAGTCAGTGGGTTGAAGTGGAAGGCTACTTGACTCCCGTGGGATAGCGAGATAGGCGAAGCCCTGCACGGAGCGGTAGCGGAGGAAGCGATTCGGCGCTCGCCCACAGGAAAGCAAGTAGCCTGCAACGGAAATCCATTTCTACCTTTCAATTGCCTGTTTTGTTTTTCAACACTAAAAAAGGACCTTCGCTTTTAGCGAGGGTCCTTTCATAGTGAATATTATTTTTGCTTAGCCTTCATACGAGCAAGTAAAAAGCCGCCTTTAAATGACTTAGGCTCATACGAGATAATAAACGCATTCGGTTCAAATTGCTCTACTATTTGAAAGAGCTCTCCTTCACGATTCCTCTTCGTTAAGATCTCATATTTATAGCGGTTACTATCTCGCCCTTCTCCTATATAAATCGTGACTGCAAACCCTTCGTTGCGAAGAAATTTCACAAGCTCTTCATTCTTATTTTGCGTATTAATGGTTGTATAAACATAGCCTATCGCTAGCTTTCGTTCTATTTTTGCTCCTAAAAATATACCTAATCCAAACCCAACTGCATAGACAACCATAGATAACATACTTTGCTTCCCACTGAAAACGAGTGAAAGGCCAAATACATACACCAACATCTCCAGCATCCCAAATATCGCAGCAAGGAACGTGATATTCTTTACTAAAAATATTGTTCGTAATGTTAAAAAAGGTACATATACTAATTGTAGGATTAAAATTAAAACAATACTTTGCATTTGTACTAGACCTTTCTGAGAGTAGTTTTATATAAGTATATGTTGAAAGAGAGAGTTACATGCGATTTCAACAACTCTATTTTAAATTCCCTTTTAGTTCTAATGTTAAACATTCCATATGACTGTCTAGAGTTATGTTAAAGGAACAAATTTCAACTAAAGTTATTATCAATAGTTTAAAACATACAGTCCATAACGACAAAAAAGTGGCACCTCCTCAGATCTAAATCAATAGATAAAAGTAGGTGACACTATTCTTTTCATCAAAATATGTAGAATATTTTGATGAATGTTATTTAATTATCTTTTTATACTTCCCCATGCATCGGATCTTTTTTATGCTTTGGCCCAATCATGTTGAATAAAATATTAAGGATAATCGCTGTTACAGAACCACAAACGATACCATTAGATGTTAAGATTGAAACGCTTGTTGGTAATGCATCAAAAATGCCAGGAACGACTGATACACCGACCCCTAAACTTACTGCAATCGCAGCAATCATCGCGTTTTCTGCTGACTCGTTCATAACGGGTACAAGCATACCCATACCTTGCGTAATCACCATTCCGAACATCGCTAACATTGCCGCACCTAGTACAGACGTTGGAATAATTGTTGTTAATGCTGCGATTTTTGGTAGGAAGCCTAATGCTACAAGAAGACCACCTGTGATGTAAATGACTTTACGGTCCTTAACGCCTGACATACGCGTTAGCCCCACGTTTTGTGAGAATGTTGTGTATGGGAAGGCATTGAAAATACCACCGATTACTGACGCAAGACCTTCTGAACGATAGCCGCGAGCTAAATCTTTTGAATCTAATTTTTTATTACAAATATCGCTTAATGCAAAATAGACACCAGATGATTCTACTAGGGATACCATTGCTACAAGTGTCATTGTAATAATTGCCGTTACATCAAATGTTGGCATGCCAAAGTAGAAAGGTTGCACCATGTGAAGTGCATCGGCTTCAGAAACCGGGCTAAAGTCAACTTTCCCCATGAATGCACCTAAAATTGTTCCTGCTACTAATCCAATCAGAATAGAAATGGCACGAACAAAGCCTGTAGAAAAGCGATAAACGACTAAAATGATAACCAATGTAATGAAGGCTAAGGCTACATTAGAAGCAGAAGCAAAATCCTCAGCACCTTGTCCACCTGCCATATTGTTTAATGCTACTGGTAATAAGGAAATACCGATAATTGAAACAACTGACCCTGTTACGACTGGTGGGAAGAATTTCACAAGCTTACCGAAGAAGCCCGCAATTATCATTACAATTACACCAGAGGCAATAATAGAACCATAAATGTCCGTAATACCCTGCTCTGGGTTTGTACCAATTGCAATAATTGGACTTACCGCTGTGAATGTACAGCCAAGTACTACAGGTAAGCCGATACCAATGAATTTACCTGAATAAACTTGTAAAAGTGTAGCGATCCCGCACATCATAATATCAATCGCTACTAAATACGTCATTTGTGTTGAATCGAAGCCAATTGCCCCACCGATAATCAATGGCACTAAAATGGCTCCAGCATACATTGCAAGTAAATGTTGAATCGCTAGCGCAGTCGATTTAAAGGTATTCATTACGCGCGAGCCTCCGTAGCAAATGTTACTTTGCCATCTTCAAGAGAATCTACAATTGCCAATGACTCAACGCGAACACCTTGCTCACGCAATAATTTTCCGCCATCTTGGAAGCCCTTTTCAATAACAATTCCAACTCCCACAACATTTGCACCCGCTTGTGCAGCAATATCAAGTAAGCCTTTGACAGCCTCACCATTGGCTAAGAAATCATCTACAATTAAAATATTGTCATCTTCGCTTAAGAAATTACGTGAGACTGAGATCTCATTTGTTTCATTTTTTGTGAATGAATGTACCTTTGATGAATAAAGGTTATCTGAAAGCGTTAATGATTTACGTTTTCGAGCAAACACGACAGGCGCGCCAATTTCTAAGCCTAACATCACGGATGGGGCAATACCTGAAGATTCTATTGTTAAAATCTTTGTAATCACTTGATCAGAGAAACGATTTGCGAATTCATGACCAATTTCCTTCATTAGAATTGGATCAATTTGATGGTTTAAAAATGTATCAACCTTTAATACGGATGAAGATAATACTTTACCCTCTTGCATAATTTTGTCTTGTAATAACTTCATTTCTTTCATATCCTTCTTTCGTAAAAAATTATAAAAAAACGCTGAATACTTTGATTCCATTCTGCTACGAGTGGAGCAAAGCATTCAGCGCAAAAACGTCGAAATGAATAGAAAACATCATTAAAATAGAAGTTCTCTAAAAGCATTGCTACCCATAGTCGATTCATTTACGGTAAATCGGTAGAAACTTGCGAGCCCTATTCTCGCTATTATATGAGTGAATTTGTATGAAACTATCAGAATAACCAATTTATCACTTTATTCGGCAAGAGCTACTATCTCTCACCAAAAAAAGTTTGATTTTTCGGAATTTAATGGTATTCTGTAACTTTTTAATTGTAAACGTTCGTGTTTTCAATCAACGTACTGATTATAACAGACTATTTTCTAGCTTGCTAGCATTATTTTGATAAATGGAACGGTACTGTCATAATGACGACATTTCTGTGAAATAACAGTGATGTACGAATGAGAAGACTCGATTGGTTGTGTAGCATATGATGCCACCCTTTTTTCGGTAAGAATTGAGGGATAACAACCGTTACTTTATGACCTGTCTTCGTACATTGATGTTCTACTTTATCAATAAATTTAATTAATGGCTGTGTAATGCTGCGATATGGTGAATAGTAGGTAACTAATCGTACATCAGGTTGCCAGGCATTCCACTTCTCTTCAAAAGCTTTTGCATCTGCTTGGTCGAAAGCTACATAAAAGGCTATCACTTTATCAACCTTAAGTGATTTGGCATAATGTAGGGAGTTTTCAACCACCTTTGTTATACCAGCTACTGGCACAATGAAAACATTCCCCTCAATAGTAGCCAGTTCCTCATGATTTAACCTTAACTGTTCTCCAACAGCTTGATAATGTTGCTTAATGCGATGGAATACAAAAATAATAATTGGTAAAAAGATAAACACCGGCCAAACTTGAGGCATTTTTGTCACAAAAAACATCATTGCCACGATGAAAGAGATAGCGGCCCCAATTGTGTTGATCGTAAATCTTGCTACCCAGCCTTTAGGTTTTTCGCGCCACCATTTTCTCATCATCCCCGTTTGCGCTAATGTAAAGGGAATAAATACGCCTACTGCATAGAGCGGAATTAAATGCTCTGTGGCCCCGTCAAAAAGTATAATTAAAACAATGGCAGCAATACCTAGCATTAAAATACCATTTGAATAGCCAAGACGGTCCCCTCGGATTTGAAAGATTCTTGGGATAAAACCATCCTTCGATAAATTCACAGCAAGCAAGGGAAATGCTGAATACCCTGTGTTTGCGGCAAGTACTAAAATCATTGCAGTTGTCCCCTGAACAATATAATAAAGAAAATTCCGACCAACACTAGCTTCTGCTAGTTGGGAAACGACTGTTGCTTCTGCTGTTGGTGCAACGCCATAAAAATAAGCTAGACTAACAATCCCGATGAATAAAACGGCTAAAATGGCGCCCATTGCTAAAAGCGTTTTAGCAGCATTATTTGGAGCAGGATTTCTAAAATTAGGTATGGCGTTAGAAATAGCCTCTACTCCTGTTAACGCTGAGCTTCCTGATGCAAATGCCTTTAATAAAATAAATAGGCTAATCCCTGCCACTGGTGTACCAATCTTTGGATGTAACTCTGCAGGCACCGGTCCAGTTGCCACATTATAGAGCCCAATCCCGATTAGCAACAGCATAACGCCTACAAATAGATAAACTGGGTAAGCCAAGATAGAGGCTGACTCTGTTACACCTCGCAAGTTTAAAATCGTTAAGAAAATCACAAATATAATAGCAATGGGTACATTATAAGCATGAAGACTTGGAAATGCAGATGTAATGGCATCTGTCCCGGCCGACACACTTACTGCTACCGTTAAAATATAATCAACAAGCAAAGAACCCCCTGCAACAAGACCTGCATTCACGCCTAAATTTTCTCGTGATACGACATAGGCGCCTCCCCCATGTGGATAGGCGAAGATAACTTGACGATAGGATAAAATCAGTGCCACGAGTAGAATAACTACTCCAGTGGCAATAGGTAAAGAATACCAAAACGCCATTGTACCTACCGTCATCAGGACAATTAAAATTTGTTCTGGTCCATAGGCTACTGATGACAATGCATCTGATGATAATATGGCCAGTGCCTTTGTTTTACTTAGCTTTTGTTCCCCTAACGCATCGGATCTTAATGGTTTGCCGATTACATAACGTTTGAATGAGGATTTCATTGATAAACACCTTCTAGTTTCATAGAATGTGTTTCGCCTTTCTAAATTACATCAAAAAACGCCTACAAGTCATCACTAAATAAGACTTGTAGACGCTCATCCGTCTGCCAAGCTCCACTTTTCTGCTCTTAACGCTTACGAGGTTAGCTGTCGGATTCGGGCCTGAGTAGCCCTACTCCTCCATAAGGAAGAGATTCACCCCAAGAATGGCTATGCCATCCATCAAAATTGGTTCCCCCGCGTTTAGTTGCTTCAGCGATTTAGAAATTTGAAACTTTTATAATGATGTCATAGTACGCCTGCTAATTGAAAAAGTAAAGAAGAAAATTTTTTCTTTTTTGAACATATAAATAACCACTTCTTAAAGTAAATTTCCTGAATACCTAGTAAATACCCACAATAAAAACAATAAAACTGCCTTAAAGGTATGTTCTCCCTTTAAGACAGCTCATTAAATTAGTCATCAAAGCCTTGTTCAAAATCTATAATGTTTCCAGAGACTGCATCCACATCTACTTCATATTCATATTGACCGTCTTTTAATTCAATTTCATATACACCATCATCAAGCTTAATTTTTGTCACTTTACCCTTTGCTTTTGTTTGGGCTGTCTTGATAGCCTGCTCTTTTGTAATTATTTTTGTTGTAGCAGTTGTAGCAGAAATATGATCATCCCAATCATCGTCATCTAGACGTTCCTTTTTCTGCTTGAGTAATTTCCCACTATAAGCATCAAATTTTAAATCATATTCTTCTGTATCTGTATACACCTCTACTTCATAAATAGAGCTAAACTGATTTTGGTCAAATTCGATATTTGCAACTGTACCATCCACTACCGCTAGCGCTTTCTTCTCAATTTCCTGCATGGATAAGACCTTTTTTTCTTGGGCATTTCCTGATAATAAAGTCGTCGAGCCAATCGCTGCACCCACTCCAAGAGTAATTACTAGTGCTGGAATCATTATCATTTTTTTCATGTTCATCTCTCCTTTGTTTTATCTAAACTTAGCTTACCAAGTGAAGATGATAGAACTATAAGAGGAACATTAGAATCTCATGAGAATGATTTAATGATCGTCATCCCATGTTACAGACAGTACTTTTCCTGAAACAGCATGAATTTGAAATGTAGCTTCGTCCTCCTGCGTTTCAATCTCAACTAAATAGTAACCACCCTCTGAGGTTTCTTCAAAATCAACTGAATCCACCTCACCCTTTAATTGCTTAAGAGCTATTTGAATAGCCTGTTGCTCAGTAATAATAGGCTCTTCGATAGGTTGTTCTTGTGGCTCAACCTTTTTCTCTGCCAGTAGTTCGCCTGTATAACCATCAAGGGTTAAATCCTTTTGAATTTTCTCATTTTCAACACGTACAGTATAAACGGAGTCTGTAAGCATAACGCTTTCTACATCTCCATATTCCTTTTTAACCATTTGTCTGATCTGCTTTTCTGTTAATAGTAATTTACTTTGTCCTTCTTTCATGATTAGAGCAGTTACCTGTTGTGTCGTAACATCAAGTATAGCTGCATACTTGACATCCTCACGCGTAAAAAGCATCTCAAAGGTATTTCCTTGTTTTTCAACTTGTGTAACATGACCATTGTAGATAGTCTCAATATGGCGAATAGCCTCCGCTTCACTAATAGGTTGAACGTAAAAATAACGATGTTGAACAAACCAAATTACTCCACTACAAAGAAGGATAATAACAACAATTACTAACATCCACTTTTTCATTGCTGTCCCTCCTTTGGTATACATAAAGTAAAGCTTGAGCCTTCCCCTAGCTTACTTTTCACATCGATCGTTATACCTAATTGTTGTGCCAGTTCATGTGCTATTGCTAGCCCTAGCCCTGAACCACCTGTTTTACGATTACGATCCTCTGTTACACGATAAAAACGCTCAAATAAATGAGGAATATGCTCGATTGGAATACCAATACCAAAATCTTGGATGGTAATACGTACATGATTGGTTGTTTCAGTGGCTTGAATACGTACTTCATCCTCACTATATTTCCTAGCATTATCCAGCAAAATAAAAAGTAGTTGCTTCAATATTTTTTCATCACTATAAATAAACTTTGGAATCTGCTCATCAATTCTAAATGTTCGATGATAAGCCTGTTCCATTTGTAAAGCTACTTTATTTAAGAACGGGGCAAGCTCTAGTTGTTCGAAATGAACGTCCAATTGTTCTTTGTTTTTAGCTAGTTCTAGCAATTGCAATACCATTTCATGCATACGAGATGATTCATTGGCAATAGCTTGCAAGGATTCCTGAGCAACCTCCCGATTATCAAACCCCCTCCTTAGGAGTAGTTTTGCATAGCTTTCAATGACAGTTATAGGAGTTTTTAATTCATGGGAGGCATTTGATACAAATTCTTGTTGCTTCTGATAATGTTGTTCAAGCTTCTCCATCATCATATTAAAAGTGCGGTTAATGTTTGTTAATTCGTCCCCACCTTTTTCTGTGGTATCTATTTTTTCATATTTCCCAGTAGATGCACTTTTGCGCATGGTCTCATTTAAACGTTCTAACGGTAATAAAATAAGTCGCCCAAGTACCAAGCTCGCTAGGAAAATAGGAATCGATGCCACAACAGATACAACAACTAAGATGACCTTTAACAAATCTAATGTCCGTTCTACTTCTTCCATAGATTGCTGCAATGTTATGTCCACCACCGTTCCGTCGATCCAAATGGCAGGCATTGTGTAGGTAATAGAAGGGACCTCTTGCATTTCAAGTGTAGCCTGAACCTTCGTTTTCAAAAGTTCACCATCATAAATATAAACGGCACCATCTGTTGGCATATAGGCTCTTAATACTTGCTGTAGGTTGGTTTGTGCATTTAACTGACTCAGTGTAGAGCTTAACTCATTTGCCCGTGACTGAAGCTGATTATATTCCGTATCATAGGCAAATTTCTCATATAACAAATAAATTCCACTATTTGTTGCCACTACTATAACTAGCATAAGCAATGTTGTTAGTAGATGGATTTTTGTTTTAAGTCTCATAACTATGTTCCTTTAGCACATATCCAACACCTCGAATTGTCTGGATAAGAGGTGTTGGATTAGCAGCCTCAAGCTTTTGTCGTACATAACGTATATAAACATCCACAACATTTGTATCCCCATAATAATCATAGCCCCACACAGCCTCTAATATTTGCTCCCTTGTCAGTACTTGTTTAGGATGCTTTAGTAAATAGAACAACAAATCATACTCACGAGGTGTCAGCTGAATTTCCTTATCAAAATATACAACTTCCCTTGTTTGCTCGTTTATCGATAAATGGCCAAATGAAAGTGCAACTTGCTTTGGGCTTACCTTCTGCGAAAACCGTAATGCATTGCGAATTCGTGCCAGTAGCTCCTCAATTTCAAAAGGCTTTGTCACATAATCATTGGCTCCTAAATCCAAGCCCTTTACCTTATCCTCTACCTCGCTTTTGGCAGTTAGCATGATAACAGGTGTTTGAGATTCTGTTGCACGAATACGCTTTAGCACATCAATACCGCTCATCTCAGGTAGCATGATATCAAGTAAAATTAAATCCCATTGCTGCTCACGGTATTGTAGTAAGCCTTCTGTTCCGGTATGGGCCATTGCTGCCTCATATCCTTCAAATTGAAGCTCCAGTTGTAGCACTCTCGCAATATTTTCTTCATCTTCTATAATTAAAATTCGATGTGTCATGTCGAATCCGTCCTTCGCCTTTTCTTTTCATCGTATACGATACAAGTGGTGAAAGTCTAATTAGAAAATGATGAGAATGGCACATACTTATAGAAGGATAAAGCAAACCACTTCACTTTTTTTATTCCTAGCGTTAGAATACTAATATCTTATTTTCCTATAGGAAACTTTATTTCATTGATGATACTTTTTGAAACGAGGGAACAATATGGTTTACAAACGAGTCACAAAATCGTCAGCAGAGGCGGTTTTAGATGGAGATATAAGAGGTTGGCGAAGATTTTTACCATTTTTAGGACCTGCTTTCATTGCAGCAGTCGCCTATATCGATCCTGGTAATTTTGCTACAAATATTACAGCAGGCTCTCAATACGGCTACCTGCTACTTTGGGTTATAGCCTTTTCTAATTTAATGGCTGTGTTAATTCAGTCTCTGTCTGCCAAGCTTGGGATTGCGACAGGAAAAAATTTACCTGAAGTCGCACGCGAGCATTTTTCTAAAAAAACTTCTATCTTTTTGTGGATACAGGCAGAATTGGTCATCATTGCCACTGACCTCGCGGAATTTATCGGAGCAGCATTAGGGCTTTATTTACTTTTCAATATCCCAATGCTTCCCGCCGCATTAATTACAGCAGTGGGTTCATTTGCTATTTTAGAGCTGCAAAGAAGAGGATTTAGAGCCTTTGAAGCAGGTATTTCTGGCATGGTTTTAATTGTTGTATTGGCATTTGCCTTTCAAACATTTTTAGCGCAGCCAGCATGGGGCGATGTAGCGATCGGCATGTTCACGCCACACTTTGAAGGTGTAGATTCACTATTATTAGCAACAGGTATTTTAGGTGCAACCGTTATGCCTCATGCTATTTACTTACATTCCTCTTTAACACAAAGTCGTATTATTGGTCGGAATGAGGCAGAAAAAAAACGTATTTTCCGTTTTGAATTTATCGATATTATCATCGCTATGATTATTGCTGGTGCCATCAATATGAGTATGCTCATAATTGCCGCAGCAGTATTCCATACCCAAGGCGTTGTAGTTGAAGATTTAGATGTTGCCTATAATGGCTTAAAAGATGCGCTCGGCCCACTGGCTGCCATTTCCTTTGGTCTTGGTTTACTTATTGCAGGGCTTGCTAGTTCCTCTGTAGGGACTTTAGCCGGTGACGTAGTGATGCAGGGCTTCATTCAAAGAAAAATACCTCTTTATTTACGTAGAGCGATTACCATGGTGCCACCACTTGCAATCATTGCCTCTGGTGTGAATGCTACCTATGCTTTGGTTCTTAGTCAGGTTGTTTTATCATTTGGTATTTCCTTTGCACTTGTCCCTCTTGTTATGTTTACAAGTAAACGAGACATCATGGGAAGCCTAGTTAATCACCGTATTACAACTGTTTTAGGTTGGTTTGTCGTAGTCATTGTTGTTACGTTAAACATTTACTTACTGTGGGAAACAATTTTTGGATAACAAAAAGCCAGGTACTCTAGGAATGAGCACCTGGTATCTTTTTGATTAAACATCCACCTTTTCGATATTTCTAATGGCTAAATAAGCAATACCCAGTCCCACGATTGCTAAAGTAATTGGAATAATAATTATATCGTTTAAAGTAAAGTTACCTGAATTTGACGAAGTGACAGACACAATTATAATAGATGAAATGATAGTTGTCGGTATAGAGTATTTTCTCATCCCAAAATACAATGGGATTAAAGCTATGCCTGAGGCAGCTATCGCATTCATCAATACAGAAGGTATATGCTGAATAATTAAAGAACTTGATAGTACATCTGGAATTAATTCATATCGATCGCTTACGACACAAAAAATGGCTGTAATAAGAGCATTGGAGATAATGATCATACTGAAAGTAAATAGCATGACAATAGCAAGCTTTGCGACCATTAATTTCTTTCTACTTATCGGATACATAAAGGCTAATGTAATGGTTTTAAATTTATATTCTCCGATGATTAACTTAGCTATTAACGTAGAAGCAAAAATAATAAAAACTGCTCTTACAAATGAATCAATGACACTTAAAGCAACCTTGTAATTTTCAAGCCCTGGATCTCCTTCTACTTTAGAAATAAATAAAATCATAAACAGAAACCCGAGAATGACTAAATTAGCAATGATAGCTCCTCTAACATATGATCCTAAATGGAACTTTTTCATTTCTAAACGCATTAAATTAAGCATGAACAACGCCTCCATTGATTAGCTTTAAGAAATAATCCTCTAATGAACTTGTTTTTTTACTAATCTCTTCAATCTCAACGTCATGTTCAATTAATGCTCTTGATAGGCTTTGTTGGGATACAGTTGAGTCGTATATACGTATAGAGTTATCATCCATCAGCTTAAAATTAGTAATGTTTAATTCGTTTTCAATAATAAACGCTGCCTTTTTCCCATCACTTACGATCACTTCGGTATAATTGACCTGATCACGATTAATAGTATCCATTGCTACCTCAGTGATGAGCCTTCCATTCTTAATAACACCTATTGTATCGACCAATTGTTCTATTTCAGCCAAAATATGACTTGAGATAATAATGGTTATGCCGTACTCCTTACAAAGCATCTTGAAAAGCTCTCTTAACTCCTTTATTCCTACTGGGTCCAATCCATTAATTGGTTCGTCTAATATAAGTAACTCTGGCTTTGTAATAATGGCCCTTGCAATGCCTAATCTCTGCTTCATCCCTAGAGAAAAATCTTTAACCTGCTTATTCTCTGTATTCGTTAACTTTACTAAGTTAAGAACATGTGCAATTTCTTTCTTATCATAATAACCCATGTATTCACAATGTAATTCTAGGGTCTCACTAGCCGTTAATTTTTCATAAAAAATAGGATATTCAATAATTGTCCCCATTCTTTTTAGTATTTCATAGGATTTGTCGGTCAATTTCTCCCCTAATATTTCTACATCTCCACTTGTAGGCTTCGTTAGATTAGTTAGCATCTTCATAACAGTGGTTTTACCTGCACCATTGGGACCTAAAAATCCATAAATCTCTCCCTTCTTAACGTTCATATTGACAGCAGAAACAACTTCCTTTCCATCGTACACTTTCGTAAGCTGATTTGTTTTTACAATGTATGTCATGTAATTCGCTCCCTCAATTGTGACTAGCTTCATTATAAAAAATGAAACTCTCTATTTTATTACTGCATTCTTACAAATTTCTTAAGTAAAAAAGCCTGCAAAGCATTAAAGCTCTACAAGCACAACTGGATTCAATACATCATTCGTTTTAGCGAAATGGTAAAAGTAGTTTTTTCATTAGGAATACTCGATAACCGGATGGAGCCATTCATTATTTCTACTAGCCGCTTTGTAATCGTTAGTCCCAAACCACTGCCTTGAAAAGATTTATTTCGAGAATCCTCAAGTGTATACATCCTTTCAAATACGCTATCGATATGATATTCATCAATACCCTTGCCACAATCCCACACATCAATACCAATATTGGCTTCTTCATGTCTTACGGTAATTCCAATTACATTGCCATCTGCTCCATATGCAATAGCATTAGACAGTAGATTGTTTAGAACCCTATTTAATGCTTCTTCATTACCAAGGGCATACATGGGGCTTGCAGGAATATCAATATTAATATCTAATCCCATTGAAGTAACCAGATCGTAAAAAGACAAAATATTTTTACGGCATATTTCACTGACATTGATTTTAGTGATTGGGTAATCTGTATCTCCAGCCTCTAATTTCGCCAAGTCAAAAAATGTATGGATAATTTTTAACACTTCTAATGTTTTAGCATGTACACCTGTAAGTAATCGTTGGCGTTCTTCGTCACTCATCGCATTTTGAAGTTGAAGCATTTCAATATAGCCAAGTACAACGGTTAAAGGTGTTTTAAGATCATGCGAAATATTGGCCAACATCTTTTTCATGGAATTTTCCATTTTTCGATGTGTAGCCTGGATTTTTTGATGTTGATCTAGCAACGTATTCAGTTTAATAAGTAACTGTTGAATTTCTGAATTTGTAGTTGTTACTAGAATCTTTTCATACGTCTGTTCATTCACAATTACGTGTAGTTTACTATGAATGTATTGGATAGCGCGTTCTTGTTCCCTCTTGACTTTCCATTGAAAAATTAGGACCCCGATTAGCAATACAATTATTATTAATAGAAATATCATCATATTTTTATCCCTCAAACTTATAGCCGATTCCCCATAGAGTTTTAATATACTGAGGATTTGATGGATCATCTTCTATTTTTTCACGTAGTCTTCTAATATGTACATTTATAATATTTTCATCTCCGTAATAGGCATCTTTCCATATCATCTGATAAATTTGCTCTTTGGTAAAAACCCTGTGACGATTTGTCACAAACAATTTTAAAATGGAAAATTCCTTTGATGTCAGCTTTATCTCTTGTCCGCTCTTTGTTATTGAGAAATTAACGATATCTATCTTTAAATTATCAATTTCGAGGACCTCTTGCTTTTGTTCAGCTTGACTAGAGTATTTCGTAGCTCTTCTGATAACAGCCTTTACACGTGCTGAAAACTCCAGCATAGAAAAAGGTTTAGCAATATAATCATCTGCCCCCAATCCTAAGCCCAATGCTTTATCAACATCACTGTCTTTTGCAGACATAATAATGATAGGAAGTGCTGCCTGCTCTCTAATAATCTTTAATACTTCCAAACCATTTAATTTAGGAATCATAATATCTAAGATGACCAAATCAAAGGTATTTTGCAAACAATTATGTAATGCCTCTTCGCCATTAGTCGCTGTTGTGACATTGAAACCTTCCATCGTTAAGTAATTATCAACCATTTCACGAATGGCTTCATCGTCTTCTACCAGTAAGATATGTTTTTGCACTATCATGCACCTCTCCTATCAAAACCCAATTTCCATATGTATATTACATTACCATATTTATGATGTTTGATTAGAGAGATTTTGTTTATGAGTGTTGAAAAAAGAACTGCCCCATAAACCATCGCTCTTAGGTTTACAGAACAGCTCTATTATTTAATCTTCAACTTTTAAATCACAATCTTTAAGTGGAAGCATTTTTGTTTTGTGCTTTATTTTATAGCCCAACCATAATGCTAAAAATAATGGAATCCCAATATACGAAACAAGGATACCGTACCAATCAATCTTATCGCCTGTAAAGGCTGTGTAATTTTGTCCAATGACTACAATCATACAAACTGTAAAAGCAAATAGTGGTCCAAACGGATATAATTTGGCTTTATAAGGTAATAATCTTGGATCTAAGCCCTGTGCATCAAACGCTCGGCGGAAACGATAATGACTAAACGCAATACCTAGCCATGCAATAAAGCCAGACATTCCAGAAGCATTTAATAGCCAGATATAAACCACTCCATCGCCAAAGAAGGATGCCAAAAATGCTAAACAGCCTACAGCTAATGTTGCCATAAGTGCATAAATCGGAATACCTCTACGACTTAGCTTTGCAAAAAATTTAGGTGCATGTCCATCCACTGCTAATTGCCATAGCATACGAGAAGATGCATATAGTCCTGAATTTCCTGCTGACAGCATAGCCGTTAAAATAATGGCATTCATTAAAGAAGCAGCAAAGGCAATACCTAGACGGTCAAACACTAGTGTAAAGGGTGATACTGCGATATCTTCTGATAACAAACGTTCGTCTGTAAATGGAATCAACATCCCGATTGCACCAATCGCTAAAATATAAAACAAAAGAATACGCCAAAATACAGATTTAACAGCCTTCGGAATATTTTTACCAGGATTATCTGTTTCACCAGCTGTAATTCCTAGTAATTCTGTCCCTTGGAATGAAAATCCTGCAGCTAGGAAAATACCAAATGTAGCAAGGAAGCCACCATGGAATGGCCCATCACTAACAAAGAAATTAGTAAAACCTACAGGAGCCTGCCCACCTAAAATACCAAAAATCATTAGTAAGCTAATGATAATAAAAACAATAACCGTTGCTACTTTAATCATGGCAAACCAATATTCACTTTCACCATAACTTTTTACGGATAGTAAATTAAACGTCAATACAACAGCAATAAATAATACTGTCCAAAGTGCTGATGAGCTATCTGGGAACCAATATTTCATAATTAATGACACAGCAGCAATTTCGGCAGCAATGGTGATTGCCCAGTTATACCAGTAGTTCCAGCCTAATGCAAAGCCCAAAGCGGGATCTACAAATTTGGTTGCATACGTACTAAATGAACCTGATGATGGCATATAGGCAGCCATTTCCCCTAAGCTTGTCATTAAAAAATACACCATAATACCGATTAAAGCATAGGCAAGCAATGCTCCCCCAGGCCCTGCCTGAGCAATAGCACCTCCACTGGCTAAAAATAGCCCCGTACCAATTGTACCGCCTAAAGAAATCATTGTAATATGACGGCTTTTTAATTCTTTTTTCAGCTTCGGCGCTTTATGTCCGAGCTGATTTACTTTTATTTCACTCACGATATAGCTTCCTTCCTATTTATGAGGCAAAAAAATGCCATCACATATACACTGTGATGGCTACGTTAATCCTCAGTTTTTCCTACATGATAGCTCAACACGTTGTACAAACGTGACAGTTCTGTTCCTTTCGGAGACAGCCCCAGCATGAGGTTTTCAAGTCCCCTCACACTTCGGCAATATTTCCTTTCAGCTAATCTCATCAATGCTTGTCATTTCAATTAGCATACTTATAAATATCGCGACCTCTACCTCAATACAAACATGAGGCATATAATTATTAAATTTATGATGTTTATTATACTAACATAAGACCATAGACATTTCAATACCGCAAGAAATGTTCCGTATTTTATGAATCTTCTACTATTTTTAATAGTGTGATAAAGTGTTATAGTAGTTCAATTAGAATGGTTATTATTAGGGGGGATTTATTTTGACTACAAATGATCATACCACTAGTTATCCAAGTAAAAAAATTAGCTGGAAAGGAACAACCTTACTTTTAGTCTTTGGCGTTATCTTTATAGCCTCTACATTACGAATGCCACTAACTGTTGTTGGTCCAATTATATCCTTTATCCGTGAAGATCTTGGAATATCTAATGTAGTGGCTGGCTTTCTAACAACAATTCCATTGCTGGCTTTTGCTATTATATCTCCATTTGCACCAGTTGTAGCACGCAAACTAGGGCTTGAGCTAACATTATTTTTATCAACTTTTCTCTTGGCCTTAGGAATTGTCCTACGTTCACTTGGTACGACAGAATTACTTCTATTGGGTACTGTGTTAATTGGCGTAGCCATTTCTTTTGGAAATGTACTAATTCCAGGATTATTAAAATTGAAATTTCCATATCATGTGGGTTTATTAATGGCCTTTTTCACCATGTCCATGAATTTTACTGCTGGCCTTGGAGCTGGTATTAGCTATCCGATAGCTAATTCATCGTTAGGCTGGCAAGGTGCGCTTTCCATTGCACTCATACTCGTTCTAATTACAATCCTAATTTGGATACCTCAACTAAAGTCAAATTACCCAGAACCAGTTACTACATCTAAAAAGACCAGTACACCTTTATGGAAATCACCTGTTACTTGGGCTGTCACAGGGGCAATGGGTTTACAGTCTTTATTATTCTATACAACAGCAGCGTGGATACCTGAGATCTATATTGCTCAAGGTTTAGCGCCTGATAAAGCTGGCTGGATGTTTTCAATCATGCAATTCTCACAAGTACCAATGGCTTTGGCAGTGCCTATTATTGCAGGTAAAATGACTTCTCAACGCCCACTTGTATTGATGTTTACATCCTTCTATTTAGTAGGCTTTGTTGGAGTTGTCATGGAATGGACAAGTCTTGGGGTCCTGTGGATGGTTCTTCTAGGGTTAGCAGGTGGTTCTTCATTCGCCCTAGCAATGATGTTCTTCACTCTCCGTACTCGTACTGCATTTGAAGCAGCAGATTTATCAGGCTTTGCACAATCTTTGGGTTATTTATTTGCCGCAATTGGTCCTATTCTTTTTGGCTACTTGCATGATTTATTTGGTGGTTGGAATATTGCGGGATGGCTCTTTGTCGTTGTGGCAATTTTACTCTTCTTTTGCTCAATGAGAGCTTCTAAGAATGAATATGTGCATTAAAATTAAATAAAGCAGGTGGTTCAGCTTCCTCCATCTGCTTTATTTCTATATAGTGTTTACACATTACTTAATTGTCGAGTTGCTGGATTAATGTTAGCAATTCAGCAAGGCATTCTGATGCTTCATTATTACGAGCTGTTATAGTAGAAAAAATAGGAACAGCCTCTTGTAAAAGCAAATAACTATAATAGTAATAGCCTACAAAAGCTTGCTTTCCATAGCCCTTTGGCGTTTCTTCCTCCCACTCCTGCTCATCATTGTCCTCATTTTCTATCCATAAATAGTTGACGTCTAATAGCTCCTGCATATTTTTAACAGTATTGACTGGGTCGAGATAATCTTTCGTAATAGCATGTGCCACAGCTAAATATAATTGTATTTCTTGTAAGGAGACAACCTCTAATTTTTTACTAGTAAGCTTTTTTAACAGGACAAGCAAAACCCATGGTGTCACCTGCCACAGTGTACCTTGATGTTCGATTAATTCAGCTAGTTGTGTGTATTGCTCCTGTTCTATCAGCTTAGGAATGGCTGTACCTCTACCATAAGGTGTCGTCAATTGTCTCCACGGGATATTGGGAATTTGCTGATCTAACATAGTAAGCCCTCTCTCATCAAAAGTGTTGAAAGTAAACAATTCCTTTACACTAATAGCATGGTTTTTGATAAAAATAATTTGGTGTATGATATATATTTACATAGGGTTTATGGAATATGTGAGTTGTGGCAGGGGAAATTGGTGGGATTAACCATGTCCAGTTGCCAGTAACTTCTCTTCCTGTTGATTTTTCAGCCTCCTCAAACAATCTAAACTGCTGAGCTGCTGTATGATGATCAACAATGCTCACACCCTCTTCTTTAAATGAGTGAAGAACAGCAATATTAAGTTCTACTAAAGCACGATCACGCCAAAGAGACGCTTGTTTGGTTGTATCAAGATTAAAAATCTCTGCAATTGCAGGTAACATATTATAACGATCATGATCTGCTAAATTTCGTGCACCAATCTCTGTTCCCATATACCAGCCGTTAAATGGAGCTGCTTGAAAATCAATTCCAGCCATTTGAAAACGCATACTCGAAATAATAGGTACAGCATACCACTTCATTCCTAATTTCTCCACATCGATTGACTCTGGATGGCGGATTGAAACCTCTACTACATTTTCTTCAGGAATTACAAACATTTGAGGAGCACGATCATCCACCTGTATAACGATTGGTAGTACATCAAAATCAGTTCCTTTACCTTTCCATCCTAACGACTCACACACTTTTGTAAATTTAATGGACTGCGAATCTCCAATAATGCCTGCCTCTGTTTCATAGCCTGCATAACGAATTAGTTGATGATTCCAAATCCGTACTCTATCTGAAGCAAACACTGTTATAGTTGGACGGATTTTCCCATGATTTGTCGCATAATCAATATGTTCTAGTAATTTTTGAAAAATAGCCTTTTCATCTAAAACATCACGTGCATCTACTACATGCAGTGACTGCCAAAACAGACGTCCAATACACTTATTGCTATTTCGCCATGCCACCCGTGCGCCAAAAACTAGCTCCTCTGTTGTTGGGTGATATTCACCTGCATCCTTAACTGCCTGTAATCTATTCTTTAACCAAAATTCTGATTGATTTTGTTCTGTCTGATATAGACTTAAAAATTGCTGTATCTCCTGTATATTCATATCGATTCCTCCACTTATCCTCATATTAGAGGAACAAAACCACAAGCACCATGAAAATAGTAATTGAAAAAACATACATATTTTATATATGAAATAGTTTGTTCAAATTTACTCTATAGACTCTCTTTCTTAAGAGAATGTAAGGGAGAGGGATCCTAACTATTGTAAAAAGTCTACATTAATCATATAACCTTCATAGTGTTGTAGCAAAGCAATCAATAGAATTTTTTGTGAAAGATAAAAGTCTTTCCATTTTAGGCTACTTACATGCTGCTGACGCTTGGCTTTCGCGCTGCGGTTAGTCTCTTTCTGGCTAACCCCGGCAATCAAGTAGTCTTCCTCATTTATCCCACAAATAAATTGAAGGTGTTCACTTATGGCTGGCTGTTGTAACTGATTCCCTACTCCACATTGAAAATAAGAGCTTATCTCCTCTAAGCATACAGATAATGGGCTTTTTGATCGCTATGCTACTATGAAAAAAGTAAAGTAAAGACACTTTGCAGAAAAGTTGATTGTAGTGGAGCCAGCGTCACAGATGAGACCCTGGAGCAAACGTAAATGAGTGAAGTGGCTCATCGGACGCCCTCTGGAAAGGAAGCTGGCGGAACGGAAATCAACCTCTTACCTTGCTAATAGGTGTCTTTTTCTGCTAGTGATCTTTTCTCAACAACATGAAAAAGGAGAATAGAAAAAAGCATGTAACACACATCTGTGCTACATGCTTGATGACCCGTACGGGATTCGAACCCGTGTTACCGCCGTGAAAGGGCGGTGTCTTAACCACTTGACCAACGGGCCGTGGCTCCGAAGGCAGGACTCGAACCTGCGACAACCTGATTAACAGTCAGGTGCTACTACCAACTGAGCTACTTCGGAATAATGATGGGCCTAAATGGACTCGAACCATCGACCTCACGCTTATCAGGCGTGCGCTCTAACCAGCTGAGCTATAGGCCCATTTTGGAGCGGGTGATGAGAATCGAACTCACGACATCAGCTTGGAAGGCTGAGGTTTTACCATTAAACTACACCCGCAATAATGGTGGGTCAGGACGGAATCGAACCGCCGACACTTAGAGCTTCAATCTAATGCTCTACCAACTGAGCTACTGACCCGAAAAATGGAGGAGGTAGAGGGATTCGAACCCCCGCGCGGTGTTACCCGCCTGTCGGTTTTCAAGACCGATCCCTTCAGCCAGACTTGGGTATACCTCCAAAAATATTACAATGGTGGAGCCTAGCGGGATCGAACCGCTGACCTCCTGCGTGCAAGGCAGGCGCTCTCCCAGCTGAGCTAAGGCCCCATTTATCATGAAAGATGGTCGGAATGACAGGATTCGAACCTACGACCCCTTGGTCCCAAACCAAGTGCTCTACCAAGCTGAGCTACATTCCGTAAACATGATTTTATTGGCGCGCCCGACAGGAGTCGAACCCATAACCTTCTGATCCGTAGTCAGACGCTCTATCCAATTGAGCTACGGGCGCATGCTAATTAAAAAATGATGAGCCATGAAGGACTCGAACCTTCGACCCTCTGATTAAAAGTCAGATGCTCTACCAACTGAGCTAATGGCTCATGAAATTAAAAATGGCTGGGGTACTAGGATTCGAACCTAGGCATGACGGAATCAAAATCCGTTGCCTTACCGCTTGGCTATACCCCAATTTTAAAATGGGGCGACTGATGGGAATCGAACCCACGAATGTCGGAACCACAATCCGATGCGTTAACCACTTCGCCACAATCGCCACTATATAAATTATATTAGCTGTATTATGAACGAGTACCTCAATACCTGGCAGGGGCAGTAGGAATCGAACCCACACCAAAGGTTTTGGAGACCTCTATTCTACCGTTGAACTATGCCCCTAAAATGGTGGAGGGGGACGGATTCGAACCGCCGAACCCTAAGGAGCGGATTTACAGTCCGCCGCGTTTAGCCACTTCGCTACCCCTCCAAGGGAATGGTGCCGGCGATAGGAGTCGAACCCACGACCTACTGATTACAAGTCAGTTGCTCTACCAACTGAGCTACACCGGCAATAATAATGGCGGTCCCGACCGGGATCGAACCGGCGATCTCCTGCGTGACAGGCAGGCATGTTAACCGCTACACCACGGGAC
>NZ_JAASJR010000017.1:0-68350 GCF_019731275.1 Lysinibacillus sp. K60 | reverse complement strand
TTTTGTATTCCTTGTATCAGATTATTGTCTATATGCTTTCCTCCTATGTCCCCTCAAGTTACTGAACAATTTCTTTCAAGTATGCAAAACCGCTTTTAAAGATGTTAACTAAAAAGACACAAATCCTTTTATAAGAATTGCGCCCGATTGTAGAAGGTTGTGATTCAACTTAAGCCCTCGTTACTTCCATATAACAAATTACTAAATGTCAGTTGATAGTTTTGAGCATATTTATTCCCGCTATTTCAAATCCGAGTTCCTCATATAGTTTCCTAGCCCCTTCATTACTTCCAAAAACATGAAGTTTGAAGTAATAAATTCCTTCCTGTTCTAACCACTCCTCAATATTTTTCATCACTCTAGTCCCGAAACCTTTACCTCTGTATTCTTCAAAAATAAAAATCTCATAAAGAAATGCACTTTTTTTTTCCTTTTCAACCTTTATCCAAACAAATCCAATTAACGAATCATCTTCATATATATTATATAAATGATGATTAGAGGTTTCTATTCCTTGAGGAAGTAGATTATATAACTGTTTACGTGCTTTTGAAAGAGGATCTTCGCTACTTACCTCATGGACATATTCTGATTGAACTTTGCTATATCTCTCTACCTTATCTTCTAAATAAATTGTAAATTCTTTTTCTGACATTTTCTTTAAGACAATATCCATTTTAATCTCCTATTTTGAATGACTTGTAAAAAAATTGATACACTGAACTGTTCAGTAAATTTATGTGAACTTTCTACAAATATATCTATATTTTAACATTCATACTAATTTATTTGTGTAGTATTACTCCACAATCTGGCTCTTTACTGATAACGAGCACTGATTCTTATTACAGAATCGCGCCCGATTGCTGAATATCAAGTCGGTGATTTGTCTTTTGCTTGTTAAAGTAAGCACGCCGTTAGTTAAAGAAGATTTATAATTAAAATAAGTGTTTTTGAATAGATAAGGTGCTTTCTCCATCAAATTCGAAGGCAGATGATCCATTTGAAAAAATGAACTATTTATAATGCTAAATTGTTACTTGTGTAGAAAACGGAAAAGGAGGTGGGAATATGGAACAAATTAGCGATGAAAGGGTCTTGTTTCAAACATATTATAAGGACGTCTTCAGAGCTTGCTATTACATGCTTCAAAATAAATACGATGCAGAGGACCTTTGTCAGGATGTATTTGCAAAAGCTTTGAGTGAAGATTTCCAATCTATACAAAATCAAAAATCTTGGTTACTTAGTATTTCTATGAATATGTCTCGAAATTATTTAAAAAAAATGAAAAGACTGCTATTAAAAGAAAATTTTGAATTCCTATCATTGAGACGAGTTGACAAATCCCAAAATATTGAGCGTACAATACAGCTCAATGAAAATAAAAGTGAGTTAGTCGACTTAATGAACAAATTGCCTGTTCGTATACGGAAGGTAATGATATTGAAATATGTGCATGACTGTAAAGATAGAGAAATCGCTGACATTCTAAAAATCCCTGAGGGAACGGTTAAATCGAGGCTTTTTAAAGGTAAAAAATTAACGAAAGAGTTTATCCAAGTAGATGAAAATTTGTTATTTGAATGGAGGGATCATCGTGAATAATATGGACGATTTAATAAAAGAAAAAGTGAAGTACGATCAAGTAGATTATCCTAATGAGAATGAAATGTGGAGTAAAATCATCCGTAAACAACAAAATCAAAATTATAAAACTAAAAAACATAGCTATAAAACACAAGTTATATTAACCGCCATTATGTTCACAATTGTTTTATCAGCCACACCTGTATTTGCTAAATATACAACAGAAATCTTGGATTGGATGCGAAATATGAATAGAACAGGCGTTATTACTTCTTTAGAAAATGGCTTTGGACAGGAAGTCAATAAAACTGTAGAAAACGAAGCTGGCGTATTAAATATCCATAATGTAATTTCAGATCAAAATGGTACTACTATTAACTTTAGCTTAGATATTGATCATGATTATCCAATCGATGCAGCAGATTTCGAACAAGCATCACTCAAAATAAATGACGGAAAAGAAATAAAGTTGGAGGCTAACGCAGTATATAATCAGGAAACGGATCAATTAGTAGGGATTCTACATACAGATGAGGGAATCCCGCACAACAGCAATGTTACACTTCAACTTGGAGGTGTAAAGGAGACACAGTTGAAAAGTGTAGAGTTAAAAGATGTGGTTCAATCGAACGCATTCCCTGAAAAGATTACTATTAATCAAGATGGAATATCACATATAGAATTCACTTCAAATGGATATCAAAACGGGCAATATACATTGGATTATCTTATCGATCTGGAAGAGTCCAATAACATAGAAAACGCATATTTATCTTATAAAATTCAAGGTGAAAACATTGCGAGTTTTGGCGTTACTCATAAACGTCCAAAACCAAATGTCATTAAAAGTAGTGATTCACTAGAGATTCAAAAAGAAGTGGTAGAAAAATTAGGGGTATTTTTAAGTTATACTGATACAGTAAGTTATAAACCAGATACGTGGAGCCTGGATTTCCAATACAATCAGGATCTTGCTAAGAAATCTACATTTGTTATGGATATAGACGAAACAATTGAGATAGGCTCTCAGCAGCTTCAATTTAACGAGCTTGTTATTACACCGAGTGAGGTAAAGCTTTATTTTGAAGAAAAATATATAGATTCTAATTCTAATATAGCTCATTTCAACTATCGTCAGTTTAAATTACGAATTGGTGAACAGGAATTATCGGGAAATAATTTTAAAGATTATATTTCTTTTGAAACAATGGGGATGATAAAGGATATTACGAATAAAGAAATTTCTCTTACTTTAAATGATGCGAAGATTTCTTATGAAGCTGGAAAGCAAGACAAAGTAGAGCTAAGAAATATTTCTGAAGTTCCAAAGACTATAAATGCAGAATTAAACGGGTATCCAATTGATATTACCTACTATACGAAAGGTAATGATTTAATTGTTGAATCAGAAAGTAAGAACGAGCAATTTGGAGGTATCACACAAAATGTTATTTATGAGAATGGCAAAAGAATCTTTGCTGAAACTCGTTCTAATGACGGAGTGTTAAGAACACACAAACAAGTAGAAACATTTAAAAATATAAAAGAAAAAGATATTATATTAAACTTCTTCCTTTATACTGTCAATGAGGATCGAGCTAAAACTATTGTTTTACAGTAAATCGTTTGCAGTATAACTTCTTTCAGCAAATATTTTATGTAACGTAAGTGAAACGGCAGTGACAAATGTTTTATGTAAGTCTTTTCGTAGCGACAGTACACAACTGCTTGGTGTTTTATGGCAGATTAGGGAGATGCTCTAAGTCATCTAAAGGTAACGCTATTTTAAGGCACATGATAATAAAAGAATAATTCATTTGATTATAAAAAAAGCGTGTTTTGATTAATTCAAAATACGCTTTACTATTTCTTTGGTTGTTGTTTTCGAAAAGATTATTGCTTTTCAACGCTTAACGCATCTAAACGAACGATTTTTGTTTGCTCTGCTTGTGTTTATGTATCGTAAGCTTTGCCTCAAAAAGCTTTCCACGACCGCTAAATACAATACATCTGCATCTAATTGAGGAATTTTTCTCTTTAATTTGACTGTTCAACAAACCATCAGAATAGGTGCATTTGTTGTAATCAATATTCAGCTAGGATTAACTAAAAACGAGACAAATAAAAACACCTTTCGTTATAAAAAGGTATTGAATAATCAATGAGGATGTATCTATAGGGACAAAAGTATTTTACAAACTATATGACCCTTTCATGGAAAAGACGCATTCTTAATTAAAGAATTGCGCCCGATTGTGGAAGAAAGAAATACTCTACAAATTAGGTTTTCTTATCTTCAGTGCCCTATTTTAAAATTGTCTCGGCTGGGGTAAATGCTTCCCATTGATTATATTTCGTTATTATTGATGAAATAAACCAATACTCTTTAAATGGTTCTAAATTCTTCTCCACGATTATAATCTTCTCTCCACCACCAAAGTCTCCATATGATGCCCATAAATCGTATTTAACGGTGTACTGCATTTTTGATTGGCTGAGCTTTTCTACTTTAGGAAAACGAAAGTTACTAACCGAAGGACTTGACTGACCTGTTATCCAGTGAGTTTGCTCGAATTTACTCCTTGACTGCTTTCGAAGCGCAGGGGACAACATCGCATATTGAACAGCACCACTTCGATTAATTACTCCTGATATCCACAATTCTACAGCTTGTTTTGGTTCGGTTACCATCAAACCAGTCATAAAAGACATTAACTAGCTTTCTAAAGGGGTGAGTGGTTTGCCTTCATTAATCTTTTCCTCAAAGGAAGGGGGAGTATCGTTCGATTTTGCATTTACTGTTCCATAATACAAACCACAAATTAGTATACTAAATAAAACCAAAAGAAAAGGTTTACTTTTATTCACTTCCGTCACCTTAAATTATATTTGGGTTTAGTATATCCAGTTCAATTACAACAATCCCCATTCAAGTAAACGGCCCTTTTCATGGTAAAGCACAATTCTTGCTTCAGAATTGCGCCCGATTTCGGTATAAAAAATTTTATCTATTGTTGATATTACAATAGTTTTCACTTATCCATGAACGCAACTTATCTGCATAGAATGGGCGTTCATCTGGTTCAGAGTAATAACCTTTGGTTAGGTATAGGTTATCGTTTTCATATCTTGGATAGACGTGGAGATGATAATGCCACACATCTTGATTTCCAGCAGGTTCATTATGTTGTCGAGTAGAAACTCCATCACAACCATATGTATTTTTCATGGCAAACGCTGTCAATTGAGAAGCACGATGAATTTCAGCAGCTACTTCTGCTGGAAGCTCATATATATTCTCGAAGTGTTCGTTAGGAACAACGAGAACATGCCCCATGTTATTAGGCCACCACTTGCTTGCTATAAACGCTGTTACATATTTATTCTGATAAATAATGTCTCTTTGTTTAGTTCCCTTATTTGGTTTTTCTTTACCTGATACTACTCGACAAAATGGGCATTCGTACGCTTCTGGTTTATGTGAATATAATTCCATATCTCGTTATCACTCTCCTTAGTTTTGAAAACTCTGTTCCTTTTACTATCCTTTAAAACTTATAATAATCATCTCAAATATCCATTATTTCTACAATCAGTTATTCAGCAAAATAGCCCTTAAACTGAAAAAGACACATTTCTTTATTAAAGAAATGCGCCCTTTAATTGAATAACTAAACTTCATTTTGTAGCTTTTAAGTGTGTTTTTAAACTTTCATGTATGCGCGATTTATCCTCACCAACTGTATTAAGGCAGTTAAATTTTTAAATGACTCAAAGGTTTTTTCTTAACAAAATTATTTTCAATAGATTGAAGAACTTCTTCATTACCAGGTAAACTTACAATTTCTTTTGCTTTTTCAAAAGGAATCCATTGATATTCACTATGTTCGTCGTTTAAAAAGACAGATTGCTCTTCGTGAACAAAACCTACAAACACTGGTGCAATGTAAATGTAATTTTCTTGCGGAGAAAAAATTTGGTCAAATTGATTAGAAGAATACAATTCGAGTTCTGTGATACCTGTTTCTTCTGCAATTTCTCTATAAACAGCTTCTATTGCCGTTTCCCCATCTTCAATACCGCCTCCTATATAGCACCAAATATTATTTAAATTAAGAGATGTTCTTTTTAGTAGTAAAACATGATATGTGTTATTTATTTCTTTTAATAATACAGCAGCGATACCTGTGGACTTAATAGGAATAACATTCATCGTTTACACCTACTTTCATATTTTAGTTTCAAAAATTTTTATTAATTAGACATTATTAAATAAAAAAGTTCCAAAAGCGTTGTTGGGGACTTTATTTTGCTTACCGTTGTAAATCCAAATGAACAACAATCAGAGTAATTATTTTTTATTTTTTAGTTCTAAAAGTATAGGTGCTATATTTAGTAAGATAGAAACAATTGTCAGAAACCAAAACGCCTTATTCATATTAGGTATTTCCCTTAAAGCCGACCAATCTTCACCTTTTATCCAATTAGATACAAGGCTATGTTCTGCACAGAGTGTCAATGCTGTAAATGATAACCCCATTGCCATTGCCAATTTATAATCTTTACCTGTCCCATACATAAAAAGATTTATACAAGTAGCTACTATAGCAATAAGACCTAATATTAACCACATAATGACACCTCCCTTTTTCAATATAGACATAAATTGTAATTAAATTGTTCCCAAACCCTCGTTTGGTAATTTTTAATAAAAAGTTGTTATTCCACAATATGGCCCTTTTCATGAAGAAAGACGCTTTCCTAATTTCAGAAGAGTGCCCGATTGTTGAAGATCGTTTTTGAACTAAAGCACCTGGTTAGTTCAATAAGAAAAAAAGAGCTGCATACGCAACTCAATTATTTTTAACAAATTCTTAATATATATTTACCCCTAGAATATATGTCAATTCATTCATATATTTGTTATTTATAGTTTTCAAGATAGTTTCCTTTTTCAAAAATTTCTTTTGCACTTAAGGCAGTCCATTCCTCTAGAGTTTTATCAGGATTTAAGTCAAGATAGGATTTAACCATCTTGTAGCCTTCACTATAGCCGTAAGATATCGGCAACCCTTTTCCGCCATTTAAAATTTCTAAACTACGATTACTGTCATAATTTTTTAAATCAGGTTTAACTTTAGACCACAAAACCTTGTTGTAAGTCAAGTAAATCGGAGTATAGTCGTAGTCAGGATATACAGATTTTTCAAACATGACCGCTTTTCCTTCAAAAACCATATTATCCAAAACAGAAAACCTGTCCCCATTGGCATGCTTTTCCGCCCAAACACTGTGATGGTATTCGTGGGCAACGATTGACTTTAAAGCATCCCCCAAAACATTTAGATTAAGTGGGATAATAATTTTGCCCGCCCCTACTGCGAATGCCCTCCTATTATTGGTAGAGGAAGGGAATACACAAACTGCTACATCACTTTGAGAGGGTAGGAGGTCAGCTGATTTCAAAAGGGATTCTTGTATAAGTTGATTGATTTCTGCTTTACGAGTCTCCATTTTTTCACTTACCACTTCTATTTCTGTTAACCCATTAGGAATCGTATTAAGAAGGTTTTCTGCCATATGAAGGTATTCTCCATTTTCAAAACAATCTTGATATATGGGTTGAATAATCTCATTATTATACAGTTCTAAGGTTTCCGAGGTTGAAAGATTCGGATTATCTTTGACCTTTTCAATATACGGATAAAACAGTTGATTGGCATAAATGATTTTGTATTTTTGTTTGGTTTGAGGGTGCTCAAATGAGAACATCATTTCTTTGTCAAGTGTTTTTTGCTCTTTTTCTGTTTGTGTACAAGAAGTAAGGGTTAGACATGAAATTATTAGAATAAACACAACAACAATGTTTAGATATTTTTTCAAAAAAAACCTCCTTATGTAAAAAAGACTATTTGTAAATAATATTACCATATTTTAGTCTATTTTCGTCTATTAATTCTTGAACTAAACTGCCCCGTTAGTTTAAGTGAAAAGCTTCAAAATCTTTTACTCAATAATTCAACAATAATGTCCACTTTTATTGAAAACGTTTATCAATAATTTGGCCCTTTAATTAAAAAAAGCACTGATTCTTGTTACAGAATCGCGCCCGATTGTGGAAGATTATAAGCATAATTCTTGCTAAACTAAAGCATCCCGTTAGTTCAACAGCAAAAGTTTATTAATTCTTTATTTTCCTTTATGTAAAAACTTCAAATAAAGCAAGAAGGAAAATAACAATATTATTGCATAAAACCAAATTGAACGATACCAAGCATTCTTAAATTCCACCCAAAAACCCCTTCCACCTAGTTCTGGAGGCAAAGCTGAATAAATTGAAACTTCAATATATAGCATTAAACTGAAAAATAAGAATAAAGGAAGAAAAAATACCCACACCAAAAGATTGGATTTCATAAAAGTCCCCTTTCTATTTCACAAAACTATTAATAACAGTAGAGAATTTATAAGTTTAACGTTTGTATTTAGATGAAAGTTCCAATATAAAAAGGAGATGGTACTTCAACTAACCTGCACCATTAGTTTAAGTAATCTTCACAATCTTCGCGTCCAATAATTATTGTATTTTATTCTATTAAATGGCCCGTTTGTTGACAAAAAAATCCTGCATTTCAACACAGGATTTTTATCAAACTTAATATGAATGATCAATCTTTGTTTTTAACGATTAGTCATTTTTATAAAACTACAATATAGGGATAGTGGTTATTTTATTGTACCTAATTTTATGGACTGCTAAAATTCGCAGTTTTGGATGTTTTTTATCAATCCGTATTGCGTTATGCTAAGACCGTTCATTTATTAGCAAGGAGGGGGAGTGCTACTTCTGTTTAGTTCAGGTAGATTGACATTTTATTAGATAGCGGCAAGTAAAGCGTTACTTGGGATCAAGCAAATTGAAATTTATGGAATGACACATTACATAAAGAGGGCTAATGACAATAGGAAAACGACATTCCACAAAGGAAGGAAACAGTCCTTAAAGGACGAGAATACGTGATGAATTCCTAGTATGAAGAAGGGATTAAAATAATTTGTAGAAAGGTAGGAAAGTGTATGAACTCAACATCCGTTTCACTGAATGTGCGTGATTTCCTGTCGCCCACCATCGCTGCTTTTATATCTGTCTTAGTTAACTATGGGGGCACTTTTATCTTGGTGTTTCAGGCTGCCAAGGTTGCTGGTCTAAGTCCAGAAATGACTGCATCATGGATATGGTCGATTTCCATTGGTGTGGGGGTAACGGGTATCTGGCTAAGTTACCGATACCGTGAACCCATTATTACAGCTTGGTCAACACCAGGCGTAGCGTTTCTTGTTTCGGCTTTAGCTGTTACCCCATATGCTGAAGCCATTGGAGCTTATATTATTTCTGCAATAGCATTTGTTTTGTTAGGTTTATCAGGCATGTTCGAACGTTTTGTCCAACTCATTCCGCCAGGCATTGCTTCAGGTTTACTGGCAGGTATTTTATTACAATTTGGTATTTCAGCCTTTGGTGGTGCGAAAGTGGAACCTTTACTTGTTATCGTCCTGTTTACTACGTATATCGTATTAAGAAGGTTTACATCTCGCTATGCGATTGTCGGTATTCTAGTCATTGGCTTGATTTATTTAATAAGTATGGGGCAGGTAGATTTCAGCCATATCGAGTTGGCCTTCGCCTCTCCTGTATTTGTTGCGCCAACGTTTTCTCTACATGCATTATTGGGTGTGGCTTTGCCGCTTTTTATTATTACCTTAACAGGACAGTACATGCCAGGCATGCTAGTGTTGCGAAATGATGGATTTAAAACGAGTGCCAATCCGATTTTGATTGTAACAGGATTGGGGTCACTCCTAACAGCCCCCTTTGGATCACATGCTTTTAACGTAGCAGCAATTACAGCAGCCATCTGTACGGGGAAGGACGCTCACGAGGATTCAAGAAAACGTTATATTGCAGGTATTGTCTGTGGCATTTTTTATATAATTGTCGGTATTTTTGGGGTAACATTGGCTGCATTGTTTTTAATTCTCCCAGCTACGTTCATTGCAACATTAGCGGGATTAGCGTTGCTAGGTACAATTGGTAGTAGTCTTGCCAATGCATTAACAAATCCAATTGGGCGTGAAACAGCACTCATTACTTTTTTGGCAACAGCCGCAAATGTTACTTTACTTGGAGTTGGCGGGGCATTTTGGGGACTTGTAGCTGGTTTGGGCGCACATTTATTAATGAATGTTCCATTGCTCAGAAAACAGCAAAGCTTAAATGAGGGACAACAAATTAGACAAAGATAATATCACTACGAAAGGTGGTTTTTAACATCGATACGACGAAATCAATAGAAGCCTTCGAAATAGCAAAAAAACTTATGCCTGGTGGGGTAAATAGCCCAGTGAGAGCATTTCAATCAGTTGGGATGGAGCCAATTTTTATGAGTCATGGGAAAGGCTCAAACATATATGATATTGATGGCAATAGCTATATAGATTATGTGCTATCTTGGGGCCCATTAATTCATGGACATGCAGATAAGGAGGTTTCAGATGCACTTCTTGAAGCCATCCAGAGGGGGACAAGTTTTGGCTTGCCAACTTTACAAGAAAATAAGCTAGCCACATTAATATCTACTCGCCTACCTTCCATAGAGAAGATTCGAATGGTTAATTCGGGTACAGAAGCAACAATGAGCGCCATTAGACTAGCTAGAGGCTTTACTGGCAAAGACATCATTGTGAAATTTGATGGAAACTATCATGGGCACAGTGATCATCTATTAGTAAAGGCAGGCTCAGGAATTGCTACATTCAGCCTTCCTGATAGTCTGGGTGTACCTTTAGAGATCACTAAGCATACAATCTCCATTCCTTATAATAATATCGAAGTCCTGAAAACGATATTTGATAAATATGGCTCACAAATTGCAGCAGTTATCGTAGAACCGTTTGCAGGCAATATGGCGGGAATACCAGCTAACCCTGAATTTCTTCAAGCAATACGTTCTTTCACTACAAAATATGGTGGCCTATTTATACTCGATGAGGTCATGACTGGTTTTCGTATAGATTACCACTCTGCTCAAGGGCTTTATAACATAAAACCTGACTTAACATGTTTAGGTAAGATCATTGGTGGTGGAATGCCTGTCGGGGCATATGGTGGAAGAAAAGAAATCATGAATCATATTGCACCTGAAGGTAGTATTTATCAGGCTGGAACCTTATCGGGTAATCCAATCGCTATGGTAGCGGGGTATACCACAATCAATAAATTAAATCATAACAGTTATTCGTATATCGAAGCGTTAGCAGATCGGCTTATACAAGGCTTATCAAAAGTAGCTCATAACTATCATATTCCACTTAAAACAACGAAAGCTGGAACAATGATTGGATACGCATTCATCGATCATCCCTTACAAAATTTTGATGATGCTCAAAAAATAGATGCTGAGATGTTTCGCCGTTTTTATAAAGAAATGCTTAAACAGGGTATACTTCTACCTCCTTCTCAATATGAAAGCATATTTATCTCGACTGCTCATTCCATACATGATATTGATAGAACGATTCATGCTGCAGATGTAGCCTTTAAAAGGATGCTATCATGTAATTAGATAATGCAAGGTATACTACAAACATCCTATATCTATAAAATGATCGATTTGATAGTATAATAATTATTGACTGTACAAAACTATTAATTTTCGCATATTTTAACAATCTCTATTCTAACTGGAGGTGAATTGAATGTTACAAGTTAACCGAGACGATAAAAATCCTATATGGCAACAGTTACTTGACCAAGCTATTCATCATATTACAACAGGCAAATGGCCACCAGGGGAGTTACTTCCTCCATCCCGAGAACTCGCCTTATTAGTAGGTGTTTCACGCTCAACTATACAAATTGTTTATGAGGAATTATTTAGTCGAGGGTATACCGTGACAAATTGGCGTGGAGGAACAAGAGTAAGTGAATGGGGATTTAAAACCAACTTGGCAGAAGAGGTGATTCCTCAAGGACCATCTACGCCAACATTACCTTTATTAAACGTGGCAGTTGATGAATTAAACAGTTGGTTTAGAGGCAAAGAAATTGGAAACGTCGCAATCGATTTTTGTCCCCATGAGCCGTATTTGGACGAGCATTTCCGAAAAACTTGGCGACAATCGTTTTTACAGGCTTCAGCAGAAACAGATCTGACCAATTGGGGCTATGGCGATGCCTACGGTTTCACACCGCTCCGTGAACAGATTCAACGTTACCTGACATTTGAAAGAGGGGTACATGTAGAGATTGACCAAATCATCTTAACCTCTGGCGCGCAGCATAGCATCGATCTGATTGCCCAAGCCCTTCTAAAGGAAGGAGAAACGGTTTCTGTTGAAGATCCTGGCTTTCCTGCAGCCTGGATGACCATGAAATATAGGCGTATGAATGTTGTCGCTGTGCCCGTGGATGAGTATGGCGTACAAGTAGAGCAGATTGATCCACAAACCAAGCTTATTTTTGTTACACCTTCGCACCAATGTGCAGTGGGTGTCATAATGTCTGAGCCACGCAAACAACAATTGCTGCAAAAATCTGCGAAAAATCAATTTTGGATTGTAGAAGATGATTATGATGGTGAGTTTAGGTATCGAGGTGGCCCGCTTCCTACCTTGTTTAGCCAACAACCCCACAACACATTATATATGATGAGTTTTTCTAAAATGGTTGCTCCTGGCATACGAATATCGGCAGTTATCGGCCCAAAAGATGCCATTCGCCAGATTGCACAAGTACAACAATTAACCTATCGGCATCTTCCCATTATGGAGCAATTAACGCTTGCTCATTTTATTGAGCACGGTCATTTTATGCGTCATATGAGGAGAGCCAGAAATGTCTATCGACGTAGACATGAAGCGATGACAAAGGCAATCATGGCAACAGGACTAGCCGAACGTTTCAAGCTAAGTGGCATTGAAACGGGTTTGCATATGCTTCTTGAAGCGGAAGAATCGTTTGATGAAGAAGCAATGACAAACCTCGCACTCGAAAATGGGATACGTGTTTATCCACTTAGTAAGTATTGCTTAGAAAATAATCGAAAAGGATGGGTTCTAGGCTTTGCTAAAATGGATGAGCAAGCCATTGAGGAAGGCATTTTTCGTCTTGCAAAGATCCTCTTGCAAGAAACGTAATCATTAGCCGGGCATAAAGGGAATTGGAGGTTGCGATACTATTGCCATACATTCATGAGTTTGGGATCATTGCTTGTATAGAAAAAGACAAGGAGTATGCTGCTTATGAACCTGAAAAAGACAATTGCATCGGTGTAGATGGTGACCTCTTTGATGAACTGCTTTCAAAGAATTTTGGCAAAAAAATACATCAACTCGAAACTTTTGCACACACCACAAATAGGCCATTTAAAAGTCTCGCCTATTGGGGGATAACCTTGATACCACCGAGCTCTCATAAACAATTTTTAAATATGGTGAGAGAAGCCAATGTCGAATACCAATCTGCAGAACTTGAAGAACTAATCAAAAAAATAGCTGAAGCAATAAAACAAGATAAATGGATGATTCATTATGGTGTTTAATTTTGTCAATACATATGGGTAAGAGTAAGAGGCGATTGTTCAATTGGAGCAATCGCTTCTTACTATTAATGGGGAGATGTGTTGAAATGACAGTTTCCTAAAAACTTCTAAAACATTTTGAACGAAATGCAACAATGTTGAGTCTAATGAGAGAAGGAGGCGAAAAAGGATGAAATTTGAATTAGAGCAGCGTGCTATACGTGGAGATCAAGAAGCGATACTTTCACTGATTGAAATGGATGAGGATATTTTATATCGCATGGCCTTTACATATATGAAAAATGAGCAAGATGCTATGGACGTGATGCAGGAGCTTGTTTACAAGGCACTCAAAAAAATGCATACCGTTCAACAGCACGAATATGCCAGAACATGGCTTGTGCGCGTCTTAATCAATTGTTGTAAAGACCATTTACGAAAACGTCCACCGACTGTTCAGATTGAGGAACACCACCTATCTGAATGGGTCATCTACTCAGATATGGAGAGATTATTGGAACATTTATCTTTATCGGAGCAGCAACTCGTCTATATGAAATATTTCCAGCAACTAAAGAACAAAGAAATTGCTGAGCTCAATCAAATTCCTGAGGGTACTGTAAAATCGAAGCTTCATCACATTTTAAAGAAGCTTAGAAGCTTTGCTAGAGAAAAGGAGGACTGGCTATGAGTAAATCATTAATTGACGTTCCAAAGGAGAAACTGCAACAAGTTCGCATGGACATGTTTCGGAAAGTTCAACGAGAAAAAAGAAGAAAGAAGCGCATTGTTTCGGTTGCATGCATCTCCATGCTTTGCCTAAGCCTTCTCTTTTCAATTCGCGTCTCGCCAACGATTGCTAGCCAAGTTGCCAAAATACCTGGCTTTCAAGCAATTGTATCAGCGATTGCAATAGATAAAGGAATAAAAGATATTGTAGATCATGAATACTATGAAGAAATCAATGTGACGCAATCTAGAAAAGGTCTAGCCCTTACATTGCAGGGCGTGATTGCCGATAATTCGGGATTTGTACTGTTCTATGACGCTGATGCCTCATTTGATATTTCAAAATTAAACTTAGAAGAAGTTCAATTGTTTCAAGGAGATGAGGAGATTGAATGCGGCTGTACGTTTACTAGAAATGCAAGCAATCAAACATACATCTCTTCCTCAGTGGAATATAATTTTTTAGAGCCTATCGCCTATATTTCAAAGGATTTTAAAGCAGTTTTTCACTTTCATGATGAAGAGAAGGGGAACATTGAAATTACTTTACCGTTTTCACTGAAAAATGAGGTCGCAAAGGAGAAAATTTTTACTGCGAATCGTACGATCGATGTCAATGGGCAGAGATTTACGATTACACAAATTCGCCGTTCGCCATTAAAAGTGGCACTCGATATTGAGGTAGCCAAAGATAATACAATGCAACTATTAGCGCTGGATGATGTTGCCGTCATGACAGAAAGCGGTGAGCGCAGAGATAGTATTAGAAATGGCATTTCAACAGGTGGAGATATTCGCGATGGCAAATTTACACTCTATTTGCAAAGTAATTATTTCGATGATCCAGCGTCATTGACGGTTATGATTGGCGCAGTTCAAGCTGTGCCAAAGGGTGAGGATTTTATCGAAGTTGATTTTGGCACAAAAGAGATACTCACGAAGCCTACTTATTTTAAGGGGGACATTTCAATAGTGCAGCAAAGTGTAGCGGTTAAGATGAATAAAAATAATGAAGGCAAATTATTAATGCTCTCTGACGCCATAAAAGAAGATGGCACGCCATTAGAATTCAAAAGTTTGACCATTTCACGAGACGAGCAGTATGTAGTGGAGACATCACAATTTGAAGAATATAATGGAAAAGCTAAGCTATATTTAAACTATTACCCTCATCCGATTGGGGAAAATATTGAAGTAAATATTCCATTGCAATAAATGCAGCAGCTGTTCAAAAAGACGAACCTTTTTGAATAGCTGTTTTGCTATTTTCCGGAATTAGTTACATAGCTAGCTCTTTTTTCTTTTTGAACTTACAATGTAGGGTAGTTGTAGAGCGATGATGGTATAATTTAAGTTAAACTTACTTTAAACGGAGGTGTAAAATGGACTCTTTAGAATTAAACAAATCAAAATATATGGTCTCTAATATCAAAGACATTTTGCATAATAAGCTTATTCTTGCAAAACCGTTGACTAAAGATGATCTCAAAAAAATAAACATAGTTAATCCCCCTGTACACGATAAAGAGAAGTATCTTATTCAGGAACAGTGGTTATACAGGATGAATATTGGGGAATGGGAGGATGTGGAGATTATTGTCCAAGGAAATAATGAAAATCCTGAGGTAGGGATCATCGAATTAGCAGAAAGAATTTTCGATGAACTCCATTTACATATAAGCTGCGCATTGGAGTATTTACATAAGTTTTTTCCTAATCAAGAAATAAACAGCTATTATTTATCTACAATAAGCTTTGGAAATATGGCTAACTTTGATAGTTATATATTTTCAGGCTTTAGTTTAGCTTTTATTTATGAGGGTCACTTTGAATTTCAGTATAAAGTGAAATTTAAAGAAAATGGTTGGCCTATTGGTTTTGAGGGTGGGCCACTTTAATTCAATAGGAAGGAATGCTATCCCATGACAAAATCGTTTTGAAAAGAGGGCGTTGAATGGAAGGTTTTTTCTTTATACTGATAGGCTTTTTGATTGTTGGTGCAAATGTGATTGGGTTTGTATTCTACAAAAAAAAGAAAAATCTATATAATGCGGCTTTCATCATTTTACTACTGGCAGGTGTATTTGGTGGGTTAGGAAGCGTATTGGCACTTTTAATTATACGTGACCCCTTTGCATTATTCTATGGATTAAACATTGCCTACTATCTACTCATTAATAGTTTGATTGTATTTATTCTAGCGATTTTAGTTACGATCATTCAAAAATTTACTAGAAGTAGAATCATGTGACTAACCATCGTGGTGCGTGAGCATTGAGTTGTTTATGAACGAATTAACGAATTACTATTAAAAACGTTAGGTGGGAAGCTATGCATAACTTGTCGGGAAAGGTTATTCTTATCACAGGTGCAAGCTCTGGGATTGGCTTTGCCACGGCTGAACTAGTGGCAAAATACGGGGCTAAAGTAATTATCAATTATCATACAAATGTGGAAGGTGCCAACGAAGCTGTCCAACGAATTCAAGAACAAGGTGGAGACGCCATTGCCATTCAAGCGAATATTGTGAATAAAGAAGACGTGAACGCAATGGTTGCAAAAGCTATTTCTTCATTCGGCACAATTGATGTTTTAGTGAATAACGCTGGAGGCGGCATCCGTCAAAGTACATTTATGGAGATGAGTGAAGAGCTCTGGGAAGAAACATTCAAGCTAAATGTCAATAGTGTGCTCTTATGCTCTCAAGCTGTATTAAGACATATGATTCCGAAGAAATGTGGAAAAATTATTAATGTCTCTTCTGCAGCTGCACGTATTGGTGGGGCAGGGGAAAGTATTCATTACGCATCTGCTAAGGGAGCTATCAATACAATGACGATTGGTATGTCCAGAGAATTAATTGAATATGGAATTATCGTGAACGGGGTAGCGCCTGGAATGGTAGAGACACCCTTTCACGATAAATTTGCTCCTGGCGACAATCGGCTTGAACGGATGGCTTCCGCTGTACCAATTAAAAGAGCTGCAGCGCCTATAGAGATAGCAGAAGTAATTGCCTTCCTTTCTGCCGATGCCTCAAATTACATCCTTGGAGAAATTATACATGTGAGTGGCGGTAGATAAATAAAAAAATAGGCAAATTATTATTGTTCTCGTCTATTATACTAACAGTCGTAAATTTCGGATTCTAAACAAGCTCCACATTAGATGTCCTTAAATTTTGGGGCAAAAAAGGTAGGATTTGTTTGGTTATTTTATTAAATCCGACACTACTTGAACAATTAAGAACAAAAAAATGATTGGTAAAATAATTTGAATCCATTTTGTTTGGATATACGGAATGATCTTTAAACCTAAGAAAGAGCCAGCAATAGAGCCAAGTGACACAGGGATAGCAATTTCCCAATTAACAATGCCAGTAAAGTAATAAAAGAGAAAAGCACCTGTACAGCTTGATAACGAGAGCATTCTTGTTAACTCGACTGCTTTTAAATAATGGTATTGTTTTTTCAAGAAATAGGTTATATTCATTAGAGCTGAGCCTGGTCCAAAACCTCCGTCATATATGGAAATTGCAAATGGAATAAGCTTGTTCAAAGGTTGTTCCTCTGTATCTTTTACATCTTTGACAATCCATTTACTACTGCAAAGGACAAATAGAAATGCGAAAATTAAGCTTATACAAGCGACGACATTCATGATTTGTTCCGATAAGAGGATTGCTAATAATGCCCCAAATACTCCTCCTATACTAGAAACAATCATGAAAGAAAAATATTTTTTTACAGATAGACGCCCTTTTATGACAAACGAAACAACATTTGATAGGGCTGATAAACCTGTCGCAAATTTATTAACAGCAACCGTTGTATGAATCGGAATGCCGATGAGTAATAATGCAGGCATCAAAATAAAGCCTGCTGCACCAAATAAAACGCCTATTATGGCTGCGAGTAAACCAATTGTAAATAAAATAACTCCTTTTACTGTTAACCATTCCTGTAGTAAAATTTCCATTCAATCACCTCAATACTTAAATTACTGGTAAACAATACATAAAACAAATATATAATTATTGCTTATTCATAAATATTATTTATGGATAGAAAGGTTGGAATGGAATGAATTTACATGCATTGAGGATCTTTACGAATGTAGCCAAGCTTGGGGGAATTACTGCAGCAGCGAATAGTATGCTACTAAGTCAACCTGCTGTTACCATACAAATTCGAAAATTAGAGAATGAAATAGGGGCAAAATTGATTGAAGGTAAAGGGCGTGGAATTCAATTAACGCCAGAGGGGAAGTTTTTATACGAGCAAGGCATGCGTTTATTTTACTTAGAAGCACAAATCGATGAGAAGCTTGGGAAGTTTTTAGCAAAGGAAGACAAAATACATATTGCGTCCTCTTACATCCCCATTAATTATATACTTCCGCCTATCATAGCTAAATACAAGCTAGCGCATCCTCAAATTGAATTTTTTGTATCGTTAGGCAATGTTCAATCTGTGGAGGAGCAAGTTCTGAATTATGAAGTAGATTTTGGTTTTGTCGTTCAAAGTAAAATTGGTCATGAAGATTTACAATTTGAAAAGGTATTGGATATCCCTTTTTGGTTTATAGTCCATCCGTCACATCCTCTCGCAAATCAAACGGTCACCATCTTTGAATTATCGAACGAGGACTTTATTTATCGGGAACGTGGTAGCTCGACACTCGATTTATTGGAGTCCATATTTTACACGTTTAATGCACCATTACCTAAATTAGGACTTCAAATGCAGGGCCTACATGAATCCATCAAAGTAGTGGAAGCAGGGTACGGCATGACTTTAGCTCCGTCCTATAGTGTGGCTGAAAGTATAGCAAACGGGAAACTTGCTCAAGTGTATGTTGAGCAGGCAGCTATTCAGCAAAGTTTATTTATTTGCTCTCGAAAAACCGATCTATTGGAGCAACCATTTTTGCAATACTTAAAAACGCATTTAAATGCATTAAACTAACCACTATAATCTTCTTTTGGCATAAATAAGACTTCTCTAAATTTAAGTAAAGAATTTAGAGAAGTTTATTTTAATATGATAATCAACACAGAAAATTCAGAAAAATATTGTTATAAAAGTATTTTTCCCTCTATTGAAACAACTGCTGCTCCTGCTACTTCAATAACAGCGTTCTCCCCATCAGGTGTAATCGTGACATAAAGAGTCCCAGGTCTATTAATCGTATGTCCTTGCCCAATCACTAATTGATGTTTTTCTTGTGGAGCTAGTATATTTTCTAGATATAAATAACCGCCTAATGCACCGTTTGCTGCCCCCGTAACTGGATCTTCATCAATCCCTATATTTGGGCAAAAATCTCTTGTATAAATATCAAATTCCCCATTTGTGTCAAAGGTAAAGAGGTGAGTGGTTGATATGTTAAAATGATTGTTCATCTTTTTAAGCTCATTTAATTTAGGTTCTGCTTGATCAATTGCTTGACGTGTTTTAACGGGAACCATAAGATGTGGCACCCCTGTGTTCGCTACTTTTATCGGATATCGATCATCAATGTCCGTTTCCCCTATACCCACAAGGTCAGCAACGACTTCAGGGCGAATGTCTATACTTTTTACTTGTGGACGTACTTGAGTCATGGACACGCTCGTTAAGTGATTGTTTTCCGTAATCCATTTTACAGGAATGAGTCCAATTTTTGATTCAAAGATTATTTTCTCGTCCTTATCAATCCAATTGTACTTACTAGCCATTAACCATGCTGTACCTAACGTAGCGTGACCGCAAAAGTCAACTTCTTTTGTAGGAGTAAAATATTTTATTTGATAATCTGCATTGTCATTTGTTGATGGTAAAAGAAAGGCCGTTTCCGAAAGGTTTAATTCATTGGCTATGTTTAGCATTTCCTCATCTGTTAAATTTTCTGCATGAGGTATGACGCCAGCTGGATTTCCTCCAAACGTTTCTGTGGTGAATGCATCAACATAAAAAAACTCTACCACTTTTTTCATTGCTATCTCCTCCTTCATTCTAAGATGATTGTAGTATGATAGAATTGATAAGTAAAATTCATGTTTTTAATCTTAAACATGAGGAAGTCGAATGGAAAGTTAAATCTTATACGGAGGTTATCTTGTGAACCTTTTGCAAATAGAAATATTCGTCAAAGTAGTCGATATTGGAAATTTCACAAAAGCAGGTGAAATATTGGCGATGACACAATCGGGCATAAGCCATAATATCGCTTCATTAGAGTCAGAACTCGGTATTAAACTTTTGAATAGAGGAAGAAACGGCATCTCATTAACAGATAGTGGAGAACGTATCATCAACAATATGAGAAATATCTTATCCGAAGCAGAAAGCATTAAACAAGAAGCGGCTTCTATTTTAGGAATACAAAACGGAAAAATAAATATTGGTAGCTTTTCAAGTTTCGCTTCAAAAGTGTTGCCAACGATCATATCACGGTTTAAAGGAGAGTTTAAGGGAATTGAAATAAATTTTTATGAGGGGAGCTATGACCAAATTACACGTTGGGTAGAAGAGGGGAAAGTGGATATAGGTTTTACATCTTTAAGTAACCCTATGGATCATTTGGAGGCTACTACCATAGTAAGAGATAGATTAGTAGCAATCGTACCGATTCATCATCATCTTGCAATCAATGAACAAGTAAAGGCGGAAGAACTTCAAGGGGAGGCTTTTATTATGCCTCAGCTAGGATGTGAAGTAAGTGTTAAGAAGTTTTTACAGGAACAAGAGGTATCCCCAAACATACAGTTTAATGTGGAAGAAAATCAAACAATCATTGCAATGGTACGTGAAGGATTAGGCATTACAATCATACCAGAACTAGCTTTACCCTATAATTTAGCAGGTACCATTGTAAAACCTCTCTTACCCGAACCTTTCCGAGAAATAAGCATCATTACTCGCTCAAAGAAGCAACCCCTTCCCGCTGTCAAAGAGTTTATAAAAACAACCATGGATTGTATTAAAGAATTACAGCTATAAGAATTCTGTGTACATTGCGATTGTTCATCCATTGTGCTTTTGTAGAAGCATAAAACATACCTACGTAAGAGCATGTTTTGATTCATTTTTTCAAGACATGCTCACATCAAGGCGATGATATTTAGTAAAGAATACGCCATAAATAGAAGGTAGCGTAGGATTCCCAGTTTTTCCATGGTATCGAGAGCGCTAAAATTTCCTCTTTCGTAGGCTTTTGGTTCATATTACGTAATGTTTTTATTGAATTAATCAGACCCACATCATCGATTGGAAAAGCTGTCTGAAACCTTAGGCAACGCATTAGCACGTAGTTGGCTGTCCAAGGTCCGATTCCTCGTATTTTGATTAAGCTTTTTTCTGCCTCTTTAAAATCCATTTTCTTTAATTGTTCCTTCGATAAATCTCCGTTTGCCATTAGTCTTGCAATGCCAATAATATATTCACTTTTTTTAACTGTCATTTTAATAGCTGCTAGGTCAGTAGGTGTTAACTGTGCAATTCGTTCGTACGGAGGGAATATCCAATACTTTTTACCATTCCATTCGATAGAATCGCCAAAGCTTTCTACAAATTGTCTCTTTAAAGTGTAGGCAAAGGCTAGGTTAATTTGTTGCCCTAAAACGCCCCAGCATAATGCTTCAAATAAATCGGGAATGCCGATAACTCGTAATCCAGAGTATTTTTGCGCAGGTATTTTAAGTAATGGATCTGTATTTGCCATTTCATAAAATGGCGTTAAATCGTTATCAAGATCAAACCATTCTTGAATATATGTTACAATTTCTTGCCGCTCCCACTTCTCAATAGGTCTAGAATCATTTAGGAATTGAACAACCATTTGTTGATTATCAATTACGCTTATCTGTACTAAAGACTGCATTTCTCCAATGGCTATCACTTTTATGATGATATCGTTCTCTATTTCATACATGCATTCATTTTTTTCTCTTGTTAAATAGCCTAGATTCGCATTCATATCAAAATTTTCTGGTAAGGTAATCATCATCACATCATCAACGTCATGCCATATCACTTTTTTATTCTCCTTTTCAACATACACAGTTTGTTAGTTTACTTTAGCATAAAAGTAGCTTTACTCATTTTGTTATCTTGCTATTACATTCTAAACTCCTTATTTTTTTCTATTGATGAGGTTATAGTGTTAGTTATTAAGAAGGCTAAGGGGGGAATAAAGATGGTCCAAGATATTCAAACACGTGTCGAAAGCCTAGCTTGGGATTCCATTCAACAGGAACTAGATAAGCAAGGATTTGCAAAGCTTCCAGTAATCTTAACAAAAGAGGAATGTGAATTCTTAATAGGGTTGTATGGTACGGAAGAGCCATATAGAACGACCATTAATATGACGAGGTATCGCTTTGGGGAGGGGGAATACAAATATTTTTCCTATCCATTGCCTGAAATTATCCAAAGTTTAAGAGAATCCTTTTATCAAGAATTGGCCAAAACAGCCAATCGATGGTTAGGTTATTTAAAGAAAACAGCACAGTTTCCAGCTCAGCTTCAAGATTTTTTGAACACCTGTGAAGAAAATGAACAAACTAGACCGACACCTTTACTCTTAAAGTATGAAACAGGTGGCTTTAATTGTTTGCATCAAGATTTATATGGCGATATCTTCTTCCCGTTTCAAGTAGTATTTGTATTAAATCAACGCGAACAAGACTTTTTTGGTGGAGAATCACTCCTAGTGGAACAAATTCCACGTGCTCAGAGTAGGGGACATGTCATTACGTTAGATCGTGGCAGTGCGCTGATCTTTCCTACGAACCATAGACCTGCTCAAGGTAAAAGGGGATATTATAAACATACAGTTCGTCATGGAGTAAGTACGATTACTGCTGGAGAACGATACGGTCTTGGCATCATTTTTCACGATTCTAAATAAAAAAACTTCAATATCTTGCTATTCCATATCCAGAATTGTACATGGTGAATTTTTAGGTAGTATATTGTAAGGAGAGGTGAGATAAATGCATGAGCCTATGAATGATGAAAATAAAATTTTGAATAATGTAGAAATGATGACAGATGAAAAGTGGCAAGCTATTATCACGAATGATACAGCGTACAACAATCAATTTTTTTATGCTGTCAAGTCAACAGGGATATTTTGCAAACCATCCTGCAAGTCTCGCGTTCCGAAAAAAGAGAATGTATGTATTTTTGCAACCGCAGAACAAGCACTCCGCGCAAATTTTCGCCCTTGTAAACGTTGCAAGCCTACTAATGAAAATTTGCCTGATAGCGAGTGGGTTGATGTTATTACAGCATACATTGATCAAAACTTCACTGAAAAATTAACACTAGAATCACTAGCAATGATTTGTCATGGGAGTCCCTATCATATGCATCGAACATTTAAAAAGATTAAAGGCATGACGCCCGTTGAGTATATACAACAAGTTCGCGTACACGCGGCTAAAAAGTATTTGATGCAGACGAATAAAGCAATAGGCGATATTGCCATATGTGTGGGTATGGCGAATGCGCCCTATTTTATTACTTTATTTAAAAAGAAAACAGGTCAGACCCCAGCGCAATTTCGTCAAATGAGAAAAATGGAGGAAATAAATGATGGAAACAAACAATAAACCAACCCTTTATTGGTCTTTACTCAAGTTTGAGGATTGGCATTTTTATATTGCTGCTACCTCCAAGGGCCTTGTGTTTGTAGGTTCACAGAACAAACCATTCGAGGAAATGGTTGAATGGGCGAAGAAACGCTTTCCAGAAAGTCCTCTTGTTGAAGATGAGGAAAAGCTTGAACCCTATGTCAATGAAATCATTCAATATCTAGCAGGAAAGAGGAAAACCTTTACTGTCCCATTGGAGTACAAAGGTACGCCATTTCAACTAGCAGTCTGGCAAGCACTTTGTGAAATTCCTTATGGGCAGACGAAATCCTATTCAGACATTGCCCATGCTATAAATAAACCAGCAGCTGTTCGTGCTGTGGGAGCGGCTATTGGGGCTAATCCAGTGTTACTTACTGTACCGTGCCATCGTGTAACAGGAAAGAATGGCTCTTTAACAGGCTATCGGGGCGGATTAGCAATGAAAAAATTGCTTTTGGACCTTGAAAAGCGAGGTTCGTCTAGCAATGCGTAATACTTACCGTACATGGAATGGGGGTTCTGTATGAAATGTGAAATCCTTTATAAAAATCCAAAAACCATTCTGAATAAAGGGACTGGCTTTCTTTCTGGCTATACGCATTCACTCAATCCTTATACAGGCTGTTCATTTGGATGTTCCTATTGCTATGTACGTCAAATGCCTGTATCTCTTTTTCGAGAAGGGGAATGGGGAAGTTGGGTAGATGTTAAAAACGGTGCAGCGAATGTATTAAAAAAGGAGCTTCATCGTGCCAAAGCCAAAGGGCCAGTAACCATTTTTATGTCTTCAAGTACAGACCCGTATCAGCCAATAGAGCATAAGGAAAAAGTGACGCGATCTTTACTAGAAATTATGCTAGAGGATCTCCCTGACTTTTTATTTGTACAGACGAGAAGTCCACTTGTCAGTCGAGATATTGATTTACTGCGACAATTTAAAGATAAAGTGCGGGTAAGTATGACAATTGAGACAGATTCGGAAACGATACGTAAACATTTTACGCCAATGGCACCTCCAATCCAGGCGCGTTTTAAGACATTGGAAAAATTAGCAGCTGCGGACATACCGACCCAAGTTGCTATCGCTCCCATTTTACCAAGTGGAGAATATTTTCCTTTGAAATTGAAGCAACTCGTCGATCGAATATGTATAGATGACTACTTCATGGGAGATGGCAGTGGTGGAAAACGCACAAGAAAACTGGAGATTGGGAAAAAATATGACCAACTTGGTTTAGAAGAATGGTATGGACCAGATGTAATAAAAAAAGTATATAACCGATTTATTGAAATCTTTCCAGAAGATCATGTTTATATAAGCCAGACTGGGTTTGAGCCGTAAAAATAGTGAGTAAAGTGCAAAAGATGTATTATAAAAATAGCCCCAATACCCTTCTTTACTGAAGTGAGTATTAGGGTTTTTTCACATGATAATATTATTAACGTTTGTTTTCATTTTGAATTTGACTGAAATCTACTTCTTCAGCAAACTCTTCTCTGTTTTTACGTTCATTGTTAGCATTTTGATTTTGATTCTGCTGTTTTTTGTTGTCTTGCGTTTTATTATTTTTATGTTTATTATTTCCCATTTTCATCTCACCTCCACCATTAGTGTGAGTGGAAGATGTTTTTTTATCCGTAGAACTTACAATTAATTCTTCAAGTAATGTGCTTTACTTTATGAAGAAGTACCTATAACTGGAAAAGTGGCATACGGTTCAAACTAGGGGTAGATTTGAATCACGACATTGACAAGTCGAGAAAATAATTATTGTAGTCGATGTGAATGACTTTGGGGATAGTAAAACCTATATGCACAAAAGGATTTTCTACATATATCCAAGATTAATCCGTCCTATATAAATTGATGCATACAGGAATGTCCTATATCTCTAAAGGATTTAAAAGCGAGTCATCCTGTTTAGATAGGCTTTATCTCAAGTGGTTTCCTGTATTAAAATAATATAAGATGATAGTAAACAGGCGATATTTTTCATTAACCAATGAAACGGTATCCGAAGTTGTGTAGAATGGTAATTCGCCAACAACAACGAATAGCACTTAAGGAGGCATCGTAGTGGACCAACACAAAATAATTATTACGCAATATAACCCCCAATACGCTGAACAAACAGTTGCTATGTGGCGAGATAGTAAGGAAAAGGCGATTGGTCAGAAAGAAATTCACACCTTTGAAAGTCATGTATATTTCTTAAATCATCTATTAGCTGAACAGTTTCACATCGATTTAGCGTTAATGGATGAAAACGTAGTTGGAATGATTGCCTATAACGAAGAGGAAATAAGCCAACTATATATTCATGTTGACTATCAAGGGATGGGCATAGGGCATACATTACTAGATAAAGTAAAAGCTCAAGCAAATGGGCGATTAACTTTATACACATTTGAGGTCAATGAAAATGCTCAACGATTTTATGAAAAACAAGGATTTAAAATTATAGGTAGAGGTCATGAAAATGAAGAAAATTTAGCTGATATTCAATATGAATGGATAGCCAAATAAAAGATATAACTAACGAGTTACTAAAAAGCGTTGTACAGATTTTGTATATACGCTTTTTTGTTTTTGAAAAGATTTAAAAATGATGAAGAGGCAAACAATCTCTTTTAATGATCTTAGGAGGTTAATCAGTATCATCTGGTATAATAGAAAATAGATTTTTTTAGAACGGAGTAATTGATATGAATGGAGCGCAAAAAGCATTTTTTGAAGAAAAGGAGCGTTCACTTGGCGTTTATCTAAATGATGTGCAGAAGCAGGCCGTATTGCAAACGAATGGACCGTTGCTACTATTGGCATCTCCTGGTTCAGGAAAAACGACGACGATTATTATGCGTATTGGCTATATGATCGAGATGCTTGGTGTCAAGCCTGCTCGCATTAAGGCTGTTACGTTTAGTAAGGCATCAGCAAATGATATGAGGGCACGTTTTGCAAAGTTTTTTCCACATTTGCCACCAGTTGATTTCTCGACGATTCATAGTTTAGCATTTCAAGTGGTGCGGGAGACACTTGAACGTCAGGGCATTTCGTATGGGATTATGGAAGAAGCGGACAAGCCTGGTGTTATGTCAAAAAAACGAGTGCTTCGTGAGATTTTTGAACAATTAAATGGCTTGAAAATTACTGAAGATCAGTTAGAAGAGCTACTGACGTACATAACGTTCATCAAAAATAAAATGTTGCCAGAACAGGAATGGGCAATGGCAGAAGTAAATGTGCCAAAAAAAGTCGAGATTTTGCAGCGATATGAGGAATATAAACGCACAGGTTGCGATCGTTTGCTTATTGATTTTGACGATATGCTGTTAATGGCGAATGATATTTTTACGAAAAATCGAGAGGTGTTGGCGCAATATCAGCGTCGATACGATTTTTATTTAACGGATGAAAGTCAGGATACATCGCCAGTTCAACACGCGATCATCGAGAAGCTCGTCGCAGTCCATCAAAATTTATGCGTTGTTGCTGATGAGGATCAGGCTATTTATAGCTGGCGTGGTGCAGAGCCAGATTATTTATTGACTTTCCAAAAGATTTATCCAGACGCACAAGTTTTACTAATGACACAAAACTATCGTTCATCTGCCTCGATTGTAGCGCCAGCCAATCTGTTCATTCAGCGCAATAAAAAGCGATATAACAAACAAATGTTTACGCAAAATCCTGCAGCAGAGCCAATCTCGTTTAAAATCCTAGAGAATTACAGCTTACAGGCCAAATATGTAGTGAATCAGTTAAAAAGCTTGTCTAAGCTTGGCTCAACGGCTGTTTTATATCGAAATAATACGTCAGCCATTCCACTTATGGACGCGTTAGATAGAGCGGGCCTGCCTTTCTATATGAAGGATTCCACCATACGCTTTTTTACGCATTGGGTCGTGGAGGATATTATGAACTTCATGCGTCTAGCGTACAATACAAAAAATATCTCGATATTTGAAAAAGTTTACAGAAAAATGAATGCTTATATTACACCAACGCAATTAAAGGCACTACAGAAAGTGCCAGAGGATGGCTGTGTATTCACACTTTTATTAGAGCATGTGGAGCTAAAGGATTATCAGCCTGAATATATTAAGCGAATTCGCCAAACGTATGATAGCATTCAATTTGATCAAACAACACCAACAGCCATGCTAGAGCATATCCGTTATGATTTTGGTTATGAGCGTGCCTTAAAGAAAATGAGCGAGGATCTCGGTTTTAATTATGAAAATTTACTAGATATTGTGGATGTACTTGGACTAATTGCTCGCCATACGTCGACGATGACTGAATTTGCGGGTCGTTTGAAGTACCTTGAAAATTTAGCACGTACATCTCATCTGAAAAATGAAATGAATGCCATTACATTAACAACCTTACACAGTTCAAAAGGCTTGGAATTTGATCGTGTGTATTTGATTGACTTAATTGATGGGATTTTACCTAGTGAGACGGAAGAAGCAATAGAGGAAGAAACAAGGCTCTTTTATGTCGGTATCACACGTGCGATTCGCCATTTGGAATTAATTTCGTACAGCAAGCGTTTTAAAGCAAGTGTGGTGCCATCAATATTCATGAAAGCGTTAAAGCAAATCGTTTCACCTCAGGAATTACCAAAGAAAGCGTCGAAAAGTCCGAGGAAAGCATTGAAGCAATACCGTAATGATCGGACAATTACAACGGAGTCAGCGTTAATCGTTGGCTCAAAGGTGAAGCACGTGATGTTTGGAGAAGGCAAAATTTTGGACGTTACAAGTAGCACGATCAAATTGTCCTTTGATGCAGGGATAAAGCAGTTTATGACGGATACATGTTTACAGCAAGGCTATTTAGAAGCGGTGGAAGATTAATGTAGCGTATTCGAGGTTTTTTCGAATACGCTTTTTATAGTAGTGCAAATAATATCTAATCTCTTATTTTCTCTTTCTATAGGATAAATATTCTATAAATCTCTTTGCTGCAAGTGACAGCGATTTTTGCTCTCTCATCGCAATCCCAATAGTTCGAAATGCAGGTACTTCAAGCTCTTTCGCAATAATTTGGTAAGGAATGCGTTCTAAAATCAGTTCAGGTAATATACTGATTCCTAACCCGTTTTCCACCATTGACATAATGGCATAGTCGTCCCATGTTGTAAAAGAAATGTGCGGCGAGATATTGTGCTTGTCAAAAATTTCGGAGATTTCAGCTTTTGCACCTTTTTCTAAAAGCATGAATGGACTGGTCAATAGTTCACTTATAGGAAACTTATCGCAATCAGCAAGAGGGTGATCCTGATGAATGATGACCAACAAACGGTCTTGCTCTACAAAGATTGTTTCCATTTCAGCTTTTGTTGGCAGTCGTAAAAATCCAAAGTCGACCCTACCTTCGATAATCCAGCTTTCGATTTCGGTGTAATCTCCTAATAGTAACTCGAAATCAATCCCTGGATAATCCTGCTTAAAGAATTTGATCATATAAGGTAGCCAATGGGTTGCTACACTAGAAAATGTACCAATTCGAATGATTCCAGATTGGATATCATGTAAGTCATCGATCTGCATCATTAACATTTCATGCTCATTGCATATACGCTGTAATTGGGGCAGTAACTTTAAGCCATCAGATGTTAAGCTGATTCCGGTACGACCTCTTTCAAAAAGGGATATTCCCCATTCTGATTCTAAATCGTTGATCATACGGCTGATGCCGGACTGTGTATAGTTTAATGCATCAGCAGCTCTTGTAAAGCTCCCATACTCTACTGCTTTGACAAAAGCCATATATTTTTGGATATTCATAACGCTATCCTCCCTTGCATGCTATTTTGTTATAGATAACATGACAAACATTCAATTTTGTAATACTTAGGTGTATGCTATGCTATTCCCATTACAAAAGCAAGTGGAAAGGGAGTGGGACAAAAGGAAGGAAAAAGCATCTAATCGTATCTATTAAAATGCGGTAGGTTAGGGGAGTAAACCATGAAATCTAAATTTCAATTTATCGTATCGATGATTATTTTTGGCACCATCGGTTTAGTTGTGCGTTACATTGATTTAGCGGCGAGTGAAAGAGCTCTACTAAGTAGTTTCCTAGGATGCTTATTTTTACTACTCATCTTCTCCATTATGAAGAAAAAAATATCCTGGAATTTAGTAAAAACGAATGCTTTATTTTTGATTTTCTCAGGCGTTGCATTGGGAGGAAACTGGATTTTTCTCTATCAATCCTACGACCACACATCACTTGCCAATGCCACGCTAGGGTATTACTTTGCACCAGTATTTGTAATGATACTTTCACCTGTTGTACTTAGGGAACAATTATCCATTAAAAAAATAATCTGCATTGTCATTGCAATGATCGGTATGATAATGATTGTAGGAGAAGGGGTGAGTGCATCGGAATCAGATGATTTCCTTGGACTTATCTTTGGATTGATTGCAGCAGTTTTTTATGCTGCATTGTTACTTTTAAACAAATTTATTAAAGAGATGGACAAGCTAGAGCTGACCATTATTCAACTTGGAACGACTGCATTATTACTGCTGCCGTATGTTTTTTTGACAGAGGGCTTTGGGATTTTTGGATTATCAAGCGCATCTATTCCTTTTATTTTAATTTTAGGTATCGTTAATACAGGGATTGGATTTTGGTTGTTTTTCTCGGGAATGGAGAAATTGAAAGGGCAGAGTATTGCGATGCTCAGTTATGTCGATCCTTTTGTAGCTATTTTGATTTCTGCAATGATATTGCAAGAGCAAATGACCCTAGTTCAAATTATGGGCGGGGTATTCTTATTAGGTTCTACCTTTGTTAGCGAAATTCGATCCTTTAACTTTTCAAAACAACTCATGAAAAAACAAATAGAGTAACAATTTATCACGGAAGACTTAAATCGATATGACATGGTATTTAACATTTATAAAAGTTATTCAATTACTAAGACAACAATCAGCCAATTTTATTTGGACTGATTGTTGTTTTTTTAAACTCTCCATTATTCTTTCTAGTTTGATAAGATGCTTGTGCTCCTTAATGAGTTTTCTCCGAAACATTGATTGCGATTATACGATTTAGCTAAGAGAGTTTAATAACTTCAATATATCGATACATACCCTTTAACATAACAGATTCATCTCTTATAATTTTGAGCCTATGATCATTTTGGTTAAACAACTCCTCAAAACTTCGACCAATATCTGTTCCTAACATACTTATAAATGGCCTTACCAATTTTTTTGATAGTGTTAGTTTTTGATTTTTAGGAGCAAATTTATCAAAGATAAGAATTCTACCATCCTTCTTTAAAACTCGTATCATCTCTTCAAAGCATTTATTTTCATTAGGAACCACAGAAAGAATTAAACTAGCTACAATATAGTCAAATGATTCATCTGCAAAAGACATTTTTTGAGCATCCATTTCTAAAAAATTGATAGAAGAGTGCTCGAATTTATGTTTAGCTTTCGCTAGCATATCAGGAGAATAATCAATAGCTGTTATATCATAATCAACATAGTTGATTAATTCTAAATCAGCACCAGTACCAATACCTACATAGAGGATTTTTTGCTTACGCTGAAAAGGTACTTCTTGAAAAATCCTCTTTCTAGTCTTTAAAAAAGCACCTGTGTTAAAAAGTTTATCGTAAAAGGAAGAGCCAATTTTATAGATAATTTTGTTCCACGTATTATTCAATGCTACATCCAACCTTTCTACAGAGGGTATGAGCTTCTAAAATCCTGTGTCCTCTTCAAAAATAGGAGTGACCCACGCAATATCTTTGTCATCATGTCAAAATATAATAAAATCCCCATTAAAATCATAATTCATCTGCAGAAACGTAATTTGCCAATAAATAGTGACAGCTTAAGAAAGGGAAGTGAAAAGCCAAGTACATAAATAAGTATGTATAATAAGCCTTTAACAGGGTTTGTTAGCCCTAAAGCCATTACTACAAGTGTCCAGCCAGTTGCGAAACCTGTCCCAAATTTAAACTGATATTCCTTTTCAGAAAGTAAAAAATCTAACTTGAGGATGCCTACGTTTATTAGCTGAAGAGAGACCCATATTTTTAAAAATTTTTGACAGACATATTAGGTAGTGCTAGTATGTTTGACACACATATTAGTGATATCGAATATGATAATATCAGAACATATTAGCTAAGTCTAATATGAATTGGAGGAGATTTTGTGACAGAAAAAAATATTGATTTAAAAATCAAACTAATTCATGGATTTTCAAATAAGGTAAGACTACAAATTTTAGGGTGTATCAAAGAGAAAGAGAAGACAGTATCTCAAATCGTCGAGGAATTAAAGGGGAATCAGTCTAATATCTCTCAACACTTAGCCTGTTTAAAAGGTTGTGGCATTATTGTTGGTCGTAATGAAGGAAAATATTGCTACTATAGTTTGAGAAATGAGCGTATTCGTGAACTTCTTGAAATGATTGATACGGTTTTAGTAGATGTTCATGCTGATGTCGCGTGCTGTGTAAACCATGTAGATTAAAGGGAAGTTAAATATAGGCAAGGTTTGTAGTACTGAGTAAGATGGGAAGTACACTTACAAATCGGGTTAGTGGTCGTAAAGGTTTGATCAAGGTTAATCCAAAGTAGAAAACTACCTGATGTAGTGTAATGTTAATTTGAATAGAAATTAAAAAAGGGTTACTGAGGTAATGTAACCCTTTTTGAGGGAGGTCGTGACGGTCAACCAACGCCACAACCGTATAAGTGCGTGCGATACACTCAATATTAATTTGTGCAAGCAAAGGCTAATTATACATAAAAAAAAGCAGCGTCGTCACACGCTACAGTGATTTAATGAACATGAATAGGAAGAATTATAAAAAATTTTTCAAATGGACGGATAAACATGTTATGTGATTCATAAAGAGTTTAACAAAGATTATGAATGGAATCAGGCTATAAAATAAATGTTCGAGACAGAAGAAGACTTATGTCCAAAATGGTGGATGGGAAGATATCAATCTACTTACTAATTTCATATTCTGGCATTTTCATACTTTATAATTATTATTTTAGTAATATTTTATGTTTACTTAATATGTGAGCTAATAATAATAAGTGTTATACCTGTAAATAAGCAAATGATTCTCGTCACAGGTATTTTATCTGCTAGTCCAAATAATGCAATTGCTGTCGTTACGATTAAAACGGTTGGCCCAACCAAAGCAAGCATTGTATTAATATAAAATGCTTTTTCTAAATTATTTAACTTTAGCATCAACAACCCAGCACTTACTTCAATACTCCCAGACAATACACGTAAAATAACCATCGCAAGAACCGACTTTTCAATAATTGTCATCATCCTATCTTTATAGAAAATTTAATATAATTCCAACATGAATAGAATAATAGATGTTTGTTTTAATGAAATACTAAAATCAATATATGTCTGATTCGTATCTAATATTCTTATTAGATAATGCTTTATATGAAGTGATTTTCTAGTTAAAAGTTCAAAGAATTAAAATCAGTTTTATAAATCCATTTTCTGTTTTTAATAGGAAATAGTATGGGAAAAATAGTTCTTTCAATGGTACTTAAAAAAGATGCAGGTTTTACAAATATCTTAATTAATTGAGGGGATTTGCTAGTAGCCTTGGAGCTAGATTAAAATATGGAGCAAAACAAGCACTCAAAAATCTATTAGTAAGTTGAGGATTCCCTGTAGCCCTAGGTGAAAAAAGATATCCCTTCTTCAACTAAAGGAGCTTTACTTCAATAAGGAGTGGAAGGAAACTTATCATCACTATATTGAAAGAATGTCAGAAATAAAGTCTGCAGTAAACGAACTGATATTAATTAAGAAACAGTCCCTTCAAATTTGAAAGGAGCTCATTAGGTAGGGGGGCATTGTTTTATTTTACAAGTTTAATGTGGAGCTTTTGTTTGAAGTAGCTTTAACCCCATACAAATAAATATCATTCCCGTTATTTTATTCAGAAGCATACCTAATTTTTGGTTTCCTCTTAGTTTTTTAGTAACGTACGAGGAGAAATAAGCAACAAATAAACACTATAGGAGTTCAGTTGCTGTAAATGTAAGCCCTAATATTAAAAAAGGAGCAGGATCTGATGCTTTTACATCTATAAACTGCGGAAGAAAAGCAATAATAAATAACGAGACTTTTGGATTCGTTAAAACTGGTTAAAAGACCTTGTATATAAATTTTTCTTAAGTTTAATTTACTAGATGACGTTTCAAAACCTATGTTTGATTTATCAAATACCATTTTAATTCCTAGATAAACGAGATAAATTACATCAATAATCTTAAGCCAAAAGAAACAAATAACGTATGAACCAAGGAGCCAGTAATAATACCGAATACAGAATAAACACCAGCTCTTTTACCTTGTGAAATACTTCTATCAACAATATACATGGTATCAGCACCTCCATCTGTTTTTGGGGTGCCCTTATCGATATTAAAGTAATTGAAAGAGAATTTAATCTGCCACAATAAATAAGAGCATGTTTTGAACAATCTTTTCAAAACATGCTCTTTAGATTTGCTCTCATATCAAGGTTGATATCATTAATTTAATCCAACATGATTATAATGCTAGTCTATTCTTATGAAATAGTAAGAGAGAAGAATAGATGGTTAGACAAGAGTCATTCACCTTCAAAAAATCGCGTCTATAATTCAGACATCAATGAATTATAAAAGGAGCAATCAATAGAATTTATGGAAAGGTTGATCAAATAATTAACAAATCCAACACCCACCTGTTCTCAGCACTTACAATCGCAATTGTTACAAGTCGGTAACGGATATTTTGGAGTTATTTTTAAAAATTGAACCTTTCTTGAATTGATAATCGTCTAATAGAAGAATTTGGGAGCAGGTTGAGAAGGAGGGAAGTAGATTGGGTAGTGAAGAAAATGATTTCATACTAGAAAAATTGATGATTGATTATGGTAATGAGTTGGTACGATTAGCGTTTTCATATGTGAAAGATGCAGAGATTGCGAAGGACATGGTTCAAAATACGTTTATCAAATGTTACAAAAACCTTGATTCATTTCGCTTTGACGCACAAATTAAAACATGGCTTTATCGTATTACCATTAACGAATGTAAGGACTATTTGAAAAGTTGGAATTACAAAATGGTACACGTAAAAAGTTTTATTAATGAAACGGCGAAGTCAATATTACCTTCAACAGAAAAAACAGTACTTGATAAATACAATAATGAAGAAATTAAAGATACGATTTTTTCTCTACCAAAAGTATATCGGGAAGTGGTTTATCTATACTACTACGATTCATTGACGACTGATGAAATTGCCAATGTTTTAGATGTTTCGGTAAATACAGTGAAAACTCGATTAAGAAGAGCAAAACAACGATTAGAGTCGATGATAAAGGAGGCAGAAGTTAATGAATGAGAAACGTTCAAAAACTAACTTTTCTAATAAGTTAAATCAAGAACTACAATTTACGAAAGAAGATCGTCAAAAAGTATTTGAACAAATCAAGAAAATAGACAGGGATTCTCATATGCAAAAAAAGTCACCTATTTTCCTACAAAAATTTGCACCAGTAACAATTTCTATATTAATAATAGGTCTATGTTTATTTTTATTTTTGCCATCATTATTCCCTGGAAATCTGACTAAAGAATCTAATATACGTACTACAAGTAACCAAGTGGTTGAAGAAGAGAAGGTTTCAACTACATTAATTACGGTGAAATCAAAAGAGATGGACAATAGAATTTATCTAAATCTATTACTTACTTATAATAAAGATAAAAAGATGATGAAAGTTGTATCATTCCCTGCTGAGACATATGCACCAGTATCGACTAATAATGATGGGACACCTTTGTACGATAAATTATTGTTTGCATATAAATTTGGGGGCGCTGATAATGTAAAAACGACTGTTTCAAAATTAGTAGCTTTACCAATTGATTATTATTCAGTAATTGATGTGGAAACTATTTCAACGCTCATTGATTCTGTAAATGGATTAGAATACGATTTGTCAGAAGATATTCGAGTGAGAGCAATCACACAAGTAGCATTTGAATTTGAAAAAGGATTACAGAGTTTTAGCGGTGAAGAAGTTATCGCATTGTTAATGGCAGCCACAGAAGGTGTAAATCTAAATGAAGAAAATCTCGTAAATCTATTGCAAGCTATAATTAATAAAATGGAAGTTGAAATGTCACCAGTACAATTAAAAAAAATGTTTACTCAAATGGAAACGAATACATCACTTGATTCATTGTTAGAAAATCAGCTAGAAATTCAGTCAATAAAATTGGTTTCTTTAAGCAACGGAATGCAAACGGATTCAATAACATTAAGTGAGACTGAGGGTAAATTTTATTATAAATTTGAAAAAGATTTTTTAAATACTATATCAGATAATTTAACGACCTTTAACTAAGTATAATATACAAACACATACAAAATAACGTTCCCAAATCAAAGTTTGGAAACACTTGAAAAAGCCATGAGCGTGAACTGCACTCCCATTGTTAGACACAATTTAATAATGGGGGTGCAGTTCATTTTCGTGGCTTTTTCTATAAATTTTATTTATACAGCTTATTATGCAAGAAGCGAAAACACTAGATACACTAATATTTAGACGTTTATGGCTTGCCGTTCGATGTATATTTCTTAGTGTTGTCAATCCGCATTTCCCTTGCAGCACTCCGTCAATAGAAAAAATTAAACTTATTCTGAGAGGAAATAAAGAATTGATCGTTATAGTAGTAAGGAGGTGAATCAGATGGAGATAGATGAAGTGATTGCACGAGTAAAGAACGGAGAAGATCATTGCTTTGCATATATTATCAAACATTATGAACAGAAAGTATTTACCACTGTTATACGAATTGTTCGTAATCGTACAGTTGCAGAAGATATCGTTCAGGATATTTTTATTAAGGTGTACTATAACCTACATAAGTATGAAAAAAAAGGGTCGTTTAATGCATGGCTCTATCGGATTGTTGTCAATAAGTGTTTTGATTATTTAAGAAAATATAAGCAGCAAGCAAGATCAATAGATATGGATATAGCAGACGGTCGTTATCCAGAAAAAATTCTATTATTACGTGAGAAAAATGAGCAATTAGAACAACTCCTACAGCAGCTAGATGAAACCGAGTATTTCGTGTTGTTGCTAAAATTTGTGAACGGGCTTCGCTACGATGAAATTAGTGAAGTGCTTCAAATTTCTATGAACGAAGTACGTAACAAACTGCACCGTAGTAAAAGAAAATTAAGATCAATCGGAACTACAAAGGGAGGTTATTTTTATGAAATGTGATTCGTTACTGATAGAAGATTATGTGGAAGGCTTTTTAGAAGCTAATGAGTTGGAGAAACTTGAAGCCCATTTGCAAACCTGTAAAAGTTGTCAAAATGAATACCAGCAATTAAGAAATGAGCAGCAAACTTTATTTGCACAGCTTAATACTCCAATTATTAAACATAGTAGTCAAGCGGATCTAATTATGCAGCTTATTCAAACAAATACTAAGCGTAAGAAAGTGTGGCATAGTTTGAAAATTAGTGTAATTAGTGCTGCAGTTCTGGTCTTAAGTTTCGGACTTTATTATTGGAATCGAATGCCCAGTGAAGTTGCACAGCCAATTGATGAACCAGCGGAATTAATCGAACCTAACAGTGGTGACCAGGAGGTACTTAAAACAAGTGAACAAAACCAAAACCCTAGCTTAGATGCACCGTTTTTGGATGTTTCAATCGAGCAAGTGGTTAATGATGGAGAAAACATGGATATTGAATTTCGTGTAAAATTCAATGATGAAAATCAGCGTTATTATGAAAATTTATACAGTCAAATGCTAACTCGTTATGAATATGATGAATTTCTAAATCCACCAATTGATAAAATGGAAGATTTCTTTTTCGGTGAAGTTCGGACAAATGTCCATTTTGCCCTTAAAAATGATGCGGGTGAATTGATTGCAGGGCATAGATTAAAAGAAAAACCGTTAATCAATAGTTCTTCTAGTGGGAGGGGAACTAATGTATTAGGTGAAATGATTTATTCGGTTTCTGTCCCAAGCTATACTAAGTCAACTGTATTAGAAGTGTTTGCTATGGAAAAAATTGTGCACAATTTAAATGAGACGCAAGTAAATCCGCAACAGCCGCAACCATTTCAATTTGAAAACGCAGAATATACAGTAGATTCAATGGAAATTGAAAATAATTCATTGCACATTCAAATTTCTACGGAAGGTGAGCCAAAGATAAGGCCGATGGGATGGAATATTGTAATCGATAATCGCTTAGTTGTTGCTGATAGAAATTCTAGTAAATTTGATGAAAAACGTACTAATAATCGTACCATTTATAGAGCACAATTTAACGATTTACAAAATATACCGCACACTTTCAAAATAGTGCCTTCTACTGTGAAAATAACAGAAGAGATTGATCCGATACGGTTGAAATTAAATTAGTGGTAAAAAACTTTACAGTGAGAGCCTTTTAATGAGAAGAAAAAATCTGTATAAAATATGATATAAGACTTTTTTAATTGTAAGTTAAAAAACGAACTTCAATCTGGCGCGATTTTGTAATCAGGATTAGCGCTCGATCTCATTATAGAGCCATTTACTTGAGTAACATATTTAATCAAAATTGTTATGGAGCAAAGAAATTGTGAAAATTTCCACTTAAACTAAAGGAGCAGGTTAGTTTTATTAGGTGTTTGTTTTATCATTAAACAATAAAGATAGATGATCAAAGAAAAGAAGTAAGACAATTTAATATTGGTTTCGATGAACCGCAGCGTAAGATATGAAAAAGTCATTCCCTCCATAAGCAGAGAGAATGACTTTCCTTCATAAATCGCAAAACTGCTGATTATAGTTTTGTCCAACGTTCCTCTAACCAGTTCATAAATTGTTCACCTTTGTCGCCTTCATACGCGTCAAAGACATCTAAACGCATACGTTTTAGTTTATCCGCAAAGTCTGCCACTGTATGGTCCTTCGGCAAGCTCTTTTTAACACGCAGGAAAATTTTTTCTGTTCCTTTAATAATATCAAAACGTGCAGGTGATGGCTTCTCTACGTCCTCGCCAAACGCCGCAAGTGCTTCATAGGCTGCTAATTGCACCTTGTTGACAGTATCATGCTGCATACGATTTTTTAATAAATCTATGATTTTGTCATGTTGATAAGCTGATAACTTTTCGACTGCGTCTAAACGCTCTCGCCAGCTAGACGTATAATTGGCCTGTTTTTTTAATGTTTCATACTGCTCTGGTAATGCTGTTTCAAATTGTTTCAAGTAATTGCACCTCTTTTTTTAACTAGAGGAAAAATGAATTCTTCTTCTGTTTCTCTTATTATACGTTGTTTTGGTGAAAATAGCGAAGAATCGAAGGGAAGGATATATATAGAATATGGCAACTAACTACATTGAGGTGAAACGTATCAAAATTATGTACTATTCTTTATTAGATTTGCCATTCTTCTTAAACTAACTCCAATCGGGCGCTTTTCTGATATAAGGAAAGCGTCCTTCTTCATGAAATGCCATTTAATTGAATAACACTTCTAAATTAAAAATGGGATTTTATGTTAATCTTGATGTGAGTTTGTAAAACAATGTGCTTAAGCCAAAGGGGCAGTTTAGTTAGTATTTATTTTTTACATATACTGTATAATTTGGAGTTGGAATATTTAAGTTTGAGTATTTCTAAAGAATTACTTTGGGAGGGGAGTAGTTGTTATATTTAGCTTTATTTATTGGTGTCATTTCAATTGTAATTACGGATAAGCTTACTCGAGCTTTTAAATTATCAAGCATTTGGGTGGTGCTTGGTCAAATCAGTGCGTCACTTGTAATCATAATGGTCGGAAACCTCGAGGTTAATCAAATTAGTCTAGGTAATAACTTTGAATTAGGATATTTGACGGTTCCATTTACTTTATTACTTCTTGTAAGTTTTACAAATGTAATGAATGTAGAAAAAGTGCAAAATTCTTCTATATTGCTGTTGCCATTCGTTTCTTAGATAAAGCAAAACTGGTTGAATTAAGAAGTTATCCAGACGGAACTTTAAATTCAGTTCAGGATATTTTAACTTATAATGCGAAGCAATTAGAAATTGTAAAATAAAAGTGAAGTTTAAGTACGTAAGTAACCTTAATACTTGAGTATGGTATTACTAGTCACATCTAAACAGGTGTGGCTGTTTAGTTTTTAATAAAACAGTAGAGCAACAATTAAAGTAATACCTATAATAGGGGAAAAATATGATGAAAAGACAATTTGATCAGAGTGATTTATATAGTGAATCTACTTAGAGTGCATTACAATTTATATTTTATTTTATCTATGAGCAGAAGTTTTATCTCATAGTTTAAGCTAAACAATTTCAATCAAATGGTGATATATTGTTTTAATAACAAAGCAATCCCGTTTATCCAATAGAAAAACGGGATTGAGGATTACGTTATATAGAAACATGATTAATACAATTAATTTTATTCAGAGGTAGATTCAATTCCTTCTTCTGTTCGTGGATGTTCGTCAAGATATGGAGATAAATAGGCTTCCCTTAATTCATGTCGCATCCATCCCATAATTCCTATAACAAAAGTGAATACAATTATAGATCCTAGAAAAGCACTTGTAGAATCTTTATAACCTGCTGCATATAGTAGCATACAAAGAATGACAGTCAATACAATAGAAATGATGAGTAAAGATGTTAACAATAAATCCTCGCCTAAATAAAGCATACGAATATCCGTATCAAATGAAAATAATAATAAGAAACCAGCTACCAACTGTACAATTGTAATCCAAAAGCCTACTTTTGCACCAAGAAGTTTTAATGATTGCTCATGTTCCTCTAATCTCTTCTGCTTTCGCTTCTGAAAAGTAAAATAGACAAACATATAAAATCCACCTGTTGCTAAACTTGCTAGCATGAAATGAAGGTAACGTTGCCAAATTTGAGGATAATAAAATAAGCTTTCAAAAAAACCATTTGCTTCTCCCCAACGATCAGGATATAACATAGAAGTTACATTGACAATAAAAATAAGGGGTACAAAGAATAAAATCAACATTGCCAATAAACCAATACTAATATGAAGTAATTTTTTGGTTTGATATTTATCCCAAGTGAACTTGTAAATGTATAACAGAAGAAATGCAGTAATCAATAGGATTAATAAACTCATCCAAGCCTTTCCTATTAAAATAGTTGAAGAATAAAAATATTGTGTATACAAGACACTCACAATTAGTAATGGGCCAACTCCTAGAACGACTGCAATACTCTTATGTATTGAAGCATGAAATGAACAAATTTGCGCCATTTTATCAAATAAACTATTTTTTTTGATCATACTCGTAATTTCTAATCCAACTGCTCCTGCAGTCAATGAGATTGTAAAATTCACGAAAATGATATGAAAAATAAATGTCGCAACGATAAGAATTTCTAGTAACCCAATAGGTGCAGGTATTGGTAAAGGGTTATCTGAAGAAATTAAAGCAAAACTTAAATACTTCATTTTGTAGACACCTCTTTTTCTTCTTCAAGTACTGTTAAAATATAAGTAGCTAAAGCTTCTATTTCTTTTTCAGTTCCCATAAATGGAGGCATTGCTACTTGTGCATAATGCATATTCGGAACAAAGGACATAATGGCTTCCTTATCCCAACCTTCCATTCTACTAGACAAGGCTCTTGTATCTCTCCATCCATCTATTGTATGACAGGTAATACATTGACCAACGAATACATCTCTACCCGCTTCCACCATATTGTTGTCATTTACTTCTTTTTCTTTTGCCCATGTAGCATTAGCCAGAAAACCATCTTTTTTTAGTTTTTCTTCATTTTTTGCTAACATCCCATTCGCATACATATAGTTATAGATAATATAGGGTTTTCTTACAGTTTCCCTTACTACTTCAAATTCCCCAATAAAACCGATGGATGAGAACATCACTGCTATTGATAGAATCCACGGGACTGTTTTTGGACTTTTTACAAGCCATACTAAGAAAATAATAAGTATACTAAATCCTAAGATATTTAAACTTTTGAAGATGACCTCGGACATCCCTGTAGACCAGACAATCATATTATAAGCTTCAGTTGGAATGGCCCATAAATACCATAACCCTGTGATAAAAGTCATAGGTAAAGAGATAGCACCCCAGAATGCAAATACACGAAAAACTTCTGTACGTAAAGCCTTATCTTTAATACGCCAACGGATAAAAAATGATACTAAAGATATTGCCAACATGATTGCTAAAAACATGCGGAATCCAAGTGAAGGGAAGTAGGTTGGATTGAGAAATGCATTCCAAAATGAAAAAGTTTCAATCCAACGCCCTGGTGTTAATTTTGCAGCTAAGACACCCGTAATGATCACCATTGTTACCCATGAAGCAACACTTAGTGCTACGCCCAGCATGATATGTTTACGTTTACGTTCGCCTTCTTTCCATTTATCCCAAGTATAATAGTAAATAATAAGTATAATTACTTCTGAGATAAACGCTCCCCATTCAACCACCCATGCCCAGAAAAAAATACGCAATAAAGAAGAAATTGAATCTGGTTGTATAACTGTGGTTGAAAACCAAATTCCTACTCCGGTCATCGCTCCTATAGTTGTAGTAATGATTAAAACCCACTTCAACATTGTTTTTGCTACTTGATCTAATTTCTCATTCTTCTTTTTCATCGCTCGATATTCAGTCGATACAACTAAAACAGAAGTACCTATCGCGACGCCATGGCTAATTATCACATGAATAATTGCAATAAGAGCAATCACAGTGCCATTACCAAACCATGTATAATCCACGGATGGAAAATTCATATTACCCTCTTCCTTTCATTTTTTAATCAAATGCAATGCAATCATACAAAATAGTTTTGAAAATCGAATGAGTAATATGTGAAATTGAAAGGAACTATATTTCATTGTTTTGTCAAAATAGTTTAAGTAACAAGAATTTCTTTATACTGGGTTCTCTTTATTAGCCCTTTTTTTATAGCAGTCCCATAGGTTATACTAATGAAATTCTATTTTTTGTTGCTTAAAGTTCATTTGAATTTCTCAATTGTTTTTTATAATGGTCATGTTAATAGGAACAATATAGTTAAAAAATGAAGCTTTTTTACAAATAGGAGGAAGGATATGAGTATATGGAGTAAGCAAGCTAGTCCACCATTATATATATATGGAACTGAGGCTAATCGATTTATTACCTCAGCAGTTCAATATTTTCCTAAACAAGCCAAAATTGCTGCCTATGAAGAGAAAGAGGGAGCGAACGCGGTTTTTTTAGCGAAGCTTGGACACCAGATAACAGTTTATGATTCAACTTCATCTGGTCTAGCAAAGGTGCAGTTATTAGCAAGAATGAATGGTGTATCAATCATTACAATAAGAGCAGATTTAATAGAGTATGAGCTACCTCAAGAAACTTATGATGGCGCAATTATGGTATTTGGTCATTTTCAGCACAAATTCCAATTAGTGATATTGGAAAAAATAATGAACTCTATTAAATTAAATGGTGTTTTTATGTTTGAGGTCTATGAATATGCGCAGCTTTTATACAAAACAGGAGGACCAAACGAAATGGCTTATTTATATAATGCTGAAGATATATTAAGGTGGGCTAGGCGTTATAAGCTAAAACATTACTTCACAGGGGAAGTAGAACAATATGAAGTTTCTTTCCAAACAAATACTCGCCGTGTCATACAAGTTATTGTAGAAAAATAAGACATTTATTTTACAATTCAAAATACATTTTTTTAAGATCTCAAAGAAATAATAAGGTGGTGGTAGGAGCGAATCTTCACGTAATCCATTTTAACTATTCAAAAAGAATATAATTGTCACTTTAATTTCTAATTTTTTTCACAACTTTTTAGTAAAGTGTATATGTCTAGTAAAATAATTACTTTGGAGGTAAAGGTATGAAGAAAATTTTTCTAGTTGTTCCATTTATGCTAGCTCTTTATGCATGTAATGAGGATAGTACAACAGAAACGAACAAAGACGCTAAACAGGAGCCCAAACATGAAGAGGTTGTTTCAGAGCAACCGAAGAATGAAGTTACATATTTAGCATCCACTGCTGAGTGGGAAATAGATGATCGTCTACAAGAGCCAGCAGAGGATACTGTTTGTGAAATGTGTAATATGAAAGTATATACAAAGGACCATGACCTAGGCGTTTTTTCTGCGCAATCTGTTAAACCTGATGGATCGATTGCATTTTATGACGACATTGGCTGTTTATTAAATGCGGAGTTGGTTCAAAATCAAACGAATGAAAAATTTGTGAGAGATTATATAACATTAAATTGGATAGATGTTGAGGAAGCTACAGCTGTTAAAACGGATATGAAATCCCCTATGAACTGGGGGTATATATTCTTTGCCTTTGAAGAAGATGCAAAAGCTTATATTTCAGAAAATCCAACCGCAAAAGTTGAAGAATTAGACGTAATTAAACAAGCAGCAAAAGAACGTCGTGAAAAAATGATGCAAGAAAAAGGGGACCATGAACAACATAGTGAGGACCAGCATGGAACTGAAGAAACACATAGTCACTAATATGAAAAAGGGCAGTTTACTTGCCCTTTTTTTCTGCATAGTTGGATTTTCAACACCTGCATATGCTCAGAGCGTACAACAGCAGATTGATAGTCTCTCATCGGGTGAGATTTTAGAGCTAGAACCAGGACTATATTCAGAAAATTTATTAATAAAAGAACCTATTAAAATAAACGGAAACAAAGGTGTTAAATTCACTGGAAAAATAGAAATTAAAGCTGATGATGTAGAGATTAGTGGCATTCAATTTCTTGGAGAGCAAGGCATTGTTGCAAAAAAAGTTAAAAACATAAAAATCACCCAAAATTCTTTTCAAACAAAAAGGTTTCCTATTTACTTCGATGGTGTAGAAAATAGTGAAATTGCTGAAGTAGACGTTATTGGTAAATCTGGTCATTATTCAGAAAAAAGCCATGGTATTTCTCTTTATAACTCTAAAGGTATTCATATTAAAAATAGTACTATTACACAAACACAAGATGGGATTTACTTAGAGAATAGCAGACAAGTTACAATCGAAAAAAACACGATTACGTATGGACGTTACGGGACTCATATCATGTATGGTAGCGATATGAAATTGCTTCATAATAACTACTCCGATCATATAACAGGGGTAATGTCCATGATGGCAAATAATGTAGATATAGAAGAGAACACAATTAAACATCAAAATGCTTTAAATAGTTCTGGCATTACACTTTATCAAACTTCAAAAGTAAATGTGGTCCATAATATCATTCGTGAAAATTCTATAGCAGTTCAATTACAGCAGGCAGATACGGTAGATATGTCCAGTAATATATTTGCTAGTAATTTATTAGTATTTAAAAATATTCAGCCAAAAGATGTCCTTGTTACAAACAATCAACTTTATGGAAATGTGCTCGTTGCTTCAAGTGGTTCCCAAGGCATAACACTTAGAGCGAATGTTTATGATGATTACGAAGGGGAAGACTTCGATGAGGATGGCTATGGCGATAGTGTTTACATTGCAACGTCTACTTTCGGTAAATGGGTATTAAAAAATGAATATTATCAATATTTTATTGGAAGTACAGCCACAGGATTATTAGAAAAGATGGATAACAAAATATCAGAACCAAATGCTCTAATGGATGCGCAACCCATTGTTCGTGAGGGTCAGCCTTGGCAATTATCCTTTTCAGGAAAACATTTTAGCATTGGCGTTGCTTTACTGATTGTACTAGTTTTTAGTTGGAGGAAATTGAAATGAAAAAGATCATTTTATTAGTAGTAATAGGACTTTTTTTGATGGGTTGTTCGGAGAAGACAATAGAACCTCGGGATATTGATCCTGAGACGGATATTTGTATTGTGTGTAACATGGGTATCACGCATCCTGATTATGCAGGGCAAGTAATTTTCAAAAATAATGATTATCTAGTATTTGATGATTTAGGTTGTTTAATTGAATATTTAAAAAGTCCAGAGCAAGAAGTAGCCGCAGCTTATATCAAATCAAATGATAAGCAAGAATGGATAGATGTGAAGACGGCTGCTTATTTATATAACGAGGATTATTGGACACCCATGAATTATGGTGTACTTGCCTTTGCGTCAATTGGGGACGCAGCAATTTATGAGCAAGAAAATGGTGCTGGTAAGCCACTTGGATACGAAGAATTAGTAACGTCATTTAATTGGGGTGTGCATGAACATTGATTAAATCGGAAATAAAGCAGCTTTTCCGGAGTAAGTGGATTTACATGTTGCTTGGTATTTTTATTGTATTATTTGTTGCTATTTTGATGTTGCAACAATTAAACACGGATGCAGGTGGCTTCGATCGCTTTCAAGCCTCTCTCTTAAATTTATTACTTTTTTTGTTTCCTTTATTTATTTTGACAATAGGGGCAATGAGTATAGCTGCTGATATAGAATCAGGATGGTATCAATTAATTCGATCATATCCCGTTAGTATCGCACATTATTTAGGGGCAAAATATGTCGCATTAGTATCCATTTTTTTATTCGCTTTAGCAACTACAGAAGCAGTTATTTTAATTGTAGGAGCTTTCTTTGGTGGCGTTCATATAGATAGTCAGTTTATTGTATTAACAACAGTTATTATCGTTGTTTTTAGTGCTATAAGTGTAATGATTGGCGCTTTTTCCATACATCGATTACAGGCATTAGGTTTTAGTCTAGGGCTATGGGCAGTTTTTACATTATTGAGTAATTATGTAGTAATGGCAATTGGAACCATTATTCCAAAACATGTCTATGAAAAAATAATTTATACACATGTTCATATTAATATTATTGAGTGGCTCCGATATGTCTATTTAATTCAAATAGAACAAACAGGCATCTTAGGGAAGTCGTTTTATTATTTAACACAGTTTTATGAAACTAGTCTAGGAATTGTTTTGATAATAGGTATCACAATAGTATGGTGGTTTATTCCACTTTGTCTTGCTTTTTTAAAGTTGAAACGTAAGGAGAGCTATAGATGATAGAGCTACAAGAGGTTGTGATTACATATCGTAAAGGACAACAAATTGGTCCAGTTACCTATCAACTTACAAGTGGGAAAATTGTAGCATTAGTGGGAGAGAACGGTGCTGGAAAAAGTACGCTAATGAAACTGATTATGGGACAATTACCATTAGATAAAGGGACTATAACAGGCATTCCTCAAGGCCGAGTTCGATATATGCCTGATGATCTAAACTTTCCAACTACATTAAAAGTGAAAGAAATTATTGAGCTTTTAGGTAAGTTAAAGGGTATTACTAGTAGGAGTCAAGATGATATTTTACAGTTAGTTGATCTATTCGAGCATAAAAATAGTTTTGTTAGTGAGCTTTCAAAAGGAATGAGACAACGTTTAAACTTTGCCCAAAGCCTGTTAGGCGAATGTGATGTGTATATTTTAGATGAACCTACCAATGGTCTAGATCCATATTGGATCAACAGAGTGAAATCAATTTTAAAGGAGGAAAGAGATAAAGGTCAATTGATCTTGTACTCTACTCACTTACTATCAACAGTAGAGGAAATTGCAGATGAAGTAATTTTCATTCATAAAGGTAAAATTCTTGCTTCTGGTAATATTTCAAGTTTAAAAAGACAATATGCTGAAGAATCTTTAGAATCCCTATGGTTGAAATTGTATTTAGGGGAGGATTTGTCATGAAAAATTGGCTTTCAGCATGTGTTATTTTAATTTTAATTGGTATTGTCTTTATTAACTATTTACCTTCAGATAAAGCAGAAACTTCTAAAGAGATTATAGATAGCACAGTTAAATCAACAGATATAAAACTTTCAGATAGAGCAGTGCGAAATTTTGAATTGCCAAATCTCAGAGGCGAACGAAAAACATTATACAATTATCTAGGTAAACCGGTTGTCCTTGTATTTTGGGCTACCTGGTGTGGACCTTGTAATGAGGAAATGCCACGATTGCAAAATTATTATGACACAAAAAAAGATGTACAGATTGTCACAGTCAATGCAACTGATACTGAAGCAAGTATAGAAACGGTAACTAAATATGCTACTAAAAAGGGATGGGATTTACCTATTTTATTGGATGAAACTGGGGATATCCGAAAGCGATTCGGTGGTTTTACAATACCAACTACAATATTTCTAAGCGCCAATGGAGAGATTGTTCATGAAGTTTATGGACCTATTGATGAGCAATATATAGACAATATTATTAGTGAACTATAATACGATAAAAACAGGTGCTAATTGTGTTTTAGCACCTGTTTCTTAATAGTAATTACTTCTTCTAATAGCTGTTTTTTTCTTTTTTGTAATCAAAATAAACAGTTCAATTATAACAACTAAAATAAGAGAAATACCGAAGAGTGGCATAATAATGCCTAGCAAAATCATGAAAATACAAAATGGAATAGATATTTCTTTTGGCATAGGTGGTGCAGAAATCATCCCTTTTTGTCTACGTAATAACCATGTTTTAAAGCCAAGATAAATTAAATATAAAAACGCAAGACAAATCAATAGATTGATTATTTTATTTGGCCAACCAAATAGATGCCCTTCATGAAGTGGGATACCCCATGTAAACCATTTTCCTAAAATACCATATTCATCGTATCCGACTGATGAGATAAGTGAGCCAGTGTATTGGTCAAAATAATTAGTTATTTCTTCATTTGGATTTACATCCAGTCCTGTTATACCTGTGTTTGACCCCTTAGCAACAGTAAAAACGCCTTCTTCCGAACTAGGTAAAATAATAGAGTATGGTTTAGAAATATTTTCACTGTCCACATGCTTCATCAAATCGCCGACTGACATCGCATATTCATTTGAATAATCAACAACACCATGAGCTCCTCCATGACCTGCATGACCTGAATGGTCTTGGGTAGTAGAAGTTGGCGTTTCATTTTTGCGAGTAGCCCATGGAATTTCATTAATATCAGATGTTGGTGGATTTTGTTGCAATTCTGGAATCCCAATGGACGGATTTTGTTGTGCTGCTGTATAAATAAAATTCCCCATAAATGCTGACCATGGCAATCCTGTGAAAATAATTGCAATCATAGGTATGGTAATAATCACACCGAGGATACTGTGCCATCTACGTGACCGAATACGAGATGTTTCTGTTTGCACTTTCTTCCATACTTTCTTTCTAAAGGTCATGTATAAACCTGAGAGTAATAAGAAGATAGCCCAGCATGCAGCTAGCTCCACTAAGTAGTTTACGAATGTCCCACCTATAAATAGAGAGCTATGGAGATTTCGCATAATATTCGAAAATGTGTAATTTGCATCCTGACTATCGACTACCTGATAATTATCATCTAAAAAGACATACTTTTGTTCGCCTTCACTGTTGGTCAGTGTTAAGCGGGTATTATAAGGTTCGTCTAAAACTATTACTTTACTAACTTTATAGTCACTAAATTTTGCTTTTGCCTGTTCAATTCCTTCATCAATTGTAATATTTGTTGTTTCTTTACTATCACCAAAGAAAGCATCAGAATAGAGCTTGTTCTCTACATCTGTGTAGAATAAGTAGCCTATTCCACTGATTGTTAAAGTAAGCAAGAGGGGAGTAATAAATAATCCAGCAAAAAAATGCCATCGCCAAAATCGATTGTATAAGTTCTTCATAAAGCCTCCTAAAAATAGATAATTTCACTTACATGAATACTATACATTTGAAATGTGAAATGTAGATGATATTTTTGAGGAGAATTTATGTTTAAATAAAAGAAATATATTATTTCGAGGGAAAAAGTTCTTTTAGATAAACTAAATATTAATATTATATAGTCGCTAATTCCTTTTTAGATTTTGTAAAAGTGAGATTGTCCTGAATATTGTAGACCAGTAAAAATAGACATAATTTGAAAAAAACGTTTCATCTAAAGTAAATAGGCGTGTTCTAACTCAATTTGGTAATTTTGTTTTAAGAGAGGATAGATGCTTATGTAAAGGTTATAAGCGGAGTTTTCTACACATTGATAGACGAAAAAAACCTTCTTACCCTTTAATTTTGCCAACTTAGACTAAATACATTTCTAAATCATAAACCATCGATTAAATTGAAAGTATGAAAAGTAAATGAAGCGAGGGATGGGCAATATGATAAATGTAAATAGATCATTGTTTGGCATAATCATTGTTGTCGGAATTGTATTTTGCGTATTTGTCATCATAAATAGGCCAATATCAAAAGCGGCAGTTTCTGAAGAAATTAACACACGTTTAACAAAAATAGTTGAAAAAGATAAAACATTGTCTAGTGCATTATTAACAATTTACTCCAACAAGACAGGTTATTTCGAACAGTTTGCAGTAGGAACTAAAAATCAATATTCGGAACTACCTGTTCAAATCGATAGTCGTTATCATTCAGCCAGTATTGGAAAAACCATGTGTGCTACAGTGTTTGGCATATTATCTGACGAGGGTAAAATCAACTTAAACGATAAAATCAGTTCTTGGCTAGATGATGATATTCTTAAGGGATTATTTGTCGTAGATGGCACGGATTATAGTGATCAGGTAACATTGAAACATTTACTTAGTCATACATCAGGAATTGGCGATTATTTTGAAGGTCCAGTAAAAAGCGGGAAGCCTATGCTGGAAATCATTTCATCCAATCCAGATCTTTTATTTACACCAGAAGAATTGATTGCATTTACTAGAGAAAACCAGATTCCAGTGGGGAAGCCAGGACAACAATTTTATTATTCAGATACGGGATATATCTTACTTGGATTTATTCTAGAAGCTATCGAGGAAAAACCTTACTCAGCAATCTTAGAAGATAGGATATTTCAGCCATTGGGCATGACTGAGAGTTACTTCATGTTCTATAATGATAAGCCTACTGATATCATTGGAATTTATATGAATGAAATTGACTTTAGCAACAAAAACGCTTTATCCATAGACTGGGCAGGAGGCGGTGTTGTTACCACTATGAATGACCTCTTAACATTCATGATGGCATTAGAAAATGGAACCATTCTTTCTGATGATGTTTATAGTCAAATGACTGACTTTTCAAACATCTATACAAAGGGTATTTATTATGGAATGGGTATGATGTATTTTGATTTTAGCGAGTTATCTTTACTGTTAAAATTAAGCTCAATGACAGATCTTTATGGCGGTGTAGGAGTTACAGGAACTTATATGTTATATGATAAAGAAAAAGATACTTATTTTATAGCTAATTTTGGATCACTTGATTATGGAGAAAAAGGCTTACAAGAATTAGTTAAAATAAGAATGATTTACGATAGAATGAATATAGATTAAATACGTCTTAAGTTGTTATTAGGAGACATACGATGGTTCAATTATTGTGTTCAAATAAAGTTTATGAAAAATTAAAAAAAGAACTATCCAAGTACCAAATTGAAATCAAGCCAGATAGTAGTTTAGTACTCGTAGAAAAAGGATATGACATACCAGACGGAAAGTTGAGTGTCGTATTTGATGGCATTGATTACATGAATGTGATAAAACTATTGATTACGGGCATTCGAGAAGACCTGCATTTTATAAATACTATTGTAGGTTTTAGAGATAATAAATTTGAAGTAATAGAACCTATAGATGTTTTTTATCTAGAAGCAGGTCCCAATGGTATTACGGCATTTACTGAGTTTAATCGGTACAGTATAAAAGAAACCTTACAATTTTATGAAAACGTGTGGGGTATAAAAGGATTTATACGAATTAATAAATCACAACTCGTTAATTTGCTGCATGTGAAAGAAATTATCCCCTGGTTTAACTCCAGATATGTATTGAGAATGGAAAATAACACTGAACTGGAAGTATCGAAAATGTTCTCAAAAAAGCTTAGAAGTACGCTAAAAATATAGGAGATCACTTATGGAGAAAATTCATTTAGAAAATATCATAAAGTCAATTATTCTTGGTCTCTTCATCGGGATTATACTACAGTTTTCTGATAATACGAACATAAAATTTTCGTATAGAGTTTTAGCGATATTAGCCAGCGGATGTGTAGGGTTCTTTATTGGCTTAGTGACAGAATGGTTAACAGCAATATTACCAATTAGCATGGCAAATGCCCGAACCTACTTCTTAATAAACAATTTGATTGCATTAATTGTGACTACAGTGATTATGATGTCTTTAATTATTATCACAAATAGCGAAATGGTGAAAAAGGGAGAATTCATCTCGGTCTTATTGATTGTGCTTGGCATTATATGTTTAGCAAACCTAAGTGATTATATGATGTATCGGCGTGCCCAAAAAAAATTGAGAAAATTCAAAGCAATGATTAAAGATACTAAGTATTAGCTCCAAAAATAGTGATGGATGGTGCGAGCTGGTAACCGAAATGTTTTTTGCTGTAACAGATATTTTCACCGTTTAACTACAAGATAAGTAGGAACGTTTTTTAAAGGAGCCTCATTTACAAATAAGAATGATGCTCTTTAATTTTGTACTTTTTCAATAAACTTCCGATGTATTTGCATGCTTTTTAACTCTAAACTAACTCATTATATTTAGCTACAGTAGTCATTTATATCAGCCTAAAACCTAAACCATTTTCAACCAAAAGAATAAACTAGTAGAAAAATTATTATTGTGTTGATAGAGGTGACTGAAATGGAGCGAGATTCATTGTTCTTAAAAGGGCTAACTGGTGAAGTAGTAACCGTAAAAGATCCTAACTACAATGAAGCAAGACAAGAATGGAATCGTGCCAATCAAAAGTTTCCATTGATCATTGTGTATTGTGAAAGAAGACAAGATGTTGTGAATGCCATACATTGGGCACGTAAACATTGTGTGGATATCCGCATTAGGTCTGGAGGACATCATTATGAAGGCTATTCTAATGGTGATTTCGTGCTTGTAATTGATATTAGTAGATTGAATAAGCTGAAACTAGATAAGAAAAAACACATATTAGAGGTGGAGGCTGGAGCAAAAAACACAGAGGTGTATGATTTTGTTGGCTCCAATGGATATGTTTTTCCTGGTGGAACTTGCCCTACTGTTGGAGTATCTGGCTTTACACTCGGGGGTGGATGGGGATTCTCCAGTCGACTTTATGGGTTGGGGTGTGATAGTTTACTAGAACTAGAATTAGTAGATTACGAGGGAAGGATTATTAAAGCAAATAAAAATTGTAACGCTGATCTTTTCTGGGCTTGTCGAGGTGCAGGTGGAGGTAACTTTGGTGTGGTTATTAGCATGACTTTTCAGTTACCAAAACCAACACAACGTTCTGTCACATTCATTAGATTCTATTATGTAAATACAACAATTGCTAAGCAAATAGATGTCATGAATATTTGGCAAAATTGGTTGCCTAAATTGGATAAACGAATGACTTTAGTTACAAGCTTTTATAACGCTGAAAATGAAGGGTTAGGTATTTTTGGAACTGGTTTCTTTTACGGTCCATCCAAATTAGCAAAAAAGATTTTACAACCTTTTGTAGAAATTAAAGGGTTTCGATTGAACTTAGAAGAATCTTCCTTTCTAGAAGCAGTGAAAAAGGTAGAGGCAACCTATCCACCTTTCGAAAAATTTAAATCCACTGGTAGGTTTGTACAAAGAAACTATACAGTAGAAGAGCTTAAAAATATTGGAACTAGTGTCCAAAGTCCTCCGAATGGTTCTGTATATGCTGCTATTTCTTTTTATGCATTAGGAGGAGAAATCAAACACATTGATAAAGAAGAAACGGCTTTTTACTATAGAGATGCTAAATATATAATGGGTGTCCAGTCTGTATGGATAGAGGATAAGTATGCAAGAGATAATCAGGAGTGGGTTCGTGAGCGTTTTGAAATGATTAAAAATATGACAAAAGGTTCTTATGTGAATTTTCCTATAAGTGAGCTTAAAAATTATGATAAGGAATACTTTGGAGGCAATGCACAAAGGTTGAAACGAGTTAACCAAAAGTATGATCCGTTTAATGTATTTAGGTTTCCACAGGGATTAAAATGAAATTAAATTGAAATAGGAATGATCACTATATAAGAGATAATTTACGGCTATACTATAAAAGTTCTGTAAATCTTAGTTTCAAATTAATTAAATAAAAGTACTTGTCTAAAATATTATGAAGCTTTAAAATCCTCATGCAAAGGAAGGCGGGTTTATTGCAATGGCATGGGTAGTAGACGCAATCAAGCCCGACTCCTCACCAAACAATTTTAGTTTACATAATATAAGTAAATTGGTCACAACTTACTGGTTATCGGATGCTCCTCATAATTGATCGCTCAAAAGGTTATTCGTATAAATAATATTATTTATTATTTAATCTAGACATGTCCAATATACATATCAAATTGATAATTATTGAGTAACAATAGAGTAGTCCCACAATCAGGCCATTGAAAAAGACTAAAAGTTACTTTCCTCTCCGTAAGGAAAGTGACTTTTTAGTTTGTTTTAAATGAATAACGATCTTCAATATTCGGGTACTGTTTTTGCACTACATGGATAGCTAACTAGGCGGAACAATGGAATTAAAATAAAAATTGCCAAATTCCATTTTAGTATCGAGGAATTACGATTTTTAGCATTAGAATTATTTTTCTTAACATTGTAATTCCGCATTTTCTTAAACTACATCAAGTTGTTTGTGTAACATATCACTTAAAAAAGTGCAAAATACCTCCTGAAGCTACCCGTCCTAGATTAGAACGGGTTAGCTCAACTGAGATTATAACATTAGCTATATTATCACTTTATATTACTTCATCTGGTGGTTGTGTCTTTCTCCAGCCATAAAACTGCATAACGTCTTTTGATCATATAAAACATTTCAATTTCCACCTTTCATGTTTTTTAATTAACAAGATTAATATTGACGAATACGAATATAATCGTCAATTTTTTTTCGGTTCTCTTCAAAGATTTTTTTCACATATTCATCATGAAGTGCTTTCTCAAGAGAGACCTTACGTTTTGTAATAGTTATCGTGAGCGCAAAAAAGTTTAATATCATTTATTATCACCTCCTTAAATTGTCATGAAAAATGAAAAAAACCGTAGAGAGACTCCTCTACGGTGAAAAAAGGCACAAAAATACCGCAGGGGCACACTTCTCCCTGCGGTATGGGTATGCTTATTTACAAAAAAACCTTAAGCGATCCATTCCGATGCGGTCGAATGTGTGATTTTCATTTTTAATGAAGTTGTAGCTACCAATGACATCAATTTAACGATAACGATCATTTTATTCGACCTCCTTAAGAATTTTTTTGATTACTTAGTAAGTATATCTAACTTTAAGTTGTTTGTAAACATCTTTTACTAAGCTTTCCTAATTATTGAAGTGTGAAGCGTTATGAATGCTACGGTACATGGGGAAATCCAAACCCGATGTATAGCTACAAAATGAAAAAGTATTAGCAGATCACATTGAGTATGGGATCCCAGACATTAATAATTAGCTTTGGCTGAATTACAGAGAGAAAACCCTTCAACAAAGCTAGTGTGGATTATGCATAAAAAGTCTGTAGAAGAAGCCTATGGCGGCGAAAAAAAATATGCTTTGGCAGCACATGGCACACTCGGTGTTTCACGGATTAATATATTCAGGTAAAGTTGAAGTAATAACACCTTTCTATATCTCACAGGTAAAGAAAGAAGAGAACATCCATATTGTTGGTTGGTACTATAAACGGAGAACAAAAAGTATTAACAGGATTTGAAGAGCTTATTGTCAGTGTATTGTTAATTTTGATACTCTGAATTTTAATAATAAGTATTTTGAAAAAAAGATTTGATTATGATATTACAAAATCTAGTAGAGGATAGAAATGAAGCTGAAGTTCGGTTAATAATAAATATTGCGAATGAAGTATTTAATACGTATGAAAAAAAGAGAAATACTCAGGAAATTAATTATATTTGAGACTTCCATAATCCACTCAGTTAGAGAGGTATTTTTTTTTTATTATTTTATTTGCATTTTGCAAGTAATTACGTTATAAATATTTTACATAGCGTTTTAATTGAAGGGAAATGTTAAGACAAAATGAGTATCTTGAACATATTTATTTTACATTAATACTTGCATAATACAAATAAAAAAGGGAGGAATAAAAATGAAAGATATACTAGAAACTATCGTAATAGGGGGAGGGCAGGCAGGGCTAGCATCAGGTTTTCATTTACAGAAAAAAGGTCTACGTTTTTTAATATTGGAGGCAAGTAATCAGATTGGGGGATCTTGGCCAAGATATTATGACAGTCTTAAATTGTTTTCTCCAGCAAGTGTTTCCTCTTTGCCTGGTATGAAGTTTCCTGGAACTCAGAATCGCTATCCGAAAAGAGATGAAGTTATTCAATATTTGCAGGAGTATAAAAATAAGTTTCAATTACCTGTTTTAATTAATCAGAGAGTAGATTTGATAGAGAAAAACAAACTAGGTTTTATTATTCGAACAGTCACAGGGGATATATTTCAAGCTAGAACAATCATAAACGCTACAGGCTCATTTAATAACCCTTTTATTCCTAAAATTAAAGGAAGAGAAGTTTTTCAAGGGAAAACTCTTCACTCTTCAGAGTATCAAAATACACTGCCATTTCATAACAAAAGGGTAATTGTAATTGGTGGAGGAAATTCGGCTGTGCAGATTGCTGTTGAATTGTCTGAGGTGAGCAAAACTACTCTTTCAGTACTACAACCAATAAAATTTGTAAAACAACGTTTACTTGGACTGGATATACATTATTGGTTGAAAATAATTGGTTTTGATACCTTTCCTTTCTGGCGCTTTGGAAAAACGGCACCCAGATCAAATGCTGTGAATGATACAGGTGGATATAAAGATAGAATTAGTAAGGGGAATCCAGAACAACGTTTAATGTTTACTTCTTTCTATGAAGATGGAGTTATTTGGCCGGATGGAGAAAGGGAACCTGTAGATACTATTATCTATGCCACAGGATTCAGACCATATTTACCCTATATGAAATTACTCGGTGCATTGGATGGGGAAGGAATGCCTTTACAAAAGGCAGGTATTAGCAGTATCCCTGGATTGTATTTTGTGGGACTAGAAGGACAACGATCATTTGCATCTGCAACTTTAAGAGGAGTGGGAGAAGATGCCGAGTATGTGGTGAAAAAGTTACTTCATCACTTGAAAAGTAACTTTTGAAGTAAGGAAAACATCTTCAAAAAAAGTTAAATATATTTTAGTTGCATTTTGCAAGTAAATAATATATATATGTCTTTATAGGAGATGATTAAATGGAAAATAAACGTGAACTTTTTCAAGTATTAACTCAAAAGTTTGCTTTACTAAATAAAACATGTTGTTCTGTAGGATCAATTGACATCACACCAATACAGAGCCATATTCTATATGAGATAGACAAACAAAATAACCCATCTATGCAACAAATAGCAGAGGCAATAGGAATGGATATTACTACATTTAGTAGACAGATTCAATCTCTTATTAAGATGAATCTTGTCAAAAAAAATCCTCTACCATCAGATAAAAGAGTGTACATTTTGTCATTAACGGTGGAAGGGACATTTCTCGCTACTACAATTGATGAAATGATAAACAATTATTTAAATGAAGTTTTTTCGCATTTGAATGAGTTCGAAAAAGAAACTGTTTTACGTTCAATTGAACTTTTAAACAAAGCTATGGCTAAATCAAGCTTTTGTTGTATGCCTTCTTCATAATGCGTTAAAGGTTATAAGCAATTAATAATTTCATCTACCTGTAAAAAATAGTCCAATAAAAGATGTAATTGTAGTTTTATAAAAAATTTGATCATTGATAATAAAGTTTGATTAAAAATCCTGTGTTGATATGCAGGTTTTTTTTGTTCAATAAACGGGCCAGAATGTGGAATAACAAACTTTTATAAAATGTCTACCAAACGACGCTTTGGGAATGATATACTTTAATCAATAATATGGTAAATTCAGTTATAAAATGTAATTTTAATACAAATGAAAACAATGTGGGAGGCAATATGTTTATAATTAGAACAGTTATTTTTTGGCTGGTTATAACAATTAGTATTAATGCATATTTAATGACATTACCTATACCTGTTTTACGCAAAAGAGATTATCCACCTAATTATCTTATTCAACAAAATAATCGAATTGATTTACAAAAAAATACAGAATGTGCAGCGTTTTCAACAGCGTATCTACTACGTCATTTCGGTATAGAAGCTGAGGGAGAATCGTTATATACACATTTTCCTTGTAAAACAAGAGCAGGTAATGTATATCCAAAGGGAATTCGTAAAATATTAAGAGAAAAAGGCTTTAAAACAAGCTATTATAAAGGGGATATACATTCATTAAAGTACGAAGTTAGTAAAGGAACTCCTGTAATTGTTTTTATTAAAGTACAGAAGGGGCTTAATAATTTGCATTTTGTCCCCGTTGTAGGCTACGACAAAGAGTATATTTATCTTTCAGAATCGTTAGGGCATTTGGTGAATTGTGATGATGACAATAAAAAATATAATCGAAAAGTTCCAATTAAGGAATTTCAGAAATTGTGGAATGTAAAGAAAATCCATATGCCTATTTCTAGCAATACTTACATTTCTGTAGATATTTCGCAGCATTAATCTCAATGACGAAGAAATTTAAACTGTCTAGTTGTGCTAGCAAGAACCTCGATTTAACAAATATACCAAAAAAAGATTATATATTCTATTTTTGTTAAACGGGTGCTTTAGTGTAGTGCCACAAGGATTTATAACGTATCTAATACAAACCTCAATAACGTTCCCAAATGAAAGTTTTGAGAGAGACCGAAACCTAAAGAAGATAAGGTTTTACTACTTGATAGACAACATGATCATTTCAAAGGGTTTATTCCACCTGGTGGAAAAGTTGAATTTCCTGAAAGTATTTTGGAAAATGCAATTAGAGAAGTAAAAGAAGAAACGGGTTTAGAAGTAAGTAACCTTATTTTTAAAGGTCTCTATGAATATGTAAATCCAGTTGCTATGGATAGATATATGATTTTTAACTACATCACAAAAAAAATTCCTACAAAAGATATATCTTTATCCAAAGAGCACCTTAACTATAAATGGTTATGTTTTGAAGAGGCAGTAACACTTTTGAAATGGGATAGCAATAAAACGGCGTTATGGGAATTGAACAAAAGGTTAGTTAATCAGATGAACACCAAACATAGTTTATGAAAAAATTATTTAAGCTAACGAGTGCTTTGTTTGAAGAACAAGGAATTGCAAAGGCAGCTCATTTTTATTGAATTAACGAAGCATAGTATGGAATACCATTCTATTATATGACTTTTTGGGAAGTAAAAATGAATTAATTAAATAAAAAACAAGCCTGCTCAAATTAACGCATAAGCAGGCTTGTTTTTATTTAATTAATAGTGGTTATAAAGATTTCAATTTACTGTGGTTTTACTTCTATTGACTCTAGATAACGATAAAGTGTTGATTTACTTATACCTGTTTCATTCTTAATATCCAATAATGTGTTTCCAGACTGATACATCTCAATTGCCTTTTTTATATTTTCATCTGATTTCTTAGGTCGCCCAATTGATTTTCCTTTTGCTTTTGCTTCAGCCATTCCTAAAGTAGTTGATTGCTTTACGATATCACTTTGAAATGTTAAAAAGAATTGTAAAACTTGCTCAAGTGGCATTTCAAGAATTTGTGTGGACGTAATATTTTCCTCCATAAAGTGAATAGTTACCTGATCTCTTTTACAAATTTTTAGTAGGTCTTCTAAATGCCTAGTTGTATCCGCGATGCTAAAGAAACGAAGTACCTGAATGGTATCGTCTTTTTCTATTGTCATGAGTAATTCTTCAAGCGCTAATCGCTTTTTCGCACGACCATGATTTTCAGTAAATAGATGGTCACAATTCTTTAAAGCAACAGTTTGAATTTGCATATCCTCATCATTATATAAGGGTCGTTGATAACCGTAAATCATATAATTTCACTCCATTTCAGTTCCGTAAAGGTTCCCTTTTGGGAAAAGTATGCTATGATATTCAAAGATTATATTTTAGTAAAGAAGGAGAATATCATGCAAAGTTTAAAGCAACAATGGTTTGGTAATGTGCGTGGTGACATCTTATCAGGGATGGTCGTCGCCTTAGCGCTTATACCTGAAGCAATTGCCTTTTCTATCATTGCTGGTGTCGATCCAATGGTCGGACTTTATGCGTCCTTTTCTATTGCTGTTATTATAGCATTTGTTGGGGGAAGACCGGGAATGATTTCTGCCGCAACAGGAGCAATGGCACTCGTGATTGCAGATTTGGTGGCAGACCATGGGTTACAATATTTATTAGCAGCAACAATTTTAACAGGAATTATTCAAGTTTTATTTGGTGTATTTGGAATTGCTAAGCTCATGCGTTTTATACCAAATTCGGTCATGATTGGCTTTGTTAATGCACTAGCAATCTTAATTTTCATGGCACAAGTACCACACTTTTTACGTGGAGGGTATATAACGTATATATTTATCGTGGTCACATTATGTATCGTTTACATTTTACCTCGATTCCTTAAAGTAATACCTGCACCTTTAATTGCGATTATCATGTTAACGGCTGTAACATTCATTTTTAATTTTGAACTAAAAACGATAGGAGATTTAGGTGCGATATCACAGAGCTTACCGCATTTTTTCATTCCAGACGTACCATTCAATATTGAAACGTTAGTGATTATTTTCCCTTACGCATTAGCATTAGCGCTTGTTGGGTTAATGGAATCACTAATGACCGCCCAAATTGTTGATGATATGACGGATACAAAATCCAATAAAAATATCGAGGCACGTGGACAAGGAATTGCAAACATCGTTAATGGTTTCTTTGGAGGTATGGCGGGATGTGCAATGATTGGACAGTCGATGATTAACGTAAAATCAGGTGGTCGAGGACGTCTATCAACACTTGTGGCTGGAATGTTCCTAATGTTCTTAATCCTAGTACTTGGCAACATCGTGGTCGATATTCCAATGCCAGTACTTGTTGGGATTATGATCATGGTAAGTATCGGTACATTTGAATGGGGATCGTTTAAATATATTGTCAAAGCACCTAAAAGTGAAGCATTCGTTATGCTTGCAACGGTTGCTGTAGTTGTCTATACAGATAACTTGGCGATTGGAGTTGTATTAGGAGTAATTTTAAGTTCTTTATTCTTTGTTGCAACGATTTCAAAGGTACGAATACATCAAGATAACGATCAATTTATTGTAGAAGGTCCTTTATTTTTTGCGTCTACTCAAAAATTTGTCCAAACACTGGAAGCAGTTAAGGATGATATCGTTACAATCGACTTAACAAGTAGCCATTTATGGGATGAATCAGCAGTTGGTGCAGTCGTAAAAGTCGTTACGAAATTAGAAGAGCAGGGGAAAACAGTGAAAGTCATTGGCATGAATCCAGCGAGTGAAAAATTATATAACCAATTATTAGGTGTATCACATTAAGGGGGATACTTTATGTATAAACATATTTTATTGGCTGTTGATGGTTCTGAGCATTCAGTGCGTGCCGCAAAAGAGGCAGTCAAAATTGCTTCTGAGAATTCACTGATTGAAATGGTGTATGTGGCAGATTTTGAAAAGGCGAAAACAGAAGTGTTACATGCTGTATCTAGTGAAAGTTTATTATTAGAACGTAAACGAAAGGTAGCACCAGTAGAAGAAGTTTTAAGAGTTGCTGGTAGTAACTTCAAATTAACGATTTTACATGGTACACCTGGTCCTATAATTGTGAAGTACGCAAATGAAAAGCAAGTTGATCTTGTTATCATTGGAAGCAGAGGCTTAAATACTTTACAAGAGATGGTGTTAGGAAGTGTCAGCCACAAAGTGATGAAACATGTTCATTGCCCAGCGTTAATAGTGAAATAGCAAGGTTTAATGAAGCATGGAAAATGGAAATACTTTGGAAAGGTTTAACTTGAGTATGAAAAATTCACAGGTAGCCTTTGTAGTTTTATAAAAAAAATTAATCATTTATAATCAAGTTTGTTTAAACATCCTGTGTCGATATGCAGGATTTTTTTGTTCAACAAATGGGGCAGTCTAGTACAAAAATTTTTATGATATTATAAGAAATATGTACAAATTGAGACTAAGGATGATTAAATTTGCTGAAGAATTATTAGATTAAGACTTCGTGAAAACATGGGTGAATACCTTTTTTAACAGGAAAATCTAGTTGAATGGTGTTTAAAAATTCTTAATTGAAGCAACTATTATCAATTGTTGTACCATGACTCTAAGCAAACTTGATATCATTATGAGACATACAAACGAATCCAGGGATATAGCCTAATTACATTGCTTGCTGTTATTCAACTATTGGGCAAGTACCGTAATAGAATGTAGAAATGGTGGAGGAAAAAAATGAACAAAACGGAGAGGCAGCTTGCAATCACGCTTGAATTACAGCGAAGTAAAACATTGAGAGCAGAAGATTTAGCTTCTCAATTTGAGACAAGTGTGCGTACGATATATAGGGATATTCAAGCACTAAGTGAGGCTGGGGTTCCCATTTTAGGCGCTCCTGGACAGGGTTATTCCTTAATGGAAGGATATTTTCTACCCCCGGTTAGGTTCACAGCCGAAGAGGCCGTCTCCCTGCTCATGGGAGCTGATTTTATCGAGCAAAGGTTGGATACAGATTATGGTATTAATGCAAAGTCCGCTCAACGCAAAATCGAGGCTACTTTGTCGGAGTCAGTTCGTAACGAGTCAAGGCTTGTTCGGGAAACAATGCGACTGCTTCATATAGGTGAACAGTCAACTGAAGAGCGGGTAAAAACGTATCTTAATCAAGTTCGCGATGCAATTTTGAAACAGTGCAAAATCAGTTTTATGTATATTAAAAAAATGCCAGGAACAGATGGGAATCGGAAAAATAAACGTGTGGTCTCTCCATATGGATTAACACTTGTCCATGAAAATTGGGTTTTACTAGCATATTGTGATATGAGGCAAGAAATGCGACATTTCCGCTTGTCCCGGATGTCCGAACTTTCTGTGTTGGAAGATCAATTTCTTCTACCAAATGATTTTGACCTAAGTAGCTATCGACCACCTGACAATCGAGATGAAAGAATAATAATGAGGGCAAACCCCGAAATTGCCGACAAAATCATTGAGGCAGTTAATTTTTATATTGCATCCATTGAGGAGCGGAATGAGGATGTAATCTTTCAATTTCGTGTTCGGTATCCAGAGGAACTATTACATCATTTACTTGGCTGGGGCGGAGATATCGAGGTGATTGAGCCGAAGTCTTTACGCTTCAAGATTCGAGAAGTAGCGAAAAAAATTTTAGAACACTACTGACATACACCTGTCAGTAGTGTTCTTTTATACTGTGACTATACCAAGATGAAGAGGAGCTGCTTAAAGGATGAAAAGTACAAAGGATGTATTGAAGTCATTTGAACTTACAGTAGAAAGATATTTGGAAGAACTGACAAAACTCAATATGGATAAATTACATAGAAAGCTGAACGAAGAAGATTGGTCCATTGGACAGATGTATGTACATTTAATTCAATCAGCTTTCATGCATCTACATAATGTCGAGCAATGTTTAGCTGGTAGCGAATCGACATTGAACCCAACGAAGGAAAAAACTGAGCAGGGTAAGATTGTTTTTAAACTAGAACAATTTCCAGCTGTTCGTATTAAGGTCCCTGCTTCTCCGATTTATACTCCGCAACCACCTGAGAGCATGGAGCATTTGGTAGAAGGACTTAACAGTGTAGTGGAACAGATGAGGAATACGGAATCAGTTCTACTTCAAGCGCCTGTAAGTAACAAGATACTTCATCCGGCGTTCGGTGCTTTAAACGCGCAGGAATGGTTTATGTTGATTGAAATGCATTACAGACATCATTTTTTACAACTGGATCGGTTGAAAACGCGTTTAGCATTTGAAGAGTAGGGGGGATGCATCATGTCGAATAAAACAAGTCAGAAAAGCAGATATTGGATTGGCGTTGTATCCGCTTCTCATGTGAATTTAGCCATAGAAGGTGGTTTTGCACAATTGTGTCACGGTAAGGCAGCACCTTTGCGTAAAATGTCTCCAGGTGATTGGCTGATATACTATTCCCCTCGCACAGACATGTTAAAAGGGAAGCCAGTTCAAGCATTTACTGCTATTGGTCAGGTTACGGACAACGGTGCTTACAAACATCAAGTGTCGGAGTCGTTTGTGCCATTTCGCAGAGATATGCGTTATATTCCTTGTCGAGAAGTTAAGATTGCATTGTTGTTAAACCAGCTCACTTTTACGCGTGGAAATCGCAATTGGGGATTTCCATTCCGTCGAGGTCATTTTGAAATTGGAGCTGAAGATTTTATGACAATCGTTACTTCGATGTTAGATGGTGAGGAACAGGCGTTATCCGAGATATTAAAACACTGATTACATTTTGTGAACAGTTTCACTTAAACTTTAGAGTGCTTTAGTTAGATAACAATCATCAACAATTGGGCGCTATTGTTGAATAGCGTTCTGTTCTTCTGAATTCACGAGACGAGGATTGTTAAGTAAATAAGAACAAATTAAAAGCGGTCCTCCACAGATTAGTTTGTGGAAGGCCGCCTTTATTATAAAAACAGTCACCATTTATAATTGTTTACATCTGGTTCACTTAACCATATAGATGTAAAATAAAAGATCTATTTAGCTTACGGAGCTTTCCGCAATGATTGCACGAATCAGAAATCAGAAAATTTAGGACTTCACCATACAACAAGCATTCCACCAATCCATGCGAACTTGCAGCGGAATACAAGGCACTTGAGATTCATCATTCTCGATTGATTATTCATATTTAGCGATATTAAGTAATTCAACTAAATCGCCTTTGACAAGTTCGTATTCTCTTGCGTTAATGTTAACCATTCCATCCTTGGAAATTAATATATTAATTGGACTAGTAGGATCGTCGTTATTAGTGAAAACTATTTTGTAATAAGAGTTAGAGACATCCATATTTTTGAATAACGTTCGTTTTGCTTCCCAGTTATTCAAAATGCTGCGTACTTCGTTATATAATTCATCGTCTTTGTTAACGAGAAATATATTTTTGTTATCTATACCACCGTTCATTTCCCAAACGGAAATGCTATCAACAACTTCTTCAAATTTATCAGTGTTTGTAATGAGTTCATCTCCAAAATTCTTTGTTCCATATTCTGAATAAAATAGAATACCAGTTATACAAAGGACAAGAATAATTGCGACAATTGCTAATTTAATTCGTTTACTTCGCATAATATAGCCCCTCCCAAGTTGTAAAAATATGTGTCTTCCGTTTTATTTTACAAAATTTTAACATAAAAGCAAACAAACCTTATTTACATTTTAACAAAAATCAAGGGATTAGTTTTTAAAGTTGTCGCGTTTTTTATCGAACTTTTAATCTCTAAAGCTCAATGTTTATACGAAATATAAAAGCAAGATTTTTTCTTGTTCCACAATCGGGCCATATTGTTGAATAAGGGTTTTGGAGAAATTAGGAGGATTAATATTGAGAATAATCTAAAAAATTAGTTTATTGTTAGTTCAAATTAAAGTGCTTGAGTCGTGGTGGTAATAATTGGTGTGTGATATGATTAACAGAATATTGTTTGAAGGTTCTATAACCGGGCGCATTTCCGCAGAAAAAAATCCGTCTACGAAATGAAATAGGCCAAGTGTTTATGGATAAAGTATAAATTTTAGGGGGTATTTTATGTTTGTAGTAAATGTAGAAGGGGCTATTCGTCGCAATGAGAAATGGCTTTTAATCCGTAGAAGTGAAAAGGAGGAGCATGCTGGTGGAGGTCTCTCATTAGTAGGAGGAAAGTGTGAAATTGAAGGTGATTCGTCTGATATTCTGGAAAGAACATTAAAACGAGAAGTTTTTGAAGAAGTAGGTAGCGAAATTACAGGCATTAAATATGTAAATAGCTCCTCCTTCGTGACAGAATCAGGGATAAATGTAATCGATATAGTTTTCCATGTCATCATAAATCTGGAGAACCTTACGCTAAAAGTACTGAAGAAGTGGATGATGTTATTTGGATGACTACATCAGAGGTTCTTGCACATACGGAACTACCTTTATTTCTAAAAGAAAACATTAAACTTGCAGAGAAAATACTACAAGATAATATGCAGATGAAATATTAGTTATACATTTTCCATTATAGGGCGCCATTGTGGAGCAACAAAGTTGGAAAATGATCAAACTTTTTTATAAAAACCTAACTTAAAACTGCTAAAGAAGAATCCCTTTTGATCAATCTTTTTCAAAAAGGGATTCTTCTTATTTAACGTAAAATAAAGGTTTGTGAGGTATTTTTGCTCAATCTTTATTCTAAATCTACAAAAATCTGTTGCAATTCAAAACATTAAATCATAATATAAGAATATAGTTATATACGGATTAATTCACCTTTCCTTAACGAGGTGACTTTATTTAAATTAATATATAAGCAAATGATTATATAAGGAGTGCAGATATATGGAAAACACACAAATTGAAAAACAATTAAAAGCAGCTGCAGATTTAAATCGCATTAAATTACTTGCATGTATGAAAAATGGGGAGGTATGTGTATGTGATTTTGTGGATGTGTTAGGAATCTCACAACCAGCCGTTAGTCAACATCTGCGAAAATTAAAGGAGGCAGGCATTATTACGGAACGAAAAGTAGGGACTTGGAAACATTACCGTTTAGTAGAGGATCAAACGCCATTGATGAAGGGCATCTTAGAACAAATTCAGCCTTTAAAGGGTTGCAACTGTGGCACAGATTGTTGCCATGTAGGGGGAACTGATAATGAATAATAATTCTTTAACCAAGCAGCTTTCTTTTCTAGATCGTTACCTTACCCTATGGATATTTGTTGCTATGGGAATAGGTGTTTTATTAAGTTTGACAATGCCTAATATTGGAGAAGCATTAGAGGCCATGTCTATTGGCACAACATCCATACCGATTGCTATCGGGTTAATTGTCATGATGTACCCACCATTAGCGAAAGTAAAGTATGAAGAAATGTGGCGTGTGTTTAAGGATTGGAAAGTGCTTTTACTTTCTCTTTTTCAAAACTGGTTACTCGGACCGTTCTTAATGTTCTTTTTAGCCATCATCTTCCTGCACGATTATCCAGAGTATATGGCTGGACTGATTATGATTGGTTTAGCTCGTTGTATTGCAATGGTGATTGTATGGAACGATTTAGCACGTGGAGACCGTGAATATGTAGCTGGTTTAGTTGCGTTTAACTCCATCTTTCAAATCGTGACTTATTCAATTTTTGCTTACTTTTTCTTAAATGTATTACCTGGTTGGTTTGGCTTAGAGAATTTTAGTGTTTCTATTTCCATGTGGGAAATTACTAAGAGCGTACTGATTTACTTAGGGATACCATTTGCTGCAGGGTTCCTCACACGATGGATAGGCATTAAAACAAAAGGGAAACAGTGGTATGAGGAAAAATTCTTGCCAAAGATTTCACCACTTACTTTAATTGCCCTGTTATTTACGATAGTGATGATGTTTGCCTTAAAGGGTGAGCAATTAGTAGAACTGCCACTTGATGTGGTACGAATTGCAATCCCATTATTTATTTACTTTGTAATTATGTTTGCTGTGTCATTCTTCTCTTCCCGTAAAGTAGGTGCATCTTATCCTGTCACAGCAGCCCTTTCTTTTACAGCTGCAAGTAACAATTTTGAGCTGGCGATTGCGGTAGCAGTTGGCGTATTTGGCCTTCACAGTGGCGTGGCATTCGCTGCTGTTATTGGTCCACTTGTAGAAGTACCTGTTCTCATCGGACTTGTATGGGTTGCCCTACGTTGGCAGAAAAAATACTTTAAAACCATTAAATTATAAGGAGCAATTACTATGACAAATACACTTTATTTCTTATGTACAGGAAACTCATGTCGAAGTCAGATGGCTGAAGGATGGGCAAAAAAGCTACTACCAACCAATTGGACAGTTAAAAGTGCTGGGATTGAAGCACATGGCGTAAATCCGAATGCTGTTAAAGCGATGGCAGAGGTAGGAATTGATATTTCAAATCATACATCCGATTTAATTAATATGGAGACATTACATAACGCCACGTTAGTAGTCACGTTATGTGGAGATGCCGCTGATAAATGCCCAATGACACCTCCTCACGTTCGTCGTGAGCATTGGGGATTTGAAGATCCTGCGAAAGCGACAGGTACGGATGAAGAGAAATGGGCTGTATTTCAAAATGTTCGTGATGCAATTGGTAAACGCATTGAACAATTTGTAATTGAGGAGCTGAAATAAATTGAAAAAAATTCATATCTATGAACCAGCAATGTGCTGTTCTACAGGCTTATGTGGACCCTCTATAGACCCAGAATTATTGCGTATGTCATTTATTATGAATAATTTAAAGAAAACAAACATAGAAGCTGAAAGATTTAATCTTACAAACGAGCCCAATGCTTTTGTAGAAAACGAAGCAATCAATCAACTATTAATGTCGGAAGGAATTGATGCCTTGCCTGCAACGTTTGTGGATGGAGAATTACTTTGTAAAGGGATATATCCAACAAATGAACAATTTTCACAGTGGTCAGGACTTTCAGAAGACGAATTACTACAAAAGCCAAAAGTACGCTT
>NZ_JAASJR010000016.1:0-71995 GCF_019731275.1 Lysinibacillus sp. K60 | reverse complement strand
GCAAAGAAATAGAGGAGGGACGGCTTATGATAAATGGACACCTCATTTGTTGGGGTGGTATTTCTGAAAAAGGCAGGTTAAGACAAATTAAATTATCATCATAGACTCATTGATTGGAGCAATTGGTTTTTAATTCTTTTGATTCCCTATGATTTTTAAGGAGAAGAAGCTGTGGAATAGTTATTTTGATTGCATTAATTACTCTTTGATATGGGTTTTATAAATCTTTTGCTTAGTATGTCTTTACACTTATTTTAGAACGAAATTGTTACTATAAAGAGACAGCATTTATTAATAATTTGAGAATTTTGAAGTAAATATTGTTTTCGTTAAAAATTAGGGGGGTTCAAGATGAGAAGAAACAATATAATATTTGCAGGTTTTATGCTTTTTTCTTTATTTTTCGGGGCTGGAAATCTTATTTTTCCACCACTTCTTGGTTTAGAATCCGGGAGCAACTTTGGACCAGCGATTGCTGGTTTTCTCATCACAGGTGTACTACTGCCATTCATGGCAATCATGGCTGTCGCCTTATCTGATGGTGGGTTGGTATCTATGGGTAACCAGGTGCATAAAGTGTTCGGTATGGTTTTTGCGATTATCATCTATATGTCTATCGGGGCTTTTTATGGTATACCAAGAGCTTCTAATGTTGCTTATGAATTGGGTTACAAACAAATGTTTCATATTGATAGTTGGCTCACGTTAGTTATATTCTCTTTAATATTTTTCAGCATTACATATTATATTAGCTTAAATCCAAAAAAAATCGTTGATCGTATCGGTCAGGTTTTAACACCCTTTTTATTACTCGTTTTAACTATGCTTGTTATCCAGGCTTTTATTAAATTCGATAATAATTCCTCACCGGCGAAAGGAAAATATGCATCATCCCCATTTGTCAATGGGTTCTTAGAAGGTTATTTCACAATGGATGCTGTCGCAGCGTTGGCGTTCGGAATCGTCGTCATTAATGCCTTAAAAGATAAAGGTGCAAAATCTAAGACAGAATTGGTTAAAGGGACATTTGGAGCTGCTCTATTAGCTGGTCTTGGACTGACCATTGTTTATTTCTCCCTAGGATGGATTGGAAGGTTTATACCAGCGGATAAAGACTTTAAAAATGGGGCAGAAATATTAGCTGTAGCAGCTAATATACTGTTTGCAAGCGGTGGTGGTCTTCTGTTCGGTTTAATTGTCATACTTGCATGTCTAACAACATGTGTAGGTTTGATTAATGCATGTTCGAGATTCTTCAACGGAATTTTTCCAAAGATAACATACCAGTCGTATGTCGCTATTTTTGTATTGGTAGGCTTGTTGGTATCTAATTTGGGGTTAAATTCAATTCTGAAATTAGCAACACCTTTATTGGTGTTCATTTACCCAATCTCCATTGTCTTGGTTATGCTTTCTTTATTCCAACATTTTGGAGGCGGAAGTAAGATGATGTATCGGCTTTCAGTTTTTGTGACCTCCATTTATGCATTATATCAGGTCTTGACTAGTCTTGGTTATAAACTTGATATCTTAACCCAATGGCTTGGAGTAGCTCCGTTTTTTGAACAGGGACTAGGATGGGTCATACCTGGGTTTGTTGCTGCTCTGGCTGGTTATGGTATAGATAAGTTTAGAGTAGGAAGTTCACAAACGAACCTAAGGTAAAAACAACATCCAAGAAATTTGCGCAAACTACATAGCCTAGCGAATAAGTGCTTTGGTGCTTTGATTCCTCACCTAACCCCTTTTAGTAGCCCTTCCGAAAACACTCCGAAACATTGTTGTTATTGGATTAGCACCCTACTTCCTAGATTCGGGGGTCCTTGATGGGAGAAAAGAAAGCCAATTCCGAAATTTGAACTACCTGGTCTAAACAAATTACAAATTTATATTAAGATTCTTTATAATACTTTACTCTAAATGAGCAAAAACACTTCAAGTAATTTCCATTAAACAAAAAATGCCGGCAAACCCTTGTTATGACTGAATTTTAATCAAACTGCATAAAATGTTGTATAAAGAATGTTCCATAAAAAAGTGACAAACGCTGTTAAATCAACGTTTGTCGCTTTTAAGTTTGTTTCCAAACTTTCATTTGGGAACATTTTTTTCAACTACACATGGTCCTACAATACTCTCCAGTTCCAAGGTTGGTATTGGGTGTGTATTTTTTCTATTGAACTACTTTTTCTCCAATGTACCCAACAAAATCTCTGCACCTTTTGGCGAGAGTGTGATGTTATTAAACAATGTGAAGCTCTCAGTTGTAATTTCCCCGGTCACAATACACGCAGTATTGGAAACAAACTTTCGTAAAATGATTTCCTCACCATCTATAAAGATTTCAACAGGGTCCTTCTCGTTGATTTCCAGTGTTCTTCGTAGCTCTCTTGGGATAACAATACGCCCTAATTCATCGACTTTTCGAACGATGCCAGTTGATTTCATGTACGAGTCCTCCTAATTTTTACTTCTTATTTTCGTTATTTTTCAAAAGCTCTTCTAAGCGAGTTTCATATGTGCCACGGATGCGATCGTTCTCAGCTTGCAATTCCAGAATACGGGCATTGTAGGTATCGAGCTGGGTCTGCAATTTTTCCTGGTATTCACGTTCAGCAAGGACTAAAACGATGCAAAAACGGTGGTTTTTGTAAACAAAAGCGTCATTTCTGCAAATTGTGTATAGAAGATTCTTTTTTTTATACTGAGGCTACAAACTAAAGGGAGGGCTATTCGATGCTAAAACAATTAATTGAAAATGGTGAAAAAATTTATGGGGACCTATGCCAAGCGAAAAAGGGAGATGAATTGGAACGAAAAACATGGGTTGTGACAAGTCTCATGTATATAGAGGAGGAAAAAGTATAATCAATAAATTGACCTAGTGAATTAAAAAATCAATCTGTTTCATTTCAAAAACGCTTCCTAATGTAAAGGAAGCGTTTTGACGTTTGCCATTCATTCCACTACCCGCTCATGATACTGATGAAGTGCCTGCCTTAATTGCTCAGGGAAATGCTCTTCTATATAGGCTGCGATGTATTGCTTTTTCTCGATTTCGATTTGCGTAGAATGGAAAAGTTTTCGGAAGATTTGCCGTCCTTTTGTGGTCGCATATTCTGTGAGTGCTTCATTTTCAAGGTGGTTTAAAACATTTCGTTCGATATGTTTTTCTCGGATTTTGATGGCGATGTCTTCTTTATTTGATTGAAGGAACTCCTCTACTTTTTCATTTAATTCTTTATTTTTCTGCTCTAGCTGTTCCGTTTTTGATTGCAGCTTTTCGATTTTTTGCGAAGATTCGGAAGGAAGAGCCTTTATTTTTTGTTGGAGAAACGCCTCATTTAAAGTGATTTTCATTTCTTCGGTCTGCTCATCTTGCTCGATCTGAAATAAGCCGGTCTGCATGATTTGCGCGAGGGCGTGGTTCATTCCTTGTAGTTTCTTTTCAACCTCATTTGGTGCAGCGATTTCAGTGGATGCAGCTGGTACTTGTTTAATGATATGGCCATCTTCGTTAATACGTAATAGTCGCTTCAAGCCTTTTACCCGATATTCCTCTTTTAATAGTAGAATCATGCGTAATTTCAGTATTGCCGGGAAGTTCAATCGAATGAGGGTTGCGGTCGTTGGATTTGATGCTTGTCCATTAAATAGGTATTCTTCAAATGGTTTGATGTAATATCGAAGCTGGGCATCCGTTACATCAAACCAGCTTGCGATTTCTGGTGTTGAGTAGTATTTCTTTTCGATTAATTCATTTAGATAAGGTTCTGATAAAAAGAGCTGCTCGGTTGGCGTTTCCCTGATGACTTCAAACAGTGGATCATTCATCAGCACCTCCTGTATACGCTGCTCTATTGAAATCGTTTGTTCCATACGCGATTCGCTCCTATTCTGCGCTAAAATTTTCAATGCTTTTCTTTTCAGTGCCACTTTATTTTTCAGGAAATTTATGCTTCTCTATCTTTTCCTATTCTATTTTGTGCGAGTTTATGATAGTTTTTCGGAAAATAGGGCGCAGTAAAGGAGCTTTTAAACGAATTGAGATGGACTATTGGTTGTAAAATCAAATTTGGATACGTTTGAAAAGGATTTTGCTTTTTAGGTTAACTTTAAAACACTTATATTATTGAGGTTAACTGGTTAACTAAAAATAATTTCTTTATAAATATGGAAAAGGTTTGGACGAGATTCTTTGTATATGGTTTTTTTATATAAAGACGTCGAATTTCTTTGTGTAGGGTATGGTTGCCATCTATTAATATACATTATTTTAATTGTACTAACTCATATCTACACTACTCCACGCAATTTTTTTTTCGTCGTGACAAACTTGCTTTCGATTTTTCATATTATAAAGCATTTTAATGACAATTCCATTACAACTGTAACAAAAATGTCTGTTTCTTTAAATTCCACTATATATCCGCTTATTCTTGGGTAGAACGGGAAAATACGGTTATTAAAGGTACGAAAGTAGGTGATAGCGCTGATTACGGAACGTTGGTTAAGTAGTAAGCGAGCGACTGAATTTGTACATGACGGGCAAGTGGGGGTGAGTGAGCCAGTGAAGGGGCAACCACTTTCGAAGATTCGTAAGCAACTTGCAGAGGAAGTGGCTTCTTCTGTCGAGGTGAAGCCACTTGTTTTACGGCAATATTTTTTACAGCAAGGCAATGTAGCTGATGCTAACCGTGTCGAGCAAGTAGATGTAACGACGATTCGTGTAAAGGGCGGGCTTATTACTAATGAATTGTCCTTTATCGGAGCCAGTTTTTTAGAAGGATTTTTAAGCGTATACGGGATTGAATTAGAGCGAGCTGTTCGGCGCTATGAGGAAAAGCTTCAGTTATTTGAAACGCTGGATCATGAACGAAAGCAGCGTGCCATTTTTATTGGACGATTAAAGCACGGGGAGCTAGAGCAACTGTCCCCTTCATTTGAAACTGAGCAGCAAGCGAAAATACAGCTAGAGGCAATGAAGCAAGTAGAAAAGGAGCGTGCGCTAGCGCCATCTTTAGAGGTAGAGCGTGATGAATAATAGAGAAATGAATAGTGAAAGTAGGTTTGCGTATGACAAATAACATGAAAGCAACGAGCTTAGTATTGGGAGCAGCTTTGGTCATCGTCGTTTGTTATTTCACAACACCCGAAATCGTTTTTGCCTCAGCTGGACAAGTCCAAGCTAAGCTCACAAATGCAGCCAATGTCGTTAAAGGTATTTTAACAGCGCTTGTGGTCTTAGTCGGAATTTGTGCAGCTTTATTTATTATTATCAAGCGCATGCCATCAGCAGATGATCCGCATGAGAAGAACGAGGTATTTAAAAGTGTCGGGCGTGTATGTGCACTCGTTGCGTTAGCAGCAGTGATTATTTGGTTACTGCCCTGGGTTTATTCATTATTCACGTAAGTAGATATTTAATAAGTAGAAAAAACTATTTAACAAAAGTAGAAATTTCTACTTTTGCGAGGTGTGTAAAGTGGCAGAGCATAAAGGAAAAAAGTTTGTTTTCCCCGAAAATGTAGAGTCGGGTTACGGGATTTTTCTAGGAATTACGTTGAAGGAATTACTGCTGTATTTAGTGCCACCGATTGTCATCGGTCTTATTATTATTGCTTTGCCACCGCATAATGTGTGGCTCATGCTGTTTAAATTCATGCTATTACTGATTGTGCTCATTATACTTTTAGCTTTCTTGTCTTCTCGACCGATTCGCCATCGACCAAATATTCGATTTCAGGATTATATAAAGCTACGCAATCAATTTACGAGTAGACAAAAGCTCTTTTATATAAGGAAGAAAAAAGATCGCTTTTTAAAGTAAGGCGGTGATCAGTTTGTGGGAAAAGTTGTTCGGTTCTAAGAAAAAGCCAATAGATGATTATGTATTTGATGATGAGCCGAAAACGCTCGATAAAGGCAAGCAGAGCCTACAAGACATGTCGCTCATTGCAGCACAGTATAATGATTTTCTCGTGACAAAACGAGGCTATTTAGTTGTGTTGCTGAAAGTGACGGGTATTAATTTAGATTTACTCACAACGACCGAGCAAGAGGATGTTTTTGATGAGTTTAATGCCTTTTTAATGTCGACGCTCGGTGAAAATAGTGAGGAAGTGCAGCAATACCTTGATATTACGATGCCCGTTGATTTTAGTGATTATATTTTATTTTGGCAGCATCGCTATTTAACCGTATTAGAGGAGGAACCTGAAAATGAAGCAAAGCTAGCACTCATTGCGAGCTATGTAGATACATTTTCTGGCGTTGCGTCTTCACAGGAAATGACGACAAAGACACATATTGTCGTGCTGCATGAGAAAATACCGAAAAAGCATTTAGCGTCACTTGAGCAAACGGCGATTCATTTAGAAGAAAAGGTATTATTGTTCATCCGGCAACTAGAAAATGCACTGAGTACGTATGATGTAGAGGCTCGGCAGCTAACAGCAAAGGAGTGTCGTAAGGTGTTACAGCACTTACTCAATTTCTCCAATCACTAGGAGGTGAGAGCATGTTTAAACGACGACAGCAGCCACACGTGGAAAAGGAACAAGCACTTAGTGACGTACTGGATGGGTCGAGCTTAGATATGATTTATCCGTTTTCATGGGAGGAATGTGCCGACCATATTGAGTCGGGTGATAATTTTATTCGTGTCATTGCGATTATTGATTACCCAAAAAGTCGTTACGGCAACTGGTTATCAGAGCTGAAACGTAAGAAGGGCAATATTACGATTGTACAATTTTTAGAATCGTCCAATTCGACGAAAATGGTCGAGCACTATAATAAGACGATTAAAAATAAGCAGGCTGAGGTATTGAAGACATTTGATCCGCTAAAAAAACGTCAGCTCGAAAAGCAAGTTGAAGCAGCTGAGCATCAACTGATGAAGTTTCTTGAAAATGAGTCGAGTTACATTTATCAGTACACATATATTTATTTGCAGGCGAAGTCGCTAGATGAACTGAATGCTCTAAGTGATTCTGTTCATAATACGCTCGTGAAATTGCAGTTAAAGGCAATGACCCCGATTAAGGCAATGTACCAAACATTTTGGAGTGTGATGCCGATTTTAGAAAATCTGCTTGGAGATTACACGTATAAGCAGTCCAATACGGAGGCAGCCAGTAGTATGTTTCCATTTGATGATGCCGAGATTTTAACGATTAATCCACGAAGTGATGTAGAAGGCGTGAACAAAGATACGGGTAGCTTAATTGCGATTGATTATTTGGACCGTAAAAATACGCTTAATCAAAATATGGTTGTCATTGGAACGAGTGGTGTCGGTAAGACCACTTATATGGTACAGAAGATTTTACGTTATTTTGCTCGGGGCGTGAAAGTGTTTATTATTGATCCCGAAAATGAATATACGAACATCGTCGAGTATTTAGGCGGAACAGTTGTCCATTTAAGCAGTAATTCGAGTACAAAAATTAACCCGTTAGAAGTGTTTTCTGAGCAAGTCATGGACGAGGGACCTGTTGATTTGGATATGGTTTTAAAAGATAAAATTCAGCGTCTTCTCGGTTTCTTTCAAGTATTGAAGCAAGACATTACACAGGTGGAAAAAGCGATTTTAGATGCGGTGTTACGTGAAGTGTACCGTGATGCAGGGATTTTGAAGTACACGAGCTTTCGAGAGATTCCCAGCACAGCGTACCCGATTTTATCTGACGTATATGAGGCAATTGCTGCTTTAAAGGCGCGTGACGTTGACCGGTACGCACGGATTGAGGATTTTCATTACATTTTGGAGAGCTATGTGAATGGTAGTAAAACAATTTTTAATGGGCATACGAATATTAATTTACAAAGTGACCTTTTATCGTTTGATTTAAAGCCATTGCAAAATGAGGCTGATGTACAAGGGGCAGCATATTTAAATACATTTAGTTATTTGTGGGATAACATTACGGAAAATACACGTGAAAATGTAAAGCTATTTGTTGATGAGTTTCATTTCTTAACACAAAATCCAGATGCAGCGAGTTTCTTTTACCAGGCATATAAGCGATTTCGGAAATACAATGCGGGTGCAATTGCTGGTACGCAACAAATTCAAGATGTGCTTGATGGGAAGATGGCCAATGGTCAAAATGTTGGTGAGGCTGTCATTGGGAATAGTTATACGAAAGTTTTTTTCGGTCTTGATAATAAGGGCGTTGATGATATTACTGAAAAGCTACGCATGGCCTTTAGTGAAAAAGAAAAGAAATTATTAGAACGTCGTAAGCAAGGTGAGGCACTCATTATCCATGGTACACAGCGAGCGTTTATGCGGGTGGAGCTGACAGAAGAAGAACTACGATTAAAAGATCCAGCGCGTTATGAGGAGCTATATGAGGTCAGTGCAGCTATCACACCAAATTATGAGGAGCGTATTCGCATGACAGAGCTCGAACGACAAGAGGCATTGGAGATGAGGAACTTTGAAAAGTAGAATTTTCTACCTGACAAAAGTATAAATATTGTTAGTTTGTTCAGTTAACTCATTAATCTATTGATACTAATGACTTTTAGAGGGAACTATTTATTTTAAATCGTTAGGGGGTGCTAGTGTGAGTGTGACCAGGATTTATAATTTTTCATTTGGCAGTATAAAAATAACACGTGAACTAGCCCAATTTACGATCCACCGCAATGAATTTAGTTACGATCGGTTAGAAGAAGTCGAACAGTTTTTACGTGAGACACAGATAGATACGTTTCTGTCATTTCGAAGTATTGAGGAGAACGAAGGGCATGTCGTAATGACCTTTTATTTTGTAGAGCACTTGAAGCCTGTTGCAGCAATTAAACATGAAGATTACGTTGTGAAGCTTGCCATTGCTCAGGCGATTTTACTTGATGAGATAGTGACGAAGACTCAAAATTTCGTCAGTTTGCACCCAGCAACGGTTTATTATCATCCGATGTCAACGATTCGTTACGGCTACCGAGCTAATCAGCAAATGCCACGTGAAGGAAAACATACACATTTGCAACGCTATAAGGCACTGGTCTTAACGATTTTAACGAATCAACCATACGAAAAATGTTTAGAGCAACCAGAGCATTTAGCAAAGCGGGCTAATCATCTAGTGCACTCAATTTTACAAGCACAAACGATTGAAGATATGCAGCTTTTATTGACCGAAGCTTATGATTTCGTAGCGTATCATACCGTACAAACTCAAACAGCTGAACGTAAGAAATGGCGCTCTCGTATGATTTTAGGTGTTGTTTTAACAGCGTTACTTGGCTTGGTTGGTATCGGGTTTGTAAAGCAGGATGCCAATAAACAGCAAGCAGTAGCGATTCAGTCATTAACAGCTGATTATGAGGAGGAGCAGCTTATTCAAGAGGCAGATGCTTTGTTTGTGGCTGGACAATTTGAAGAAGCTATTCCGTTATTTTTAGAGCTAGGTAGATCACCCACCGAAGTTGCTGAAAAGCTAGTGGACAAAAAAGAATGGCAGTTAGCATTAGAAACGGAGCCAGCGATCTTAGAAACAATCATTACGGCTTTATATAACGAAGGTAAGGAAAAAAGCTTGCTAGATTTAACAATCTCTGCTGATGAGTCTATCTATACGCAAAAGTTAGCACAGGAGAAGTCAATTGTTAGCTATGATGTGGCACAAATGTCAGCAGATTTACCGTTTATTTCGGACGAACAGACATTAAAGCGTATGGGGCAAGCATTCGTAAAAAACGGGGATATGGCAGGTGCTCGGGAAGTACTTAATAAGACGCAGGATGCTGAATTAAAGCGAGCTATTGAACTCTCGCAGGCTGAAAGTGAACTTGTGGTAGTTAAGAAAAAGCTAACAGCCCTTCAGTCTGAGAATTCAGCGAACAAGGCCGATCAATTGAAGGTGCAACAGACAAAAATTCAAGAATTGGAGGAGAAGATTAAAAAATTGAGGGAGGGCTGAGTCGATGAAATTGTTAATGGCGAAGCTTTTATTTTCACAGAATGGTCGGAAGTTGATTTGGTTTATTTTTGCACCGTTTCTTTTCTTATTCTTCTTGCTGTTAATTTTATTTGCTGATCAGCCTAAGCCACCTCCAGGGGAATATACGATTGGCAAACAATTGCCGCCAGCCGTTTTGCAGTACGAAGAAATCGTGCACGATGCACTTTTAGTATATGGGTTAGAAGAGCATACAGCATTGGTACTTGCCATTATGATGCAGGAAAGTGGCGGGAATATGTCACTTGATGTAATGCAATCGAGTGAGTCTATTGGTTTGCCCCCGAATACTATTACTGACCCATTGTATTCAATTGAAGTTGGTGTCGCTCACTTTGAAAAGGTTATTACGAAAATGGAGCATTTAGGAGTAGATCTAGATACAGCGATTCAAAGTTATAACTACGGCACTGGTTATATGGACTTTGTTGCAGTGAACGGTGGTAAACATTCAGAAACGTTGGTACAGGTGTTCTCTCGTCAGCAAGCAATAAAGCTCGGCTGGAAAAGTTACGGAGATCCCGAATATGTTGCTCATGTAAAGCGTTATGTAGGGACGATGCGTGAAGGTGAAGTTATTGATTTAACCAATGCTTCTGCTGATTTTCAAGTTGTTTACGAAACGATGGTTCAGTTTGATGGGTATCCGTACACATTTGGCGGCATGAGTCCAACGACTTCCTTTGATTGCTCGGGGTTAATGATGTGGGCATTTCGTAAAATCGGCGTTAATTTACCACGGACAGCTCAGGAACAATATAATGTGTCGCAAAAAATAACAGCCGATGAATTGCAACCAGGAGACTTTATCTTTTTTACAGGCACGTACAATGCTGGCAGACCTGTGACGCACTTAGGAATGTATGTCGGGAACGGCAAAATGTTTGATGCCAATGGTAGTGGAATTGGCTTTACAAATATAAACGATCCGTATTGGCAAGAACATTTATATGGCTATGGGCGTGTTGTGGATTTTTCAGGAGGTGAGGAAGGATGAAGCAGGGGATTGTCATGGGCATTTTAGGTTTAATTATTTTGATATTAGCTGGTTCGTTAGTTGTTCTTGTAGGTGATAAGCAGGCGTTGAAAGAAAAGATTGGGCAAAAAAATGATGAATTAGCAGCATTAGCATTGAAAAATGAAGAACTTTCTGCTGTCACAGGTTTACAAGTGACAGGTGAGGAATTGGCATTTGTAGAGGAAACTTTTCACGTTTATTTGAACTATGACAATGATTCGTATGTCACTCGATTTCAAGAACTGTCCAATTTAGTTGCATTAGATGTACTGAATAAATTGAAAGGTGCTTCTTCTCTTTCACCGCCTGTCGTTACGATGAAAAATGAAGTAGAAGATGTACAAATTTATTTAAATCCAAAAGCACCTCATACATTTTTAGTGTACACAACGACCAACTATTTTTTAGATGGGGCACTTGTCAATCACGGCAGTCAGCTGTATAAAGTCCAAGTTTTAAAAGAGCAGGAGCAGTTTATCCTTGGGGAGTTTAAGGTCATTGGCAATATGACAGAGGTGGACGGTGTATGAAAAAATTTCTCTGGTTTATTGTCAGCTTTCTAGTCTTTGAAGTCGTTATAGTCGTGCTTATTGATTTCATTTTGTTGCTTGGTGAATTGAAGCTTGAGATTACGACAGATGCGATGTTTACGAGTCTAAAGGAGCTCTTTTTTCATCCCGTGCAAACAATTCAAGGCTACATGGCAGCTAAAAATCCATTGTTTCTCATTTTAACTGTGCTCAATTTGTTTTACAGTGCTATTCTTCAAATCAGACGTAAAACCAAAAAGGACGGCTGGAACATTCATGAGAAAAATGCCTATCACGGCTCAGCACGTTGGGCAAAGGAAAAGGAAATATTAGATGGCAATTTTATCGCAAAATCAGAGAAGGATGTACGTGAAACGTTTTTGCAGTCACTTAAGAATCGTGATACAAAAATATAACTTAAGGAGCCAAAGCAACTGTTACTAAGGCTGAGCCAAGTAGGGATGTTAACTGATTGCTGATTGTTGCTAGCGTAGTAAAGCTAAAGATATTTTTCATGTTAACCACCACCTGATTCATTTTTAATGTAGAAACCACAGTTATACCTAAAGAAAGTAAATAGACAGCTGCTAAGGCACCCAAGCACGTTGGCTCCTTAAAATATATTTATCTAAATTTTACCATACTAAGCTCTTGTTTTATAAGTGAAAAGGATCTGATAAAATGAACGGCACCATTTTAGGTATTTACAATAAAAAAGTGTTAATTCAGCCAAATGAATCAAAGCCGAACCGAAATATTATGGTTGTTGGTGGTCCCGGGAGCTATAAAACGCAGTCCTTTGTCATCACGAATGTGTTATATGAAACCGAAAATAGCATTGTTATAACAGATCCCAAGGCTGAGGTGTACGAGAAAACGGCAGCGATTAAAGAGGCACAAGGCTACGAAGTACATGTCATTAATTTTATGAACATGCAGGCGAGCGATCGACATAATCCGCTTGATTATGTACGAAAGGAAACGCAGGCGACCACGGTTGCGACGAAGATGGTTGATAGTGCAAATAAGGACGGTAAGCGAGATGTATGGTACTACTCGCAGCGTGCACTTCTGAAAGCACTCATTTTATACGCCATCCATGAGTTAGAGCCGAAGCACCGTAATATGCGTGGATTATTAGAGTTTTTACAAACATTTGATACCGAGGATGGTCACGGGGATAGTGACCTCGACAAGCAGTTTTTACAGCTTGATTTTAAGCATCCAGCAAGACGAGCTTACGAACTTGGTTATAAAAAAGCGAAGCAGGAAATGCAGGGCAGTATTATTGTGTCGCTCCTTACGACCATTTCTGATTATATTGATAGCGAAGTGGCTGAATTTACGAGCTTCAGTGATTTTCATTTGATGGATATCGGACAGAAGAAAATGATGCTGTATGTGATTATTCCATTGATGGACCAGTCGTGGCAGAGCTTAGTGAACTTGTTCTTTAGTCAGTTATTTAATGAACTGTACGAGCTAGCAGCACTACACCATGCGAAATTGCCACGGAATGTGAACTTTATTTTAGATGAGTTTGTCAATCTCGGGAAATTTGATAATTACGAGGAATTTTTAGCAACGTGTCGTGGTTACGGCATTAGTGTCGCTACGATTATTCAAACAATTTCGCAGCTTCAAGATCGTTACGGTGATAAAAAGGCGGAGTCCATTTTAGGGAACTGTGGGATTAAATTATGCTTGAACGCTGCCAATCGTACAACAGCTACTTATTTTAAAGATCTACTTGATAAAACGACTGTTAAAGTAGATACGGAATCTGAATCGAAACAATATGGTAAGGAGAATCGGACAAGTAGCATGAGCGAAAATGAGAGCTTTGCTGCACGTGATTTAATGACAGCAGGTGAAATTATGCAAATGCCGGCTAATATGGGCATCATTTTATTTCAGCATAAGCCACCCATTCAAGTAAAGAAAGCCTTTCAGTTTCAATTGTTCCCTGGTGTGACGGAAAAATACGAGGTCAGTCAGTTTGGCTATCATGCAAAGCCGTCAGCAGAGCAACTACAAAAGCTAACGCTCGCCCAGCAAGCATTTGAAGAAGATATTGCGAAAAAGGCAGTTGCCAAACAAACCGAGCAGGAACAGTTGGAGAAGGAATTTTTCGGCTTTGAAGTCGTGGAGCAGGAGGTCACATTTGAAAGTGCAATGGAGGAATTACAGGGAGAAATTGATTTAGAAAAACAATAGCTGTGCATAGAGCTTCGTTAAAAGGAGGGCTCCCAGTTGTTTGATATAAAAGAGAAAGTTATGAATATGATTGATGAATGGTTAAATGATTTACTAACAGCTGTCTTTAAGTTTTTAGCAGAGGTACTCTTTAACCATGAAGCCCTCAGTGGCTTGTTTTTAGATGTGTATCGCATTTTTGCTGTTTTTGGCGGTGTGTTACTTGTGGCGATTGTGCTGTTTAGAATATTGAACGCCATGCTAAATGAAGCGACCAATAATGAAAGTAATATTGCTGAAATTATCGTTAGTGCATTAAAGGCAAGTGTCATGGTGTTTTTATTACCGGTCATTTTGTATTTTGTTGTGAAAGAAATTTTGTACCCGTTAATGGAATATATGTTTGTTGAAATTGCTGGCAGCTCCTCAGACATTATTACGAATTCAATTGAATCTTCCATGGTTGTAGATGTGTTTGGATCGGGCACGATGGCAATTACGTTACTGTTACTATTTTTAGTCGTTGTGTTTATCGTGTTCACGTTCAAAATTTGCGTGTATCATGTGGACCTTATCATTTTAGAGATTTTTAGCGTCTTTGCAGCGATTACTATTGCGACTGAAAACTATGATTTTAGTGAAGTATGGTGGCGTGAATTTTTAAGCCAGATTGTTAGTATCGTTACGCAAGTGCTACTCATGGCAGCCATTGTCCAGTTACTCGCTAATTTTAATAGTTGGTATGATTTCATGTTAATTATAGGTTGTGGTGTGTTAATTATTCGTGGGCCTAGTGTACTTCGCTCTATGTGGTATTCAAGTGGAGGTGCAAAAGGTGGGATTTCTCTTGGTAAGTCAGCAACTCGTATTTCGATGATGCGACTTTTAAAATAGATAGGAGGCTAAGATGATGAAGTGGATGCGTGTGTTGCCTATTTTATTATTAACGTTTTTATTAGCAGGGTGTGGGGATAGTCAAAGTGATTTACTTGGTGAATGGACTGGCACCGAATCTTCAGGTGGTGGAGGCATAGTTACCTTTAATGACAATGATACTGTGTTAGTTGAAATGGGTGTGTTCAATAATTCATTTGAATGGTCGGTTGAAGATGAGATTTTAAATCTTTATACAACTAAAAACGGTGAGAAACAGCTTGCTTACCAGTATGAGATTGAGCAAGAAGATAAAGAAAACATCACTTTGTATGAACTAGATGAGGACGGTAAGCGAGTGGAAGGTGCAGTGATAAAGCTTAGTAAATAAAATACACTTGGTAAAAGTATAAATAACAAAAGTATAAATATATACATTTCAAAAGTAGAAATTTCTACTTTTGAAAAGAAGAAGGGGGTTAGAAAAATGTATCGACGTGAAGAAGTTGAGTTTAGCGATAAGCCGATTTACCGTGATAAGCGTGATTTACTGACGATTGTAGAAGTGCCAGATTTACTTTCATACGACATTGTTGCGTATTTAGAAGTGTCCTTTGAAAACGAACAGCGTTATGTACCTTTATATCAAAAGCGAGGTGAGGCGTAATGCCTTTATATGAGGAACGAACAAAAGAGCTTACGACAAAGCTCGAAGAACAGCTTACGCAATTTGCAAACCAAGCTGAATTTAAGCGGTATTTAACTTTCATGGCAAGTATGCGCCAGTATTCGGTAGATAACCAAATCCTCATTTTTATGCAAAATCCGAAAGCTACTTATGTTGCTGGCTTTCAAGCATGGAAAAAGCATGAGCGTTATGTGCAAAAAGGGCAGAAGGGGATTCAAATTCGCGCCCCTATTTTTGAACAGCAGCCAGTACTCGACCCGAAAACAAAGCAACCCGTTTATGAAAACGGCGAGCTGAAGATGGAGAACGTCTTAGTTCGGTATAAATGGGTAACGGTGTTTGATATTGCACAAACGGCAGGAGAACCATTGAAGGTGACGAGGGATTTCGTTAACGAGCGATTTCAAACGGATGAAGATGCCGAAAGCTTATATACGAATATTAAAAGCTATTTGAATCAGTTTAAGCCATTACAGATTGCAGAAAAGGCGTATTCCATTAAAGAAAGTGGACGTGGTTATTTTGTGCCATCAACTAATGAAATTATTATTAATGCGAGTGAAGAAAATCCTGTTGCTAAACTAAGTACGCTAATTCATGAATTTGCGCATGCTCAGCTGCACGGGCGTAGTGGCGAATATCGTGAAGCTACACGTGCACATAAAGAAGCGCAAGCAGAAGCCGTTGCTTGTGCGACTATGGCGTATTTAGGATTTGATACAAGCCATTTTTCACTAGGTTATATTGCAATGTGGGCAAAAGATACGGAATTAATGCGCAAGGCATTATTTGAGATTCAGGCGACTCTTGAAAAAACGTTAGCTACATTAGATATTGTGCTGCGCCCACAACTATATGAGCAATTAGAACAAATTGTTCAGGAACCAAAATTAGAGAGCAAAGTTTCCTTTGAGCAGTTGACGAAACATTTACCAGCCCTTTCTTATGTAAAATCGCCAAAAATTGCGATTGAAGTTTTTGATGCACGTTACAATGGTTTTGAAATTGCTAAGTATGACCGTTACACGAAGTATTTGATGGACGAACGAGGGGAGGCAATTAGCGGAGTGATGCTAAAGGAAAAGACAATTTTACTGATGAATGTGATTGATCGGCACCCAACAACTGCGGTGATGTACGAGAGTTTTTCTGAACAGTTTGCGCTACGTGAAGTACACATGCCTAAGTCCATTATCGAGCTGTACCATAAGAAAACGGATGCACCGATTGTTGGATTTAGTGAAGTGAAGGAGGCGAAAGCTTCGTTTCTCCATGCAGCTGCATCTGAAAATCAGACGGTGAAGGCATATATGTATGGGAAGGATGAGTTGCAACAGTTTAAGGCGGTGTTGGAGGGGGAAAGAACTCGAATCGAACATATACAGGGTAGAAAAATTAAAAGCTATATTGAATTGGAAAAAGGACTATTAAATGATTCACCTAAAAAAATGAAATTAGATTCCATTAAATAAAATTGTAGCGAATCAAAATTATTAATATTTTCGCTACGATTTTTTATTTAGTAGTTATTTATTTTAAAACTAACTTTTTTCCTAAATAGACTTTATTATGGATGGTCATGGATGAAAGTGCAGAAATGATATCTTGTTTAGCGAAAGGGATGTGTAGAACAGATAATGTTTTGTCACTATTATAATTGTTCAAACGTTCACTTAGGGCTCTAGGCCAACGTTTTTCTAATGTTGACCATTGTTGTTCAATAGCAGGAGGAATATTAGTATAAGCTACGATTAATGGTAGTTTATAAGTATCTAGTGCTTGTTCAATTTCATAATTTAAAAAGCCACGATCATAATTAGAATCCTCTGAAAGAATTAAAAGCATAACTTTGGAATTACTTAAACGCTCACGTAATACCCTTTTTAATGTTTCAGCTTGACTAGAATCTCGAACTGAACGTGTTTTTTGATGACTGTCAATATAACTGAAGTTTTCTCCACTAGCCCAAGATTTTAGTAAGTTATAGTATTTTATATCGGACTGTGTAGGATTAGTAGTACCTTGACCATCAAAGGCTGCATAAACACCGTTTCTATAAGCCATTTTTTTCAAACTCCTTTAATTTATAAAAGTTAATCTTTTCGTAATGTGATTTATGGAGAACAATCGTGATTTTGGCAGGTTCACGAAATTTTACTTTACTAATTTTAAAAGTCCAAAGCATGACTTCTAATAATTGATGAGATGTAGCATCGAAATCTTTATGCCGTGTAATTCCAGAACCAAGTAGAGGCACTACTACTTCGTGTTGAGAATATAAATTATTAACTTCATTCCAGAAGTTAATTAAACAATTAGCATATTCATGAAGCTTTAAACCTGCTTTGTTTTCATCATCAAATTTCGAAAATGCAACGAGAAAGAAGTCCATTTCTTTGTAGATAGATCCTAATTGATAGCGAGTGTTTTTACCACCTAAAGGACGTTCCACATTTCTTTCAATAATTTTGGATTGCATGCGAGGGTCCTGATTTATCTTTTGGTCTAATTCTTCAATATCGGAGCAGAAATTCTTCAAATATTGACCATTTAAAGATCTACTCGAAATAATTTTATCGTCTACGCAGGTATCTAGAAATTCATTAAAAGCAATCACTTTATAGACATTTCTTGGATAACTAAAAATATCTCCTTCTTTTATTTCAATTTCAGAGCCATCAATATTTAAACTGGTCTCTTTTAATCTATAATTTTTTATTAGTGAATAAAGAAACCATAGTATTGTAATAAATACTAAAATTAATAAGAACCAAATCTTTTTAAAGGGCACATTTTCAATTTCTATAAATGTTGTTAAAAAAGCAGAAATACCAAATAGTGCACTTGGTAAAATCCATGTATTTTTCCAAAAGTCTTTATCGGACAAAATTTCTCTCAATTTCCCCATAAGCACTCCAATGATTTAATTATTTAGTGAGATAGTTAAATAAGGCTGTTCTTTTTGCATTTTTTAATCCATAACCATAGACGTCTGAAAATTTTTCATTCCAAGTTTTATCAATGGGATCAAGTAGAGTAATATCAAATCCTAGAAACTTATTTAACTCATTACGCTCGACAGTCGCATGATATACCTTTTCTTCGAATGGTAATGTGATCTCTATACAATTACTTTCTTTAAAGTCACGTAGAATTCGAGCAGGTTCAAGGACGATCCATTTTTCGATTTTATTGAATGTACCAAAATAATCCAAATAAATATCTTCTGTGATTTTGGTATCGGGGTTATCAAATTGATATTCTAGATAAGAGTTATAGAAATGTATAAATAGTGTCTTTTGTTCTTCTGAAAGGACACAACTTTTAATGAAGGTTTTTCCTGTTATAACGTTTAAAAAGGATTCTATATTTAATCGGTAGCTCATGAAATGTCCTCCTGTACTTTAATTTCATTGGGTAGTTTTATTAAATTTACCAAAGCAGTTACAATTTCATGAATTTCATGTATTCCAGTATTCATTGCCTTTGTATCGGCAATAGAAAGATTATGCTTTTTTATTTCACCCATTGTTACACGGTGCCAAATTGGGAGAAGAATATTTTCATCGGAATCAGAAGCTTTCTGAAATATGCCGTTTAATTCATAGTTTGTCCAATATTTTTGGATGAAGTCAGGTGATAAGACAACTATGCAAAAACGGGAGTTAATTAACCCTTTGTCAATACTCTGACGAATGCTATTTCCCCAACCAATTTCATATGAATCATACCAAATATTTATGCCAGCTTTTTTTAAAGCCTCTGCTAAAGGCTCAACAAAATCTTTTTTATCTTCAGATGCGTGAGAAATGAAAACATCATATTCTTTTGTAACAGGCTTATTAATGTTGAACTTTGTAAATTCTTCTAATTTATTCTGTGATTCTGAAAGTAACTGTTGATGGATAGTATCTAATTCTTTTTGTTGTTTTTCCCGTTCTTTACTTTGGGCAGTTGATATAGCTTTTTGTTTATTAGCAAGGCTTGAATTTTTAGTCGCTAATTGTTTAGCTAATTTTGCCTGTTCAGTCCGTGATTTTTCTAAATCTTTTTGAGCATTTTGGTACTCTCTAGTTGCAGAATTAAGTGAGGTAGTAGTTTTGGCTGAAGATATTTTTTTTGTAGCTTTTGCAATTTTATCTAAGGCTTTAGCTTCTTTTTCTTTTTCTTTAGATATTTTAGTATTCAGTGATGAAATGTCTTTTTCAAGTGATTTTATTTGGCTTAACGTAGTAGAAATTGTCATTTAGTACCTCCATATAATCATTAAATCCCACTATACTAAAGGGAACGTATGTTTTCAAGTTGGAAGTCATAAAAATCAAAAAAATGAAAATATTAATAAAAAACTACTTATAATTTAACGCCTGCATTACCCCTTCATCACAAGCAAATAACGCTTTGTGTGAAGGGGTACGTGTCGCTTTGGCATTAAACGTTCCGATAATCACTCGCTGTAAGTGCCTAACAGCGAGTAGATTCCTGTATCGTTTACGGCAAGGCCGCCATACCAAACGAGGCGAAGGTCAAAATCTAATACAAAAGACAAATCGGAAGTGACTGTCACGGCAGTCACTTTTATTGTGAGCATTTTTTCGATTTCTTTCGCCATACGCTCAAGCAACAAGATCATTTGCTTGGGCTTTGCCATTTGCGTTCAACTTGCGGCAAGCAGCGTGGCAGATTCTGCCTACCACACTGCTATCCGAGTTTCACCTCAAAAAGCAAGGACCGTCAAAATTTTTTGTTTAAACATGCTTACGCTACAAAAATTTTTGAGCTATCGCTAGGGCGATTCCTTGCTTTTTGATTGCTGCAAATAGCTGCATGGCATAGCCAAGAAATCGGAAAAAATTCAGCCTTCCGACTTCGTGATTGCGGCTCAAGCAATCGAAAAAATCTAAGGAGGAAATACCATGACAAACAATAACAATCAGTCGTTACAGCCGATTTATGAAATTGTAAAAATTAAAGCCGAGCGTCGTAAATTACCAAAGAAATATTTATCTGAGAATCTTGAAAACTATATTGTACGTAGTCCCGAAGATTTCGCTAAAATTGCCATGAAGTTTATTGGAGATGAGGACAGGGAAATTTTTTTAGTCGCATGTTTATCTGTGAAAAACGAAATTGTTTCTCTTCACCGATGCCACATCGGTTCATTAAATGCATCTATAGTATCACCACGAGAAGTGTTTAAAACAGCATTTTTACAGAACGCTGGTAGTATTTTAATCAGTCATAACCATCCATCGGGGCACTGCTCACCAAGCCCTGAAGATATTAATGTAACTACACGTTTAGTCGAGGCTGGTAAGCTATTAGACGTGGAAGTGTTAGATCATGTAATTGTGTCCGATAGTCAATTTTTATCATTAAGGGAGAAAGGCTATATGTAAGTAAGAGAGGCGTACTATATGTACGTCTCTTTTCAAATTGGATTTGGGAATATTAGTTTAGAGAAAAATCGTGTCGCCTTGCGAGCAAGGTGATTAAAAAGGGAGTGATGAAGATACGAAGCCATGAATTAGGGACAGAGTTTGTTGGTGAAAATTTAAAGACGCTTCGCAAATATTATGGTTTCAAGAAGCTTGAAATGGTGGATTTTTTAAATATAGCTTCAGTTGCTTATAGCTATTATGAAACGGGTAGATCCATGCCACTATTCGGGAAGCTAATTAAAATTGCTGTGTTTTATGACGTAACGGATGAGCAGCTGAAGCTGCCTAGAGGTATTTTAGATGATTAAATGACTCCACCTAACAAAAGTAGAATTTTCTACTTTTGTTAGGTGGAAGTAAGTGGATTTTTGTTTTGTAGATACCCAATGTAAATAATAGCTCGGGCTTTCATTTATTCATACCTATATGGAATGGCTAAGCTCTTAACAGTTTTAATCTCTATCATAAATTGAATCAGGATCAATTTCGATATCTCCAAAATTAGAAGCTAAATCTTCTAATGTGGGATTATCATACCTAGAAGCCCGACGTTCTTGCGCCTTTTTTTTTCTATAAAGTTGTTTTTGTTTAATTAATTCTTCATTACGTAATTTATTTCGAAGATCCATGTAATCGTTATTTAAAATTAAACGTTGGATTTCAGCCTGTAAAGGATATGCATGTTGATCAAGTAATAATGCATTTTCAATGGCATTATTGCTATATAAGATACTTAAAATGCCTTCAACAATATTGCTACTTGATAATAATAAAAGTTGGAAGGTTTCAAATTTTTGGGTGAATCGTTCAAATTGTTTATCCCTCAAGGCTTGATAAAAACCTAACCAAGTTTCTGTATTAGTTAAAGGTTGGCTATAAATCTCTTTGAAATTAATATCGTTGCAACAAATAAATGTATATTTATCAAAGTCATAAGCTGAGATTGTGTATTTAACAAGATAGAATTCTTCGAATGGTTCATTGAAATCTTCATCTACGAAATTAGGAACAAATCTATTTCGGTGTAATTCGCCAGGGATGAGCTGTGTATACATATTTGAAGAATCTAGAATTATAAATTGTTTTTGTTGTGTGAGTAAAGACTGGCATTTCATAATTGCCTCACTAAATTGATTGTGTGATGTACATTCAAGATTCTTTGTCAGTACAAAATATTTCGGGATGTTATGGTTAGATATCATAGTATTAGAGCCGTCCTTCAATGATTAATCGTTCATAAATATAATACTTAAAAATAGATTTTAGATATAGTTGAACTTATTTTAAATCTTAAAAGTAATATTTAATACCTTATTTGTAACTAAGTTGTCGATTGGACATATTATTTTGGGAATTTATAAAATCCATTAGTAAATGATTGTAATAGTCCTTTAAATATGCATATTTAGTTAAATGAATGTATTAATTTAGAAGTATTTAGCGGGTAAATTTTATAATTAAAATCTAATATATTCCTAGTTTTACTACTTTATGAGAATATAGTAACTAGTGTTAGAGTGAAATAATTTTAATTGTAAAGGAAGATAGAATTTATGGTATCAAGAAACGCGCCTTGCCATTGTGGCTCAGGTAAGAAGTTTAAAAAGTGTTGTATGAATAGTAATCAAGGATTTACATTAGGCGGTGTTCGTGCAGGGGAGCAAATGTACGTGGAATTTTTGGGGAATAAAAATAGAGTCAATACCTCTTTAAATTCTAGCAATGATCAAGGATATGTAGAATTACTAGACTTGGGTATTTTGTACAAGCGTACAGGTCATTATGAAAAGGCCAAGGAAACATATATTCAGGCAATTAAACTAGAGCCAAAGCGTAGTATGGCTTACTACAATTTAGGTAAGATTTTATACATTTTAGAAGAATATGAAGCTTCAGTGAAATCATATCAAACGGCTCTTGAATTAGGACATAAAAAATTAGAGCCAATGCGTCATCTAGGATATAGTTTGTTAGCGCAGAATATTGAACCTAGTGATGAGAATGTTATGAAGTATTATTTACAGTCTATTAATCCTACAAAACGATACACTTATAAAAAACCGACACAGGCTCAGATTACGGGCTATGAAAAACGTTGTGTTGAAGCAGCTCAAGCTTATTTAGAAGCAGCTATGAAGGGGCAGTAATATGAGAATTGCTAAAGATTTTTTTAAGCATGTACCGATAGAGAAACAACAGACGGTTTATAAAAAGTTAGAGCAATTTACAACTGCGATTCTTGATGCAAAAATTTTTCATGATGTCCCTAAAGGATTTTGGATTCGAAAAATTGCAGGAACGAATATTTACAAGTTCCGTGTTAATTCTGGAGACCGTATTTTATTCACTTTTAACGAAGATCAAACGCTAACATATTTAAGTTTTGAAGTGCATGATACTCAAATTAAATCGGCTAAAAGGCAAAATGAAACGCAATTTGTAGATTTAGTTATGAGTCAATCTCCTTATGAAGATGATGATCAAGATATTCTTGTCGATAAGTACGCTAACGAAGAATTAATAAATAAGTTACGTGTAGTTAGTCAAGAAGAAGTTATAGAAGACGAATATATTTCACTGTTATTAGATGATAAACAACTTTTCGAAACAGAAGATATTTTCACCCTAGAGCAATTTAATTGTCTCATAGCCAACAAATCTTTAAGTATTGTTCAAGGGTGTGCAGGAAGTGGTAAGACGAATATTGCACTGCGAAAGTTAAAATTACATGAAGAGCTGCATGTGCCGACAGTGTACGTTACGCATTCCCAATATTTAATGAACGCTGCGAAAGAGTTATATCTAAAAAAATATGGTGTACCTAGTCAAATTGAATTTTTGTCTTGGCAGCAATTGATGGAAAGCGTTTTAAAGAAAAAATTTACAGTAATAACACGTACAGATTTTACGCAATGGTACAAGCAAAATTTCACATTGGAACTAGACGAAAATGATGTGTATATAGAAATTAACTCGGTACTTAAAGGTGCGAGTCAGGAAAAGTTATTATCTCAACAGCAGTATTTACAATTACCATCGACTATGGCAAAGCAAAGAAAAAAACAAATTTATTTTGTGGCAACGATGTATGAAAGCTGGTTAAGTAAAAATCAGTATGTTGATCTAAATGATATAGCTTATGAAGTATTACAAAGCTCTGTTAATGCGATATCTTCTATTATTTTTGATGAAATGCAGGAATTAACGTCAAAGCAATTAAATGCACTTTTAAAAATTATGGCACATCCTGAAAATAGTATGTTATTAGGGGATTCTTTTCAAGCTATACAAAATTCGAACTTTCAAATTGACCATCTTCATACACTTTTAAAAGAACAGCAAATTAAAAGAAATACCCATTCGATTTATAAAAATTTTAGATCAGGGGAAGAAGTTGTAAGCTTTTTAAATTATCTAAAAGATAAGGTGATAGATTTAGAAGTACAGCGTGAAATAGCTATTAGAAAAACGGTTATGCCTAAAAAAATTATTAACAATGATATTCCAAAGAAATATATAGATTTAATCAATGCAGATGCAGAAGTGATTGTTGTCCTCGCTACCGATGAAGATCGTCAAAAATACATTGATAGCGGTTTAAAGCGTGTATTCTTGATATCAGAAATCCAAGGTCTTCAGTATAAAAAGGTTTATTGTCACAACGTATTAGCATATTTTGAAAAGGCACAACGTATTGAGTCGCATGTATTGAAACAGTATCTACATTCCGTTTATGTGGCTGCCTCTAGGACGATAAATGAACTTTATTTTATTGAATCTGTAGAATCCAATTCTTTCCAAAACTTCGAAATGGAAAATACAACATTTGAAACAATCTTTGCAAATACAGAGATATCTACAAAAGAGCGCTGGCTAGAAGAAGGAAAAAAATTAGAATTACTCGGTAATTTTCACCAAGCTTTGCATGCTTATGAGCAGGCTGGTGAGCTACAAGCAGTGAAGCGTTGTGAAAAATTAATTACACGTAAGCTAAACTTTGAGCATGTTAAAGATTATGAAATGGTTTTATGTTTTGATTTTTATGTTGAAAATGCAAAGAAAATTGAGCATGTATTAGAGATTTTAAAAAGTGAAGGTTTAGTTTTTAGGGGACAAATGATGGTGTATAGAGCGCAGGAAAATGGAATATTAACGCATGAGTCTTTTTATATTGATGATGAGATTTCTGTTAAAGAAGTAAGCGAACATTTATTCAAATTGAATAACTTCTCATATGCGAAATTAGATTCAATTTTTATTTGTGGAGTATTATATGAAGATAATAAGCCTATCAAAATAGGTGAAAAATATAAACAAAAAGATAATGACATCATATTTAAGAATGACTCTGGGCGCTATCAAATGTATTTAGATTATTTGAAGGTTCATAGGAAGATGATTAAAGAACAGCGTAAATTTGATCAAGAGGTCTACGGAGAAGCAAGTAAAATTATCGAGCAAAATGATTTAAGTATATTAATTGAAAAGAATGAAAAAGAAAATGCTGAAGATTTTTTAAATAATATATTTGGAAAGTAACATTTGTTAAGTAGAGAATTAGTAGAAAGTGAGTGAAGGTGTTGAATTATTTAACCTATCCTTGTATATGCGGGTCACAACGAACATTTCAAAGTTGTTGTTATCATAAATATCCTTTCAAAGTACGTCCAGGTGGTTTGATTGAAACATCTATGTTTGTTGCATATCCACCGAATTTTTTAGATTATCTAAATGGAAAATTATCAACAGGAAAAATACCTAGAAATATTAAGAGTAAGAAAATTCCAAGAAGGAAGAAGAGAGTAAAGCCTGCATCTAAGAAAAGGAAATGATAAAATTGAACTTTTTATAAAAAAAGAGGTCATAACTTAACAGTATTGACTCCTCGAAAGCAACCTAGTAAAATCAAGGTGTCATTTTTGGAGTTATTTTGCACCTATTTTAAGCGCTATTTTGCATCGTGAATAAATATAAATAGTCCAATTTCTTAACCTTAAATTAAGAAATTGGACTATTAGAATTACTCTGGAATAGCGCCCTTTAATGGAATACCTATTTCCATTCTTCATTTATAACAGGAATACTTTTTATTAGAACAAAAAAGCTGCACAATGCAGTTTCCTTGATCTATTCCTCATTTCTGTCTTTATGTGTAATAGACTCTCCTTCTACATCGATATTAGGAAGAATCCTATCTAACCACTTCGGAATATACCATGCTATTTTCCCCATTAGAGTCATTACAGCAGGTACTATTGTCATTCTTACTATAAAAGCATCGAAGAATACCCCAAATGCTAGTGCCATTCCGATTGATTTAATCATCGCATCTGGATTCATCATAAATCCGAAGAATACTGCCATCATGATTAGAGCCGCAGCAGTTACTACTCTGCCGCTATCTCTCATTCCATATAAAATAGCTTTACGACTATCCCCCGTATGCATGTAAATCTCTCTCATTTTACTTACTAAGAATATTTCATAGTCCATAGCTAGTCCAAACAATATCCCTATTGTAATAACAGGTAAAAAGGCTAATATTGGGGATTCTGCTGGGAATCCAAAGAAATTAATGAAATGTCCATCTTGAACTACAAATACCATAAATCCTAATGTTGCTCCTAGAGAAAGCAAGAAACCTAAAACAGCTTTTAACGGTACTAATAGTGATCTAAAGACCATTACTAAAAGTATATAAGCAAGACCGACAATCAAGGATGCAAATAATGGTAAAGCATCATTCAATTGCTGTGATATATCAATGTTCATAGCCGTGCTACCTGTTACCATTAATTCAATATCATGTTCTTTTTCTGTTTCTTTAGATTTGTCTCTAATAAGATTTACCAAATCCTTTGTTTCTATATCATCCGGTCCGGACTCTGGTGTAATTTGAATCATAAAAATTTCTCCTGAAGGTCCAGGTATAAGTGGTGATATAGATTTAATATCTTTTAAATCACTAATTTCTTGCACTATTTCCCCAATAACTTGAGGTGTTTCCTCTGTTACTTTACTAACTTTTGCAGCAACAACTAATTGTGCATTAAAGCCTTCTCCATACCCTTCCGTTGATTTAGCTGTTCCATCAGATGGTAGCCCCAAATTCATATGGAAGAACGGAATTGTAAGAATTGCAAGGAATGCAATGGATAATAAAGATACAATGATAGGATGTTTTGTAACTAATCTACCCCATTTTTTAGTAAGCTAAAGAAGTTCTCTATGGCCGCATTGTCTGCGCATGTTGCTTTACAAGACATGCTTTGAAAAATCCTGTTCTGCCTTAATGTTTTCACCCACGTATTGTGTTGATAGTGCCATCCTTGATCGGAATGAATTGTTGTCCGATATTCAGCACGCTTTAGAATAATTGGAAGTGCTTGTTTAAGTGAATCTCACACAAAATCTAGGCTTGGCCGTTTTGACATACTAAACCCAATAATCTCACCATTATATAAATCCATGATCGGACTTAAATATAATTTTTCATCATCTGTACATTTAAATTCAGTTACATCAATCACCAATTTTTGAAGGGCATATGACGTTCTGAATCTACGATTCAAAAGGTTTTTAGCGACTTTCCCAACTGTTCCTTTGTATGATCTATAGCGTGATTTACGTAAGAATTTTATACATTTTAACCCTAGGTTTTTCATGATTCGTTGTACCTTTTTATGATTAATTGTATGTCCTTGCACTCTTAATTCTGCATGAATTCGGCGGTAGCCATATCGACCTTCATGTTTTTCAAAAGTCTCTAAAATCAAGACTTTCCACTCTACGTCTGGATCCTTTTCCCCCATCAATTTGATATGATAATGATACGTCGCTTCTGGAATATCCACTTGTTTTAAAATATCTTTTAATCGAAATCCTTCTTGTTTAAGTTCGAAGGCGATGGCAGCTTGTGCTTTTCGAGGAAGGCATCTTGATTCTCCCGAAAAGCCTTCAACTTTTTTAAATACGCCACCTCTAAACGAAGCAGATCATTTTCGCGTTCTAGCTGCTCCTCACGTGACATTGTTTTTTCTTGGTTATTCGCTGTTGACTTTTGTTTCTTAGACATAGACGGGCGCCCCTTTGAATTTTTTTGCAGGCACTCTATCCCTTCTTTTAAAAACCGATGATACCAACTGGCAACTAAAGTTGCATCATTCAAGTTAAAGTGAATCGCAGTATCTTGATAGGAAGCACCTGTTCGTTTCAAAAAGTTTAATACATCTATTTTAAAATGAACAGAATAAAACTGCTTCGTTTTCTTAACTAATAAGCTGTTACGTCCAAACTCTTTATAAGCACGTACCCATCTCCTTAATGGAGAATCACCTATACCATACTTCTTCGCTATCGCTCGATATCCTATAGAGCCACTTAAATATTCTTGAACCACCATCAATTTAAATTCTTCACTATATTTAGTCATAAAAATCACCCCAAAAGTTAGTTTTTCACTCTAATTTTTGGGGTGCAGTACCAGAAAGCGCCCGATTGTTGAGTACCAACTAGAGGAAAAACGGCAATCCATAATAGATAAGGCCTTCTTCACCTTAAAGGTTTTTATAAAGTGTCAAAAGCTAACTGTATCTTTGGATGCACTTTTTTGTCCTGTTATGCTCCTCTACGTTTAATGTATATTTTAAAATTAAATTGCAAATAATGTGTATGAATAAAATATTTAAGTACGATGTTTTCTCAATAAGAGGGATGGGATGTACATGTTTTGGAAAAAAAAACAAATTGAAAGTAAACTTGTTACTGAATCAATAGCTGAATCAGAATTATCGATAGAAACTCTGAAAAAAAGCCTCGTTCAAATGGATGATGCAGAATTTGTGGAAATTGACATTTCCGTTATTCGAAAAATTCATCTTGTTTACATACGAACTCTCATTGATCAAGAAAAATTAAATGAAAGTATTATAAAACCTTTAACTAAATGTTCCAAACCGTCTATTCAAGATTGTATTACGAATTCCTCAATTATTCACATTCCTAATTTTATAGAGGCAAAAAAACAGTTGTTTTCAGGTTCCATTTTGTTATTTGATTCTTCGCAAAACCTTTGGTTAGCTGTGCCATTAAAAAATCCTATTGGACGTGCCATTGAAACTTCCGAAACAGAAACCATCCTGTTCGGAGCAAAAGACAGCTTTAGTGAACAAGTAGAACAAAATATTACGCTTATTCGAAGACGACTCCCCATACATGAACTGAAAGCAGAGAAGTTTACTGTCGGTTCTATGAGTGAGACAAGTGTTGTTTTAATGTACATAGAGGGGCTGACTAATCCAGAATTTGTTTCAACAGTCAAAGAGAAGATTTCTGAAATTAATTTTGATCTCTTCTTTGAATCCTCTCAGATTGCGGCATTCATGGAGGAACATCAAAACAGTATTTTTCCTCAGTTTCAGCAAACTGACCGGCCTGATGTAGTTGCTTATTCTCTGGGATTAGGAAAGATCACCCTTCTGGTAGACAATACACCATTTGCTCTTGTTGCACCCATTACTTTTTTCCATTTATTCCAATCACCCGAGGACTATATTAATCGATGGGTAGTTGCCAGTTTTTTGCGCATCATCCGATATGCCAGTTTTGTTCTGTCAATCACATTGATTCCTTTCTATGTGGCATTGACAACTCATCACTATCAAATGATTCCTATACAAACCCTTCTGGTCTTGGTCGACTCAAGGAGCAAGCTTCCTTTCACTCCTTTTTGGGAAGCGTTTATCATGTTAATTTTTATTGATATCATAAGAGAAGCAAGTTTAAGGATGCCTACAAAAACAGGTCAAACACTTGGGGTTATTGGTGGTATTGTGATTGGCCAAGCGGCTGTTGAGGCTGGATTCGCTAGCAACGTATTAATTGTCATGGTTGGGATCTCGACGATAGCTTCCTTTCTTATCCCCAACTACCTTATGACAAAAGCAAATTCATTAATGCAATTGATGCTTCTTGTTTTTTCTTCTTTACTTGGAATAATTGGGATTGCACTAGGAATCATTGCTATTTTAGCTCATCTTAATAGCTTGTCTTCAATCAAGCAACCCTATTTTTCACCAGTTTCCCCTTTCTTTAGAAAGGATTGGATAGACTTATTCATTCGAGGGCCATTAGCCAAGATGTTGGAGCGTCCAGAGCATCTTAAACCTCTAAAACTGAAGAGATATAAAACTAGGAGATGACTTGATGGGAACTTACCAATTATTTAAAAAGAATGAAACCTATAATGGGCTCTATGCCATGTTGTTGGTAAATCGCCTCCAAATGCTTTACTTTTTTCTGATAATGCCAAATATCTTGATCCATCCATATATGATTTGGGTGCTTATAGCTATCGGGATATTATCCCAACTAAACCTTCTTCTTTTATCGAAGTGGCTTTTAACCCGTTTATCTAGCAATGGATATAATGGATTTGTCCAATTGTTTGGAAAAAAATTGGTACGATTTCTCTCTTTCATCGGGTTGTTCTTTATTCTACTTAAACTTTCCGTCATAACCTTAGGGTTCAGCGAAATTGTTCAAACATTTATGCTTCCATCAACAGATACAAATTTTCTTGTCTTTTTTATTTTGTTGTTCTGTTTTTATGTCGCAGGTAAGGGCGTTGAACATACCGTTCGTTTTGTGTTGATTTCTTTTTTCTGTACATTTTGGATGATCACATTTTTCTTTTGTTTCTTCTTTCCCCCAATAGCTCAACTCAGTGATTTGTATCCACTTATTCCAATGGAGTGGAAAGTAGAAAATTGGAAAGCTTTTTTTTTAATTTTGTCTTCCTATTCTGGTCCAGAATTTCTAGTATTTTTGGGGCCATGGCTTAAAACAAATAATAAAACCTTTCGCTATTTGTCTTACGGCAACGCTATCACCGTTGCAGAGTATGTATTCCTCTTTATAGCATCCCTACTTTATTTCGGTTCCAATTATTTAAGTAAAAGTCAATATCCAATTATTAATATGGCCCGTTATTTTCAAAACCCAGTGTTTGAACGAATTGACATGATCATGCTTTCCTTTGAATTATTTAACCTAGTTTTTGCAGTTTCTCTATTTCTACTATTGTTTTATGGAGCATCTAAAATAGCATTTGGTAAAATGAGCAAGCCAACCAGTGGAAAAGGTTTATTATCCAATGTTTTCCTTATTTTCATCGGAATGGTTCTTATGAATGAATTATTTTGGAAGTCTGAGGAGAAGCAGAACTTTTTACTTAATCTTCAAATTATAGCTGGAAGCATAAGCTATTTTCTTGTTCCACTTGTTATTGTTTTAGTAATGAAAAAAAGGGAGGTTAGAAAAAATGCGTCTACATAAAAAGACATGTAATAGATTAATACTTCTTTTTATGACTATTTGTTTATCTGGCTGTGCCCCTTTTACCGAAAATAACCTTATTGAAGAAATTTCTCCCATTACCTTTTTGGCAATTAGTAAGGGGGATAAAGGGAAATTAAAAGTCAGTACAATTTTGCCTCCTCTAAGTAAAGAAAATAAGAATGTTATGTCGCAAGAAGTCAGCTTATTAAAGGAGGGAGTACAGAAGTACAACCTCAACTTCTACCAGGAAATGAAATCTGGACAAATGCGGATGCTGGTAATTAGTGATGAACTTGGAAAAGACGGGATTATGTCCATTATAAATGTATTATTGACTGATCCGGATATTTCTTTGAGAATCTATTTAGTTATCGTAAAAGGCAATTTTGAGAAATACTTGGAAAGTCAATTGGATAAAAGTAAAAATTTTGATTACTCGTTTTATCGAATGCTGAAGCATTATGAGGAAAAAAATCAAGGAGAATTAACTGTCGTTAATCTTCATCAATTTAAGAATTTGCTCTATACTCCTTATTCAGATCCTTTCTTGCCTGTATTCAAAATAGATGAGGATGGGATCAACTATGAAGGTACAGCCTTGTTTCAAGATGACAAGCTAGTTGAAACTATTTCATCTTTAGATGATCGTATCTTCCAGCTGATAAACAACGATCACTACCTAGACGTTCTACCGATTCCAGAATTTGAAGTTGTACTGGGTCATGTTAGATCTAAAATAAAAGTAGATATCGATAGCAGCTATTCTACAATGACCTATACCGTGAATATAGACACTAGGATTGAGGAATACCGGGGAGAGAAGCAATTATTTGACCCAAAAGAATTAGAAAATTTGAAAAAAGATATCGAATCTCATCTTGAAAAACAAACACATGAACTATTTAAAAAGATTCAAGAATTGAAAGTGGATCCTTTACAGCTTGGCATACAAACTAAAAGACCATTCTCAAAACCAATAGAAGGAAAAAAATGGTTTGAATTGTTTGAGAAGATGGACATTAAAATAAAATACAATATTAATATTGATCCTTTGACGGATGCAAATTCAAAAAGGCAAAACCTTTAATTTTTCCTATTGGATAACTAATAACGTAAACAAATGCAGCAGATTTAGCTGTAAATAACACCACTACACAAATCATATATCCCATTAGATTTTTTATGTTTATTGCAATTCTTCTTTAACTATGCTGTTTTTGAACTTAACAAAGTCTCCTCATCTTTTATTAAAATACTACCATCAAAAGATCCCTAAGCTACGTTTTATAACATTTCATAAAAAATTTTATTCTACAATATGGCCCGATCGTAATATGTTTTTTCTGGTTGACCTTTTTCTTTTAGGTCTTATTATAACGGTAGTCGGGGTAGAACGTCTGGCCCGTGGGACTAGATCCTGTCCGCAAAACTGTTAACATGGGTAGCGACAAGTCTCATGTATATAGAGGAGTATTTGGAGGATTCCAGTGTAGGCAGAGTGGTGTTGGAATACGAATTATATGATCAATCACTAACGAAAGAAAATGCCATTATCATTCTCGCAGCTCTAAAATCAGATTTATCGATTCAGGAATTAAAGCAAAAGTATAATCAATAAATTGACCGGATGAATTAAAAATCAATCTATTGCCTTACAAAAACGCTTCCTGATCTAAAGGAAGCGTTTTGACGTTTGTCATTCATTCCACTACTCGCACATGATACCTCTGAAGTGCCTGCTTTAATTGCTCAGGGAAATGTTCTTCTATATAGGCTGCGATATATTGCTTTTTTTCGATTTCGATTTGCGTAGAATGGAAAAGTTTTCGGAAGAATTGCTGTCCTTTTGTAGTGGCATATTGTGTAAGTGCTTCGCTTTCAAGGCGCTTTAACACGGTTTGCTCGATATGTTTTTCTCGGATTTTAATGGCAATGTCTTCTTTATTTGATTGGAGGATGCCCTCTACTTTTTTATTTAATTCTTTATTTTTCTGCGCTAGCTTTTCCGTTTTTGATTGTAGCTTTTCTATTTCTTGCGAAGATTCGGAAGGAAGAGCCTTTATTTTTTGACTGCAGGCGTTGGTGTAAGAGAAGAATATTTTGGTTGAAGAGGTATTGGAGAGATAATCGAAGGAAGATAAGTGATTATTTTAATACAATGGAAAATTAACATATACTAATGATAGAGATTCATAAGAAATCGAAAAAGAGCACCAATAAAAAGGAGAAGTAAACAATCTTAAAAGTAAGAAACGTTAATTTCTTCTCCTTTTTGTCCAAAATCTCCCCTTAGTAGCAAACACCAAAGGGAAATTATAAAATAAGAACAATTTTTGAAAAGGGGTTGTCGTCTTTCATGAAAGAATTAACAATGGAATCGAAAGAATTTAAACGGATTCTTCACAACCCATCAGGCATATGCAAGTGCCATATGACACCTTAACTTACTCCTTTTCTCCTCGTATCCCATTTCATAGAGCTTCCTTTGCATAAAAAAAGAAGATTCCCACTTCCTCTCTTCTTTTCCTAAAATAAAAGACAAATGATAATATGAATCTGGATCATTGGGTCTAAATAGCATTGTCTTTCGTAATAAATTATAGGCATTTCTGTAATTGCCATATCTCATCTTTTCATCTCTACCATAGCGAAGGTAAAGATTTGCCAACTGCATATGATAGTTTGCAGAAAACGGGTTCATCACCATAAACTCCTATCAATTGAGTAAATACTAATTAAACTCCACGAGAAGGCAACACACAAAAACTGGATGGTTCCTGTCACTTATTCAAGTAGTTTATTCCCATTCAATTTTAGGATTAATCGTCACACAATCAATATGGACATTTGTTTTTAAGGTACCACCGAAAGTATGATTAGAACCAAATGCAACGTGAATCGTATTATAAGCTTTTTCATCTTCTAATATATTTCCTATAACTCTTGCAGCATGGTTTGTTCCGATTCCAAGCTCACATAGTAAACTCCCGTCTCCATCACCTAGCAAAGAAAGCAAATTTCCCCCTTGTTCACCGATGACATCAATAAGCTTACCTTTCTTTAGTGTTAAAACAATAGGATTTTCTAAAAGTCCGATACCTGTAATAGAACCGTTAATTTCGATTTCCCCTTCAGCCTCTCCTTCTACAGGTGCAATATAAGCCTCCCCTGATGGTAAGTTTCCTGATGCAGCTTTTCCTTTGAAAACTCCTGTACTTGGAACCCCTGTTCTTCCAGAAAGGGGGATGCTTAATCGATATCCGCTTCCAGTTTTGATTGTTACTCTTTCTGCTTTAGACAATTTATCTGTCATTTCCATTGTTTCTTTTTCTACCCGGTGATAATCGGCTTTCATTGCCCCATGTAAAAACATGTCCTCAGTAATTCCTGGCATTGTAATCACACTGACTCCGTGAATATTCGCATTTTTCCTAGCTAATGTATGTGTTAAAGAATGCTTAGTTAAGCAGAAAACAAGATCGTATTCCAGTATCTTATCAGACGCTTCCTTTGTAGGTTCTTCACCTGATTTTGTTCTGTCCTCCATCTCATAAAAAGAAGTATTCCATCCATTTGAAATTAAGGCATCTTTAAACTTTTTGGCTAACAAAGATGTACTATGATCTGTTAAAACTAATATGGAACTCGATTTAGAAACATCTAAGTTATTTGACATGATATTTGCAACAATACTATGAAGCATATTCATCCTTGGTCACTCCTTTTTTATACAACCTTTTTTTATTCATCAAATAAACACTAGCTAGAACAAAGAATAATCCAACCACCATGCCGATGCTAACGTTTTCTCCAAGAAAAATAACTCCTAATAAAATCGTCATTATGGGCATTAAATATGTTACTAATAGAGCGAATAGGCCGCCTCTTGATTTAACTAAATAATAATAGAGCATATTTCCGAATCCTGAACTAACCATGCCTATAGCAATAAACAATAAAAAAGGTTTCCAATCCACAAAATTTCTGAAACTCATCGGCTCAATAAACAGCATAAATACACCAGAATAAATAGTACCAAGTGCCATGGTTATAAAAGAAAGAGTATACACCGAACAATGCTTTAAATACATGGACGAAAAGATAGCTGACATTGAATAAAAACAAACAGCAAACAAAAGCAATGCTGCAGACCCAACATGAAATTGGCTATTTCCATTCATTCCTGCAAGGATAGTTATACAAATTCCAGCAAACCCTATTAATACGCTCCAAATCTCGTGCTTAGGAATAACTCTTTTTAAGATTACAACACTCAAAATAGTTCCGATTATAGGACCCGAAGCATTCAACACTCCACTAATGGTTGTATCAAGTCCTTTTAAACTTAAACTCATGAAAACCCATGGAATACCTGCACTTATTAAGGTTATCATGATAAGCTTAGGAAGCTTATCAAAATCACCTTCCCTTTTTTTCCAAAGAAAAAATGGTAAAAGCCCCAACATTCCAAATAAACATCGATAAAAGACAATTGAAACGGGATGAAAATCAATGAGCAATAATTTGGTTAGAAAAAAAGTAGATCCCCAAAGAAGGCTTAAAACAAACAGTGCAATAATTGGCATATATTGAGTCCTCTCCCTTAGAAAAAAGACCCGGAAAACCGGATCTCTAATCTAATGTATATATTCTGCAGTAATACGAGCAGTTAAGGTCCGCGGAAGAAGAACTGGCAAGTTGCTCCCCTCCATGGCATCTTTTTTATGAGTTTCAGAATATCCCATACAATCGAGAACAATTAGCTCTGCTCCCTGAGACTTTAACCTTTGGCTGGCTCCTTTTACATCACTATCTTCATAAGGAGAAGCAACTTCAACGAAAAGTTCCAGATTTGGATTTCCCCATTTTTTAGTTAAAGTATTTCGTTGCTCCTCTAATGGAACAATCACTCCCAGCTTCCCCTTTTTTAATATTGCTTGGACTGTATGGTTCAATATCTTATCAGGATAAATTAGTGGCTTCTTACTATGAATGGTCGGGAAATCTCCTGTGCAAAGCATAATAACGACAGTAACCTTCTCTTCAAGCTTGGTTAACTCGTCTTGCAATAATGGTAAAAGCTTGGATTTTCCAATCTTAACAGATTTGCCATTTCTTAATTTTGATATATACGTAATTTCTTGATCATCAGGACAAACTGACTTTATTTTGTCATCACCAAGTCGATCAAGTCCACCTGCCTCTATAATATCAATCGAATCCCCTAAAAGAGCGCGGATAGAAGGGGTTACGTCTTCACGTGGGGATTGTCCAATCGTCAGAATACCTACTGACTTTCGTGTCATGACGAAACACTTCCTAGTGTTTGAAGCTTCTTCATTGAACCATACAATTTCTCAAGATGACTGAACTCTGCCTTATCATAGAAGTCAATTTGCCCGCGTGTAAATTCCTTTGCTACTTCAATGCTAAAACGAACAGCTTGTGCTACATCCACTTCATGACTTGCACCGGTTCCACAGCCTGGAACAGCTGATTTAGCCGTAATAGCAAGACCAACAACTGGTACATCCGTAGCAACAGCAGGCTGCAGAATGCTATTGATGTGGTACACATTGTTTCCATAAGGGGTAATATCTTGAGTCGTTACAGCAAATGTCACAGGTAATTCCCCAGTAGACATCTCCATGATTCGAAGCAAATCATCACTGAACTTTAAAACATACCCTTCTTTTACAGTTGGAGATAGGGCAATTCCACGATGGTTAATGATTTTATTTCCTTTTGTTGTATCAATGGATAAAACGGCATCCATTTCAGGCAAAACTTCATACTGATTCATGGTAAGGATATCAACTGGTGACCCCATAAAATCAACTGGTTCATGTGGCTCTGTTGGAGCAACTGGACAAATATGTGTTGTAATATAGACATCACCTGGTAGACGATCTCCTTTTTCAGCCATACTCGCAAGCTTTAACGCTATTGTGATAGCGGCTGCGGCTCCATCTCCGTCTGAAACAAATCCAATACGGGAAGGACGGGCTCCAAGTCCACCCAAACGACCTACTACTCCTAGAGAAGGGGCATTACCACCTGCTAATTTCCCTTCAAATCCTTTTACAACAATTTTTACAAAGTCTGTTGACCCACGATCACCCGATACAGTTTCGTAGGTCGCCTCAACATTCGAGAAATCTGCAAAAAGCTCGGAAATCATTTGTCCATTTGCTTTTGGATGATCCAACAATTCCATTACTTCTATTGTATATTTCAGTGACATTACTTCTCTCCCCTTTAAACAATCTTTTTATGAATAATCATTTCTATTGACTTTAGAAGCTTTTCATTAAACATTGTTGAGCTTAATTTTAGGTTGTCTTTCGGTACTGAAATGACCGCAATACTTTGACCTTCTTGAATCTCGGCGCTTACTAATGGACACCCCGTTTTAGCATCAAAAGTCATAATTAAATCTGGGAATGTTCCCTTACGTTCGCCATTTATCTCAGCAGTCATGTATTCATTCCAAAAAGTAAGCTCTAAATCATCAATCTTCACAAATCCAACATCGAATCCGCCTGTTTCATTCAGTTCATACGAACTTACCGTTCCTGAATGAATAACCCGCCCTTTTAGATATAAGGCAACGGCTTCAATTCGCTCTGGTCCCTCAGGTACGGATAGGAAGACTTCACCAAGTTCTATTGCCTGAGTGATGCCACCCACAGCAGCATTTTTTTTCACATAATCAACTTGCACTGGGTTTCTGCAAACTCCTACCATTCCTCCAGCCTCTACAGACATGGAACGGACTACATTTGAAGCTTTGTTAATGGAAGCAGATACTATCCCTTCTATTTTTTTATCATTTTTTCCGCCTGAAAATGTCTGAATTGATAAATACCCATCCACTTCGGTTAAATTTAAAGAACCCATCGATCCTGTCGGATGTGCCCTTCCATTACAAGGAGCATCGATAACCGGCAAGCCAGTACCTGCAGCCTGCAGCCAGCCATTTATCGTTGTAGAAGCTCCATTTTCGTTTGTCATAATAGCTTTGATTGGCTGCGGAAATTCTTTTTGCATGCGTTGAACCGTTTGGACTAGCTGTTGTGAGTCAACATACAACTCTTTTGCAGAAGGTGCCCCGACAAGGGACACACATGCAACATAGTCATCGTCTTGCAATTCATCAATTGTAATCAAGTTAGGAGTGCCCATTTCAAAGGCAGATTCTGATTTTGCTAGACCATCATGAATCCATCCTCCGCCTCCGCCTCCGAGAATACAGCCTCCATAGACTGCTTTCTTTGCATCATCTTTAGTTAATATTTTTTTAGTCATTTAGATCCCCCTCTTTATCTAGCTTTCCAAATCGATGTAAAGAAGCTATATATAGCATCCCCGGCAATAAATCCTGCTGCGGTTGTGTACATTGTTTTTTCCGCCTCTGGACCACGAACTTTTAGTATTGTTATACGGATGAGAACCCCGATGATTACTGCCCAGCCTGCAATTGGGGATGAAATCAATAGACCTGTCGCTAACAAAATTCCCATTTGCCTCTTTGGCCCACCAATTAATTGAATGATAGCTCCTGGAATAGCCCACAATAATATTAACGATGTTACGTCACCTGAAATCCCAGCTTCAATTGTCGCAGCGTAAACGCGATCTACTGGGGGAACTAAGTCTTGTGTGAAAAAGGAGTCTGCAAAAAGAGCAACCATTATTATTGCAACACCAAATCCAATCGCTGCACTCTTAAATTGCTGACGTCTTGCAAAAAGCTCTTGAGCACTTGAAACACCTCGTCTAATCAGGACACCGGCTTTGAAGTCAAAACCCATGTCTGCAAAAGCAGGACCTGTTGCCGCTGTATAACCTGTAAGTAAGGCAAGTGCAACTGGCGGAAACCCTATGATCATTCCGATGATTAGTGAAATTAACGTAATAGCAAATGCTGGAAACCACCCTGAATGCATCGCTGCAATCCCTACAATAATTTCACTTACTATAGCAGCAAAGGAAGCATATAAAACAAATAATAACAGTTGCCAGATAGGCATTTCAGCCATAATTCCACCCATAACAGCAACAAGTGCGGCCCCAGCTATATAAAGAACTAAACCAAGACCAAATCCTTTTTTTACATCACTTTCATTTCGTGTATATTCATGATTCGTTTCCACATCAGGTTCTTTTTGAGATCGAGACTTAACAAGAGTCATTATAAATTGGAGTAGTGCCACAACTCCTGCACCAATCATCATTCCATGTGGAATATAGTACTCATTTAAGTCCACCCCAAAAAGCTGAACAGAATATCCTCTTAATAACAAACCAAGACCAAACATTGATAACGCCCATATGTTTCCGATAAATGCAACACCCAAAGCTGACATCGGAATACCGAAATGAGAACCAGCAATTCCACCTAGAATTCCTAAACCTAGGAATTTCGCTTTAGATCCACCCTTATCTCCAGCCTTTAGGGCTTCAGCAGTTGCAATACCTTGGGGCCAAGCTTCATCTGCACCAAACAATTTCGAATCAAATACTTTATATAAAATGAATGCATCAATAAATAAGGCAATCCCAGCTCCGATTAGCATAGGAATGATTAACTCCGGCATCCCTAAAACATAAGGTAATCCAATAGGGATTAATAGACTATTAGCTGCACCAAACGTGGCAGCAGAGATAGTCGTTTGAACTAAATTCTGATTATCCAAGGACTTGTATTTATAGAACATTTGCATCGGAATCCGAGCTATAACCATCGCAATTAAAGCACCAATTATTGATGTGTTCGGAGTAATTCCAAGAGAAGTGATCAGCTGCATCCCTATGATTGCACCAAAAATAGAGATTAATATCGAAAATACGATAAACGAGAAATCAAACGTTTTTTGATGCATTCCCTACACTCCTTTCTATCAATTGATAAGCTATTGCTTGTGCTTCTACTAAATCGATGACTGGTACAGATAAGTACTTAACAAAATACTCCTTTAAGCGAATCGTTGAAAATCCTGTACAAGCAAATAAAATAACATCTGCTCCAGAATCAATTAGCCTTTGAGCTACTTGTAGTAACTCTTCTTTTGCACCTTCTTTAAATAAATCCGTAGTTTTTCTTAACTTTTCAGAATAGTCATGTGAATGATAGTGTTCACCAAGTTCCTTTTTCATCCGGCCTGGTATAAAATCTGTGATGCCAATTACCCCAACACGACTTCCAACCATACAAGCCGTATGTGCTCCACATACTCCTGCACCTAAAACAGGCACATTCACAACATCTCGTGACTCATCAATAGCTGGATCAGCCGCACAGCTAATTGTGATTGCATCTACATTAAACTCTTCTGCCATTTTTTTAGCCAATTTTACTATTTTTGGAATGGCTACTTGTTCAGATTCATCATTATAAATACCATTAGGTTGATCTTGTATACATTTTGTAATAGAGTCTACCCCAGCATATTTCTTCATTTCATTTCCATGTTCTTGCAAAACAGACTCATCTTCAGTTGTTAAAACTCGAATAATTCCTAACATGGTGTTATCACCCCCCCTTTTTTAATAATTATAAAAATTTAAACTAATTGGACAAATGTACAAACCGGGAAGGATTTAGATTGAGTTTTTGCTCACTATTTCCACTTTTCTCATAAAATAGAGTGTTGCACTAAAAGGGAGTCAATAAATTTCTAAAATAAAAGCCGGAGGAAAAAACGAACAGTTTTTTCCTTCCGGCTTTTTTGACTATGGAATGGGTAACCTGTACAATCTTAAAATAAAAATAACAGGTTAAATAAAATAACATATGAATTTACTTAAATTAACTCTTTCAATTTTAAACAAAAACGCAAAGTAAAGAGGTTTTCAGGATCATCCAGCTGCATGTTTAGCAGTTCTTTAATTTTTTGAAGCCGAAAGGTCATCGTTCTTCGATGAATAAATAATGTCTCTGCAGTACGCGATACATTTCCATTCTCTTTTAAGAAGGCAATTAAAGTCTCTAAAAGCTCTCCATCATCACTTGTAAGAGGTGAAAGAACTTCATCCGCATATAGCATGGCAGTTGAATTCGTGCTCAAATTAATAAGAATTTCATAAATTCCCAACTTATCATAGGTATAAACTTTTTCATCAGGTCGCACTTTTTGACCTATTTCCATAATTTTAACGACAGATTTAATTTTCTCATCATAGTCTTTTAAATTTCTAAAAGGAGCACTAACAGAAACTGCGACATCTATAATGGAGGAATTTTGCAATGATAGTTTACATACATTTTTTAAATATGACACTATGTTTTGATGCTCGTTTTCTGAAGACTGGATAAGGGAAAAAATTTGATTATGTTTTTCGAATAGAATACACTCTTCACACAGCAGGGTCTGCATCCATTCTTTTATATTTTTTCTTACTAAACAATTGATGTCGAACAACGGAGAAGGTTGTAGAGAAGGTATATCTTTACTTTTTCTATAAAAATACAAAAGGACAAATTCGCGATTTACATTTGCGGAATTATGCTTATCCAAAAGTAACTCCAATTTGGCCTTCTCTTTGATCCGTTCTTTTTGTAAATCTAACTGCTCACTCAAAATTGTTTCAGAGAGTTTACGACTCAGGTGTTCTACATGATGGGGCTTAACCTCTTGAAACTTAGATTGACTTTTAAACGGAAGATGGATAAACGCAAAAATATCCTTCTTCGATAAAAGTGGTACAATCAGCCGATTCCTTTGATCCGAAAATTTTTCGCGTCTTAATAAGCTAGGCTGGATATCGCTTTTCCAATCTTTTATTAGCTTCTTATAATTTGGATTGGAAGGTACAGAAAATAATAAATTAGATTTTCTCCAGCCATCTGATGAAAATGTTTTTGAGCAATAAAGTAATTGACCTACACAATCCTCAATATAGACTTGAGCCTCCAAGATTTCTGATAAACGTTCAACCTCATCTTCCACCTTGGCATAATCCTCGACAATAAAATCATGGAAGGGATTGGAAGAATTCTGCTTAACTCTTCTTTTTTCCTCATATAGATTTTCATATAAAGGGGTTACTACATTTATATATGATACATTTTTCGGAATTGAAATGATTGGAAAAGAATTTTTTTCTGCTAACGCAATCATTTCTTCAGGCAGGTAATCAAGAAACCTTCCTAATTTCACCACCATACCTGCAGCACGTTTTTCGATTAACGTTTTTAATATATCATATTGCTTTTTAAAATCATCTTTAACCGAATAAAAGCTTGTCAACATCAAAATCCCTTCTGATGCCCAATTCCCTACTTCTGGAACTTCCATGACCTCAATCGAAACAATCTTTCGTAAAAGACCTTTTCTCCCTGTAATCACTTCACCTTTTGACAATTCGCCAATCTTTAAAGCATCTTCTACATTCATCTCTCTCCCCCCTATCGAAATTTTTTAGCAATTATATCATAAAAGTAGTCGGAGACCACTATGGATATTTTGTAATGAACTGAATACAATAATAAAATTTAACACAAAGAAGAAAGGGTTTTACATATTAGTCATATCTAATATGTAAAACCCTTTCTGTTGATAAACTATTTAGTCAATGAAATTTTTTGAAAAATCAGGTAAAGTCCTTTCAATTCTATGAAATGAGTTGGAGGGATTTTTATGTTCTTTACTACTTCAAGACAGACCATCGAAAAAAATCGGGAGGCTTATTTAGCTATGTATGATAAGAGCCATCTGTTAGTGCAATTGGATCAATTAATTGATTGGCAATCGATTTTAAAAAAGTTGATGCGCTATTATTCAAATACACCTATTTAAATTTAGCTGCAATTACACACTTTAACTTTTGAATCAACATCGACTAATATTGTTTCATTAAAGGGAAGGTATGTTTTAAGAAACAGATTTAAAACAGCATCTTTGTTAGAACTAATATCCTCGATAGCCAGTTCCGTTCGATTATTTTTCCATTTCTACAACTGCTTACAAAGTGGTCAAAGAAGCTCTCCCATCCAAAGAATAAAAACTTCCTAAAAACAATCAATAAATTAATTAATTTAAATTTTTAAAATTTACTGTAAATTTTAAAATTTCTGTGATAACATACAAATTACAGTATTACTTTAATTTTTAAATAAAATTATAGTTTTACATTACAACCTAGATTTACTGGGGGTTAGGAATATGAAAGAAGTATCGACCAAAATTCGTGAATTAAGAATTGAAAAGGATTTAACTCTAAAAGAGATAAGTGAAAAAACAGGATTATCTGTAAGTTTTTTATCTCAAGTGGAGAGAGCTTCTTCGTCAATTGCAATAACTTCTTTAAAAAAAATTGCAGATGCGTTAGAAGTTCCAATTACTAACTTCTTTGAAGATTTTTCGAATGAAAATTTTCAAGTGAAGAAAGAGGAACAGAAACCTTTTAAATTAGAAGGTTCTAGTGTTACTTACACAAGACTGGGTGGAGAGTTTTCAGGAAGAAGTATCGAGCCAATGCTTGTAACTTTCCCTCCAGGACCTACACCTGAAAAAACTTTCAGCCATCCCGGTGAAGAATTTTATTATGTACTCGAAGGAGAACTAATATTTGAGGTGGATGGAAAAGAATATGTTTTAAAACCTGGTGACTCAATACATTTTCCATCAACACTTTCACATTCGGTGAAAAACCCATTAGAAGCAGATGCCAAAGTCCTTAGTGTAGTAACACCAGTTATTTTTTAATAACTGAATTTTTATACATTGATTTATTAAATAAGAAAGGTGGCTAGATTTATGAGAGTAGCAACAGATATCGGAGGAACTTTTACTGACCTAGTTTATATCGACGAGCAAGGAAAAGTTGGTGTAGCAAAAAGTCACACAACTCCTCCTAACTTTGAAAATGGGGTATTAAATGTTATCGAAGTAAGTGGTATAAAGACTGAGGAACTCGATACATTTATTCATGGAACAACGGTTATTATTAATGCTTTAACTGAACGTAAGGGTGTAAAAACAGGCTTAATTACAACCAAAGGATTCAGAGATGTTCTTGAAATTGCTCGTGGAAATAGACCCGATCTATTTAATATTCAATATAAAAAACCTACGCCTTTCGTTCCGCGATATTTACGTCAAGAGGTAACAGGACGCTTAAATTACAAAGGTGAGGTTATACAAGAATTAGAAATTGATAGAGTAAAAGAGATTATTGAATACTTCAAACAAGAACAAGTAGAGGCTATTGCGGTTTCATATTTACATGCTTATAGTAATCCGATTCATGAAATTGAAACAGTTAAGCTTATAAAGGAACTATGGCCTGAGGTTGCTGTGACAGCATCCTATGAGGTAACAAGAGAGTGGAGAGAATATGAACGCACTAGCACAACTGTCCTAAATTCTTATGTAAAGCCAATTGCCTCAGCTTATATAGAACGTCTTGAAAAAGAGTTAAGCAAAATCGATAATTCAGCTAATAAATATATAATGCAATCTAATGGTGGTACGACTACTTTCGAACAATCAAAACAAACTCCGATTAACATGGTGGAGTCTGGTCCTGTAGCAGGTATTTATGGCGCTGCTATATTAGGGGAAATTCTTGGTGAGGAAAACATTATAGCCTTTGATATAGGTGGAACAACAGCGAAATGTTCTCTAATTGATAGTGGTGAAGTGAAGGTAACCACTGAATACAATATTGAGCGTGATGATCGTACTGCGGGATATCCAATCAAAGTTCCAGTTGTAGACATTGTTGAGATTGGAAACGGTGGAGGATCAATTGCATGGATAGATGATGGTGGCTCATTAAGAGTTGGACCTCAATCTGCAGGTGCATTACCTGGTCCAATTGCATATGGAAAAGGCGGAACAGAACCTACTACTACAGATGCAAATTTAGTAACAGGAAGACTTTCACCTAAAAATTTTGATAATGAAGTAGATATGGAAAAAGTGAAGGCAGTAGTAAATGAAAAAATCGCTACCCAATTCAATATTTCAACTGATGAAGCTGCTCTAGGTATTATTCGTATGGCAAACTCAAATATGTTGAATGCTCTAAAATTAATTTCAGTTAGAAAGGGCTATGATCCACGTGAATTTACTTTAGTTGCATTTGGTGGTGGGGGATCTATGCATGCCCCTGCACTTGCTAAAGAGTTAGGTGTTAAAAAAGTGATTGTGCCAGTTGCTGCTTCGGTATTCTCTGCTTGGGGAATGTTAATGACAGATTTAAGACATGACTATATTCAAACATATATACGTCGTGTAGACACGATTGACTATGAAGAGTTTAACAATATTCTAGAGGATCAAGAAAGCAAGGCATTGGCTCAATATGCCGATGAAGGTGTAGCAGAAGATCGGGTTATGTTTACTAGATTTATAGATATTCGCTATATTGGGCAAGAGCATACGGTAAAAGTACCTGTACCAAATGGGAAGGTAACAAAAGAGGTAATGTTAGATGTGATACAAAATTTCCATAATAGACACGAACAATTATACACATTTAAGTTAGAAAATAATCCGACAGAAATTGTAAATCTACACTTAATTGCTTTTGGATCTGTACAAAAACCTGAGTTATCTAAAATAGAAAATAATGGATTAGATTTACAAGATGCACTAAAAGAAGTTAGACCCGTTTTATATGAAGGAAGTGGATGGATTGATACACCTGTATACGATAGAACAAAGTTAAATCCAGATGCATTCTTAGAAGGTCCAGTGATTGTAGAGGAATCATCCGCTTCAACAGTAGTTTATCCTGGTCAGTCCGTAACAATCGACTTATATGGAAACTTAATTATCGATATGGGGGTGTAAATTATGGAGAAAACAATTTATCCAACAGCAACGAAAGTAGATGCATTTACATTAGATATTGTTAAGGATTCTTTAATAGCAATTGGAGAAGAAATGTTCTATGCATTAGCTCGTACTTCAATGAGTCCTATTATATATGAAGTTTTAGACTATGCGAGTGGTCTAACTGATTCAAAGGGACAACTATTAACTCAAGGTAACGGTGTAACAGGTTTTATTGGAATGCTAAGTTTCATGGTTAGAGAAACCTTAGAAAAGTACAATAAAAATGGAGATTTAAAACCTGGCGACATCATTTTAATTAATGATCCTTATGGTGGAGGCGGATCCCATTTATGTGATGTGGGGTTAGTTATGCCTATCTTCTACAATGGGGAATTAATTGCATTTTCCGCTAATAAAGCCCATTGGACAGAAGTTGGAGGAAAAGACGCAGGTTCAATGTCTACAAATTCAACAGAGATTTACCAAGAAGGCTTACAATTCCCTTGTGTAAAACTTTACGATCAGGGAGTTTTAAATCAATCTGTTGTTGAAATTATTGCTGCGAATGTGAGATTTCCAGATCTATCATTAGGAGATATGTGGGCTCAAGTTGCTGCTCTAAAAACTGGTGAGAGACGAGTTCAGGAATTATGCGAAAAATACGATAAAGAAACAGTTGTAAACTCTATTAACTATTTATTAGATCATGGAGAACAAATTGCACTTAAATCATTAAAAAATCTACCTAAAGGAACATTTGAAGCGGTAGATTATATTGATGATGATGGAATTGAAAAAGGTCCTTTTAAAGTACAAGTAAAAGTTGAAATTACTGATACTGAGTTTATATGTGATTTCCGAGGAAGTCATCCACAAGTAACTGGATCTATAAATTGTACCTTAACTGGTCTAATTTCAGCAGTTCGAACTATTTATCTTGCTGTAACTAATCCATCACAAGATGTAAATGATGGCTCTTTCCGACCTTTACGTGTAATTACTGATGCAGGTTCAATATTCAATGCAGTACGACCTGCACCAGTATCTATGTATTGGGAGTCAATGTTATTTGGAACAGACTTAGTTTGGAAAGCTCTAGCACCATTAGTACCTGACCGTCTATCTGCTGGGCACTTCTTATCGGTTTGTGTAGCTATTCTTGGTGGAAAACATCAAGATACAAATGAACCATTCTTAATCGTTGAACCATCTGTAGGTGGATGGGGTGGAGACAGAGAAAAAGATGGTGCCTCTGCTCAGTTCTGTATATTAGATGGCGAAACATTCAATATTCCAGTAGAAGTTTGTGAAACTAGAAATGGTGTATTAATAGATGAATATAGCTTAAATACTGATGGAATGGGTGCCGGCGAATTTAGAGGTGGTTATGGAGTTACAAGAGCCTACCGTTCATTAACAGATAATCAGTACTTTACTGGTTCCTTTGGTCGTCATAAATATAACACATGGGGAACAAATGAAGGTAAAGAAGGTTCTACTAATTACTTTGAATTTGTTAAGAGTAATGGTGAAACATTCGGACCATATGGGAAGTATAATCAATTCCCGTTAAGTAAAAATGATGTTACAAGACTAGTCACTGGTTCAGGTGGAGGCTATGGGAATCCACTAGATCGACCTATCGATAAAGTGATATGGGATGTAAAAAATGAATACATCACAGTGGAACAAGCTGAAAAGGACTATGGTGTTACTTTAAACCCTAAAACACTAGAAGTCGTGGGGCTTTCTGCAGAGCGCAAACAAAAGGAGGGCGAATAAATGGAAATCGTATCAACTAGTGATGTGAAATCTAGCAGCCAAACAGAAGTTATTATGAAAACTATATTTGACGAAACTGTAATTGAAGGTGGAAGAACAGCTTTTGGAACAGTAATTATTCCGCCTGGTGCTAGAATTCCTCTAGAAGGTACTGGATCTCATACCCAGGATGAATATGGATTAATATTAAAGGGTTCTATGCTAGCAATGAGTGGCGGAAAAGAATATAGAGTAGTTGCAGGACAAGCGACATTTATTCCACACGGAGAAAAACATTGGGCATATAATGATGGCCAAGAAGATTGTGAAATAGTATGGGCTCTAGTTTCTAGATAAATTACATGAGGGTTCTTCCTTCTATTATTACACTAATAATAGAAGGAAGCCTTTTTAAAAAGGAGAAGGTTGAATTGATATACCAAGATCGTATCCAAAAAGCTCAGGAAATTTTGAATGATTTAAATATAGATGCTCTTTTAGTAACGTCTTCAGCAAACTTTTTCTATTTTAGCGGGACATGGCTAGAATCACATGAAAGATTACAGGCGATTGTTATTAATAAAGCAGGTCAGCCAATTATGCTTATACATGAAATGTCTAAAGAAGAAATTACTAATCCAACGCTATTTCAAACTGTATTTTGGAAGGACGGTGATAAATCTATTGAGATTTTAGGAGAGTTTCTCCCTAATGAAGGGGTTATTTCTATTGATAACCAGTGGCCAAGTCTAAATTTAATAAACTTAATTCAGCTTAATAACAATATTAAATTTGTAGATAGTACTAGTATTATAGGTAAATTAAGATTAAAAAAAGATTTACATGAGATAGAATTATTGAAAAAATCAGGGGCTATAGCTGACGAAGTTGTAGGTAAAACAATAGATTTTATTAAAGTAGGTATGACTGAATTAGAAGTTGTTGATGAAATCCAACGTTTGTTTGAGATGCATAATGTCAAAAAGATGTCTTTTAATCCTGTTGTAGGGGCAGGGAAAAATGGAGCAGTTCCTCACCATCATTCAGGTGAAACAAAAATTTCAGAGGGAGATATGGTGGTTATTGATATAGGAGGAATTAAAGATTTCTATTGCTCAGATATTACTAGGACTATATTCATTGGAGATAGTGTGACTGAGGAAATGCAGACTGTATACAACACAGTTAAGTATGCGCAGGAAGAAGCAGTTAAAGCTATAAAACCTGGCGTACCATTAAAAGAGATTGATAGAGTAGCTAGAGATATAATTACTGAAGCTGGTTATGGCGCTCAATTTACACATAGGACAGGTCATGGTTTAGGTATAGAAGTACATGAGGAGCCATTTGTGACATTTAATAATGATCAACTTCTTGAAGAAGGTATGGTGATAAGTGTAGAGCCAGGAGTATACCTTAGCGAAAAATTCGGAGTCAGAATTGAAGATATTGTAGTGGTTACACAATCTGGTTTTGAACGTATTAATAATTATCCGAGAGAGCTAGTTATAAAAAATAGGTTGCCATTATAGAAGTCTGAAAATTCAGAAAGGTAGTGAGTGAAATGAGTGAACTAGAAAAAAAATCAGCAATTGGGAAAGATGAAGCATTAGCTGCAGTACCTTTAAATGAAAGGCAACATTGGATGACACCAGCCATGATCTTTGGTGGTCTAGAGTTTACAATACCTGTTTTAATGGTAGGGGCTTCTCTTACAGGTGGCTTTTCTTTAGCAGAGATTTTACTAATAGTAGTACTGTCTATGGTTGTATTTCAATGGCCAGGAAACTTTATACAAGGTTATATAGGTGCAAAAACGGGTCGTGCATCTTCAGTTATTGCAAAATCAAGTTTCGGTGCTCTACAAGCTAGATTTATTGTAGGATTAACTATTTTTATCGTATCTATGGGATGGTGGGCACTTCAAACTGCGGTTGCAGGTAACGCTATATCTGCTATGTTTGGAATTGACTATACTACAGAGTGGGGTGAGTGGGCTTTAATTACCGTGATAGCTGGAGCATTATTTGCCCTGCCTGCAATAATCGGTTATTCATCAATGAAGTGGACTGATTACATTGCAGTACCAGCTGGACTTATTTTGATAATCGGTGGAATTTACTTAGCATTTAAGAATATAGGTTGGGACACAATCACTTCTTGGAATCCTGAACCAAATATGACGATCCTTGCAGCAATAAGTCTTGTTATTGGGGTTAACGTTTCACAATGGGTTATAGCATCAGACTATACTAGATATGCGAAGCCGAAAGTGAAAGATAATTTATTAATACCTATAGGGATTGTTGGTGTAGGAATTCCATTATTTTATGTTGGGGCAATTATGTCTGTTGGCGTAGGAGAAGCAGATATAGTAACTGTTATGTTAAACATGGGCTTCCCTGTTTGGGGCTTCCTAATCTTATGGTTTGCGACGTGGACTAGCCAAATTGTAAATAACTATAGTATGGGATTAGCACTAGCGAATATGTTGAATGTAAACTCTGGGAAAGGGCGGGCATTACTAACATTAGGTGGAACAATCATTGCAATTGTAATAGCTCTTGCAGGAATCTTAGATTATTTCACAGATTTCCTATATATGACAGCATTGATATATCCAGCAATCGCTGGGGTAATGATGAGCGATTTCTTTTTAGTACGTAAACAACAATGGGCTGAAAATGAAGGTTGGAATTGGATGGCAACTATTGCTCTTGTCGTAGGTACTTTTGTGGGATATCTGACTCAATATGTATACCCATTTGGATTACCAGCTGTTCAATCATTAATAGTTTCTATTGTTGCATATTATGTTGCTATGAAAATAAAAGGATCAGTTTCACCAGATCAATTTACAAAAGTTGATATAGAAGATATAAAAGACCAGTATAGAGAACCAGGTAGTATTGATAATGAAATTGAAGACGCTAGGAGTATTAAAGAAAGAGTTTAATTAAATCTTCTTAATATCTAAAATGCGTTGGATAAAAACCCAACGTATTTTTTGTATGTGCAATAAGGCGTGGATCTTTTAGCTTCAATAAAACAAATTTACCATGAGTTTCTTCTATAATATAGTGTTATCTCCATTTTTAGAATGAAAAACCGTCCAACCAGTTGATTTGGTTGCCTCTTTAAACATTTTGACTAGCTCCTGTCCACTGAATCATTTTCCACTAAGCCAATTAATAGTTGTTCGGTAAAATCGTTTGCCATTTTATGTACTGGATCAATTTAATTCCATTTTATACTTATCCAATCTTTACTTCCTCTTACATCTTACATCTGTAAAGCATCAAAATAAAATTTAGGGATGATGACTTGTCTTTGCTTTGATAATTTCCTCTTTTTTTTGCTGTGTTCATGAACATTATCTCAATTTATGAAAGTATGAATTTATTTTAAAAATAAAGAAATTTAAGGGATAGAAAATATCTATCAACCTTAAAAAAAGACTGTTGTTTAAGGTTGAAAATTTTATAATAAAAAAACGTAAGTTCTTATATGAAGATATAAAAAACACAAAAAGAAACTTTTCAAAGGTGGAAATTTCTACTTTTGAAATATATACTTATTTTAACGCGAGGAGGGACATATATAATGGAAGAAACACTATTTTCTTTGCAGCAATATAAAATGACGAAGCAAAAAGACGAAACGCTACAAAAGATTCGGCAGGATAAGTTAAATCGGTACCAGTCCGATTTCAATTTGTTTCAAGCTTTTTGTGATGAGCATTTCCTTTCAAAGGATTTTGAAGCACTCGAACTGTATCTTCATGACCTGATCACGCAACAACAAGTTCGATTATCGACATTTAATCGACGTTTAGCCGGCGTGAAGTACTGGTTAGTACATGAATACGGATTTCAATTCACCTCAGAGCACGAGGGAAGCATTAAATTACTACGTAGTTTGTACGATCAAGAGGATTTTTTACGATTAAAGCCAATGCGTGGGAAACGTGCTGAAAAGCAAAGTGATGTACTGCGCCTCATTGATCGGTACGATACGGATAAAAAGAGTGACATTCGCAAGCGAGCAATTTGTTTAGTGAATCTTATTACAGCGAATCGACCGTCTGAAATGGTACGGTTAAAAGTGAGTGATTTTGATTTAGAAAATCGGACAGTTCAAGTGATGATGGTTAAACAGGGTGAAATGAAAGAAAAACACCTGACGCTAGAGTGCGTGCAGGCGATTCGAAAGTATATTGCTACGTGTGAGTTGTTACCAGAAGATTATTTTGTCGGTGCAGCTGATAAATGGGGTAACCATACAAGCCGACAAATTAGTGAGGTCAGTTATAATCAAGCTATTCAAAGCTGGCTTGGATTCGCACCGTACACATTTCGTAAAACACAAATCACCGCTATGTATCAAAAAGGTGCCGATATTCCAACGATTGCGAAACAATCTGGTCATAAGTCGCAGCAAACGATTATGGAACATTATATAAAGTTGAAATCAGATGATGTTGATAACTATTTATGAGATTTTAAACAGAAGAACATATCCATTTTATTTTTAGAAAAAGCCTGTCTTCATTGAAGAACAGGCTCCTAAGTAAGAGAATTATAAGATTTTTATTTTCTCATTTCATTTCTTTAATTTTCCCTTCAATATATTCAATTTCAGCGTCTGACAAATTATATTTTGCGTATAGTTGCTGATCAATTGAATTAATTGGTAATTCCCAATTAATCTCTGATTCCTCAGTGAAGTTTTGAAGGGGTACAAAACGATAAGTAATTCGTGTACCATGCTGACTGCTTTTTGCTAGGCTGTGTAGATAGCGTACAAATTTTGATTTTAAATACTGCGATAAATTTTCCGCTGAGATTCTGTCTAAGTTTAAATCAGCACCGATAACAAGATAAGTTTCAGTACATATAGAATTTTTATCTGCAATGACAGTATTTAAGTTATCATCATTTAATTCAGTACCAATATTATTAGAGTAAGGTGTTAGTACTTTATACTTTTGAATCCAATCGATGTTTTTTGAGATTTCGTTTTCTTCGATATACCCAATAATTCCTTTATTAGCATAGCATTTTATTGGTGAGTTCAATTCATTTGGCTGAGATTTGAATTTTGGGTTTTTAGTGAAATTAGTTGAAAACCCAAAAGGATTACGCGCTGATATATAATCCATGAGACTGTTTTCAACACTACTATCAATTTTATTAAGAATAGAGATTGCTTTGGAATCGCGAATGAAAATATCTGAGTCTTGGAATTTTAAAGGTCTATATAAATCACTAACAACCTTATTATGTTCATGTGTAACTACACGCGTATCATATTTTAAGTTATCGTAAGAATGATCCCATAAAAAGTACGATACACCGCCTCGGATATTTGTATTTGGAAAAATATCTTCAGGTGTTAGCCAATCATGCAACTCTCTTATATGTGGATCATTTAACATTTCTTCACGGAAATCATCAAGTCCTTTTCCGCCGACATACCATCGACTAGGCATAATCATAGAAATATACTTTGGATTCATAGCTTTGGCGGCACGAACAAAGTTATGATAGATTGGGCTTGCACTGGCTTGTGCTCCTCCATCCATTTCTTGATAAGGGGGATTACCAATAACAACATCAAACTTCAAGTTTTCCCCTCCTTTATAGTTAAATAGGGTTTGAATTTTATTTGATATTTCTTCTCGATGATTTTTGACATCGTTCATAATATCCTCGTAGTAAACTACATTTGTATAGTAATCATTATAACCTCTGAGCGTTCTTTCAGAAATTGTTTTGGCCATTGGTGTTTTTGCAATAACGAAAATATTTTCTTGCAATGTTTGTTCCCAAAGTTCGAAATGTTTTTCGCGTGATAAAACCTCATTAGACACATGTGCTCTAAATTCATTTACTCGTTGACGATAGATGTTGTAACAAGCTAATAATGGATATAAACCGGATTTTGAATTGATTTCTAAAACCTTGCTATCACTATTCATTAAAGAGTTTTTAGTAATGTTTGGCTTAGCATAGAGTCTTGTGTTTTCTCCATCGTGAAGGGCATATTCAAATTTTTCATCAAAGAATGATTCACCGCCGAGCGTCTCGATTAAATGACGGTTGACAACTTTCCATGGTGTTAAAACGGTCTCTTTATCAGGATTTTTAAAGGTAGCGAAAATATCTGCAATTTTTATTACACGTTCTTTTACAGAACTGCTATTATCGGCTGCTTTTGCTTTACGACGGATTTTCAACCCAGCTTCTACGAATACTTCTGCATCGTAATATTTTCTGAATTTTTTAAATAACTCTTTTGTCACACCAGGTGGCATAAATTCATTCCATGATTTTTCATCAACTAAATTCACAAAATTACGCAATGTGATTTCTTTATCGGCATCAATATTTGCACCGAAAATCATCATCGGGATACGAATACTGATACCTCGTAAGATACTAATCATTGTTTTCTTCTGCTTTTTTAGTTCATTTAATTTATCAATTGCCTCTTGTTCTTCAGGTGTGCGTTGTTTTGGTTTCTTTTTTTCAGCATCTAAAGCTTTTTGCCACTCTTCATCGTCAAAACCTTGATTATTAATCGTTACATCTAAAGGTTTCTTTTCTTGTTTGGATGTACCAATAATTGCTTTCAAATCATTGAAGTCTTGAATATCGGTTTCGTTAAGACGCAGTAGCTCGTCTGTATAAAGATTAGTATCATCAAAGCCAGTTGAAACAACTTTATCGACAGCAGCTCTTTTTAATTGGCGTAACATGTGTTCAACATCAATAGCATTCATTTTACTATTATCATTGCTAATAACAGAGCAATAGTTTAAGAACGTAGCCATTGCAGCCTTTTGATCTGGTGAATTTAAACTACCGGCCTTTGTATTTAACTGCGCAGCTTGAGCTACCATTTTTAAAGTTCTATCAGGTGCGAAATCGAAAACATAGCATTCTGTTTTAATTTGACCACCAATATTAGCAGGTGTTTGTACACGGAAAGCTGTTTGTAAGTAAGTAGATGGCGAAGTTGTGTTAGATAGCATCATCACACCAGTCCAAGCTGGTACACTTACACCAGTTGTTAATTTGCCGCATGTAATAGTGATTGTATAAGCGTTCTCTGGGTCGTCTCCAATAGCTTTCTTTACTTTTTCTAAAGCCTCTATATTTTCTGAATTATTATCTCCTGAACCAGCAACATTAATAATATCAAATTGGCTAAATACATCATGTTCTTTCATTAATTCACTTAAAGCGCGAGCCTCTTGAACGCCTGGTACTAACCAAAGTGTATTTCTTAAATTATCGCGATAATAATCTGTTGAAAATGGGAAGTTTGTTTGATGTTCTTCATAACGATCTTTTTTAGAAATCAAATTTAAAAAATCCCATACATCTTTCTCGTGAACAAATTTCCCACGTAACGAAAAGTCTGGCTCGTTATTGTCATGCGCTCTGAAGAACTCTCTGAAGTTAAAGGCTTTATCTTCAATGTCGACATACTGCTGATTGATGAATTCTTTATCAAGGTGATATGTAAAGATGGATAACTTAGGCAAGCTTGCGTATGGGTTTGAATCACCAAAATTATTTCGATCCCAATCATACTTAGCTTGTTGTTCCATAACGTAGTCCCATGTGTAAATATCTGTCTCATCCTCATAATCTTCAAAGAGGTTAAATGGTGTGCCAGATAATTCAAGAGTAAAGGATCTTTCGAGATGTTTATGTACGCTTTGAGCTAGTTCTGTTTTATTACCTTCGTGTGCTTCGTCAACAATTACGCAATCCCACTTAGTTTCAAAGATTAAATCATTTTTATTATGGTCTCCCCCAATTTTCGAGGAGCCTCGTAAATCTTGCATAGAAGCGAAATATACAAATGGATTTGTTCCTTTTATTAAGTTGGTAAAGGATTCGCCTTTATATTTTGAACCAAAGCGATAATTATTATTGAAAATCTTATGGAAATCTTCAAACCATCCGGCACTGACAACAGGACGATGCGTAATAATAATCGTTTTTTTGAATCCAGCTCGTTTTACAAGCTCTAAAGCACTAACTGTTTTACCGAAACGCATTTTGGCATTCCAAAGCTTTTTCGTTTTTCCTTTTTCAATAGATGTCAATGTTTCAACAATTGCTTTCTCTTGTTCAGGACGGAAAATAATTTGCTCTATATTACCAGTCACCTTAACCTGGCCAATAGAAGATTCTCCTTTTTTTACAGCTTCAATTGCAGCGATAGCTGTATCTAGGTCAACTTCAAACCATTCTCGACCTTTAGTTGTTGAAGTTTGTTTGATACCTGAGCGTTTTAAGGCAGAATGAACGTCATAATCTCTAAACGCCTTGCCTTTATTCGTTACTGCTAGATCGAAATGTAATAAATTGTATTCTATATCTGCTGTTTTGGTATATTGGTCAATACGTTGTTTTACAGCCACTTTCATTGCTTCTTTATCGTAAGGATTCCCTTCAAAAACCGTATCGCCGATTTTTAGTCTCCCTTTATGAGATGCATGTGGAATTGAAAAAATATAAATCACTTTAAAATTAAACGTCTGATAATAATCTTTAGTCACTTAATTCGCCATCCTTCACAATAGTTGCCTTAACTAAATCTAAAAATGGTACTTTTTCAAATATACGAATGGGTATTGCTTTTTTAATATACTTTTCTTCAACAAATAGATCTTGTTCTCCTGTTAAATCAAACAAACTCAATTGCATAGGTTCCTCGTTTAATAAACTTTGCTCATAATGAAAACGGCCTTGTTGTTCCTCGACAACGTCTTTATAAATATATTCAACACGTTGAATTTGTTTATTACGATAATCAATTTCCCACTCAGAAATTCTACCTAAATCTTCATATAGAATATTATTTTCGTTATCTCGTACTAGCACGTGATTATTAAATAGGGGGACAAAAAAGTTTATTGCGTTCATATTAATGATATTTATATTTAAAATGTGATCAATAGTTTCTAAAAAGCTTGGGCTTGGTGTAATGGAATGCTGTTTGAAGTATGCTTGAATTAGCCTACGTAATCGTACTTGGCTAATTTCTAAATTATCTTTTAGGAGTTCTATTCCATATATGTTCGCTAAGCCAACGATTGTATAAAATTCTAATTCTTCTGGAGCATCATACATTTCGAAAACTATATCTAATTTCCTTTGTAATATCCCAAGAAGGAAAGCACCTTCACCAGAACTATTTTCTAAATATCGACTACTAATTTTAGATGCGTCTAATGGAATTAAATCCAACATATCATTAACTAACCAATCAGGTGTTAAAACTTCGCCATGATCGACCACACGATTTTTTGATTTTATTTGTTTATTTTCCATAATTAGGCACCTTATTCTTGTTATAATTTGGTAGGGATCTAAAATAATTAGGTTTTACGGCTAATTTAAAAAACAGCATCTAAAGTGAAATAAATTCTTCATAATTTTTAGCAATAAATAATTTAATACTTGCCTCTATATTCGCTTCTTTTAATTGATTGAATTGTTGTAGTTCAAATAGGCGTAAGTTCTGGAGAAATGGCTGTAATTTATTTTGTTTTAATAATTTTAAAACTAACTTAACCTTTGCTTTTTTCTTACCTGATATTTCTTTATGAGAAGGGCATGTAAAAATGATTCCTACAATTCCTAAAAATATATCGATAAATTCAATGCCTATTTCTTCACCTTTACTACGGTAGCCACACTCACTAATTACAAAATTTTCTCCACGATATAATGAATGTATATTTAAAGCTTCTTTTAACATAGAATCAAGATTTCGTGAACGATATTCAGAAGATTCCTCAATCAGAATTTTAGCTTGTACATCATTGTGTACACCATAACCCCTAACTAAACCATAGCATATGCGTTCAGGTAATTTTGTATAGATAGTCTTATCAACAATAGCTTTTTTAGGTTTATAGATGTCTTTAAAAACATTTTGAGCCTGTGAATTTAAAACAGAACTAGCATATCGAATCATATTAAAGTTCATGTATTCAGCTAAAGGGAGCGCTTGTTCAAATAATTGTTCAATACCTCTAGCAATTTTTGAATCTCCACCATATTTTGTCCAATGAAATGAAAATTCTTGATTTAACGCATGGAAATCATTAAAGCTTGGATGCATATAGATATTAAGTGGGATAGAAAGAGCACCCATTAATTGTATAGGATCACTGCTATTTTTTCCGCTTTCATCAAAACAAATGAGTAAATTTGTTGTAACTTGTTCATGAGTAGATTGCACTGATTTGTACCTCCAATCTTGACAAAATGTATATTTCTTTGACATAATGGGAATATAAATTACTAAAGAAACGTTTAACTCGTGTCGCTTGGTACACGCGTTGGCGTATCAGATAAAGAGAGCTCGTGTCGCTTGGTACACGCGTTCTCTTTTTTGTTTTGTTACTTCTCCTCATGAAACGCCTCAACCATAAACTCAAACTGTCGCTGTTGACGATCGGTTAATTCGTTCTTCACATAACTATCAATCAACTTCTGCAAAATGACATACGTTTTACCTTCATCCATAAACGAACCAAGTAAATTAATTTCACTGTGAATAACAGTCGGTACCTTCAAGCTTTTCGTGCTGTTCGATTTTCCAACGCCAAGCTTTTTACGTGGTTGAGCAGGCTCAATTTTCGTTACCTCTTTTTCAACAACCACAGGAGTAGGTGCTTCAACAGGTGTTACCGGCTCGTCTTGTTTTGCAGGAGACGAGTAACCAAAGTCCATGTCACTTTTCTTTACAGGAACAGCTGGCTGCATGATTGTCGGTTTTTTCTTTTTCTTAATTAAACCGCCTTTTTCATTACTCATACTTACCTGCCTCCTCAAACTGAGCTAATTTTTCTTCAAGCTCATCGATGACGTCTAAAAACACTTGGTGGGCTTTTTTGTCATGCATATCGTTATTTGTGATGCCTGTTACGTCCCAAGCTTTTAAGCGCTCTAGGTGTTTGATGACGTTTTCCATTACGTTGTCTTCACCGAACATTTCTTTGGCACGTTCAATTGTTGACATATCTACACGACCACCTGGACGAAGTAGTACTGGTAATACGCCAGCTACTTGAATATCTGCATCGTAGTTGTCGGCCATGAATTGTAGGTATTTTACGTACGTTTCAGCACCTTCAAGCGATAGTTCCTGAGCTTGTAAGATAATTAGTACGTAATCCGCAGCCATCATTGCATTATCCGAGAAGTCACTAATTGTTGGTGGTACATCGATGAAAATATAGTCGTAGTCGTCACGAATTGGATCAAGTAGCTTCTTTAAATAAGAAACTTGGTCGATTTCTTCCTTTATATTTGAATATAAAAATTTCGGAAAGTTTTTGAATGATACTTGTGCCGGAATTATATGTAGGTTATCCGTCATTTTAACAATACACTCTTTCAATGAGCCATTCTGGAATCCTTCAAAAATACTTGTGTTAATCTCCGTTACACCTGTTGAACGAGCGATTAATGTACTCGCATTTCCTTGAGGGTCCATATCGACTAAAAGAACCTTTTTATCACGTGCAAAAGCTAGCTCCCAACTCGCCATCACCGACACTTTCGTCTTACCTACGCCACCTTTAAAGTTACCAACCACGATTGTTATTGCCATCTCACCATCTCCTCATAAATATATATTTTCGAACTTATCATTTAATAACTAAAGTATAACTTATAAAAAGATACTTTGCAAAAAACTTCTTTGCAAATTTCTACTTTCGAAAAATAGATATTAAATATTTAAAAAACCCAAAATAAGGTATAATAAGGGTAATTAAACATAGGAGTGATTTGAGTGAATTGTACTAATTGTAATACTGAAGTTGGGAATAGAAATTTATTTTGTCCAAAATGTCAAACATTGAATGAAAAATATATCTTTAATAATGATGAACTACAAGTTGAGTTTAAAAATAAGGTTTCGGAGATTGCAACTATTGTAGAATCAAATATTCCAAGTCCCGATTATATGTGGGATGAGTCCGTTTCCAAATTTGCTCATAAAATTGAAAAAGCAACAGAGATTCTTAATCTGGATATGATAAAAGATCAAGTAGCCTCAAAAACATTTAAAGACATGGATAATCTATTGCAACGATGCAAATCTGCAGAATTTCATATTGCACTGGTGGGCGCAATTAAAGCTGGCAAATCAACTTTAATCAATGCTTTGTTGGGTTATAATCTAGCTTCAATACGTGTTACACCTGAGACTGCTTCTTTAACAAAATTTCGTTCAACTAAAGATAAAAATTTTGTGAAGGTTTCCTTTTATTCTAGCGCCGAATGGGATCGCCTTTGGAAAAGTGCACAGGATTCACGAGCAAAAGTATTTTTGGAGGAGTATGCAAAACTTGAAGCTGATTCAATTAAAGATGAGTGGTTGAATCGCGAATCATTAACCGTATACTGTGAAACTGTTGAAGAATTAAAAGAAGAAATTCATAAATGGAGTTCATCGAAAGCAGCGACACATTATTTTGTTAAAGAAGTAGAAGTGGGTCTAACAGACTTTGATATGCCAGAAGGTGTTGTTTTTGTCGATACACCAGGATTAGATGATGTAGTTGCTTACCGATCAGATATTACAAGAGATTATATTAATCGTGCAAATGCAGTATTGGTTTGCGTTAAATCTGATGCCCTAACGGGACCTGAAATGGCAACTATTTACAGCGTTTTTGCGAATACACGATACAATCCTGAAAAAGTATATGTTATTGCTACACAATTAGACACGTTAAATCGACCTGAAGAAAACTGGAAAGAACAACGTGTTGAATGGTTAAAATATATTACGGATGAAGGAGCTTATGGTGACGCTCAATTGGCTAATCGTAATTTAATTCCGGTATCTGGCTACCTTTATTCATTAATCAAAAATTACGACAAAATTGAAGAAGGTAGTGAACAATATTTTGATTTGGCTTCTATTTTAATGAAATTTAGAATCATGCCAAATAATATAGGGGAACATGCACAGCGTTTATTAGATTTTACAGGCGTAGATGCGCTAAAGCATCAAATTGAAACGGAAATTGTGAATAATCATAAATTATTATTAGTGCAAGATATTAGAGAGTCATATTTATTATGTAAAGAAGATATTTTAAATCTTTCGAAACAAATTAAAACAGGTCAACTAGAGATTATTGAATATAGTGAAAAGGACATTCAAGAAATTCAAAAGAAAAAAGCAGAGCAGGAGCAGGAAGTATTAGAATTGGAGACAGATAAAAAGGAATTAGAATCTTTGCTAACAATGGTAAAACAAACGACTTCAGCACGTGTAGCAGAACTTACACAGGTTATTAGAGGAATGGCGGTGAAATAATGAAATTTATACCTCCTATTCCATCTATTGACCCTAAAATGATACCTTTGATAGTTGAGGCTGGGAAAAAAGCTTGGCAGTTAATTGAAAGCTGGATTGATAAGAAAATCAAAACTGTGAGTGAAAAACAACCTTTAACAAAAGAGTCTTCTGCATCAGATTTTCAGGAAGTGCAAAAATTGTTTACAGAACTGCAGCAACAAGTTGGTTCTACGGTACAAGAATTAGAAAAAAAAGTTGCATTAGAAATAAATGAGTATTTAGAGCAACTTGTTTTTTTATTAACATCGAATTCAATTTTAAAAGGAAAATATCATATTCCTACATCGAAGTATGAACGTGAAATCAGACGTATTAGCAAGCAATGTAATGGTTTTATAGAACAAGAAATAGCTACGTCTATTAATTTAATGAATCCTGAAGTACATCAAATTTTGATGATGCTCCCAGGTCAAAAAAAGGAGATAGCACTTAATAACCTCATTACAAGGGTTATTGAAAAGTCCTTAAATAATTTTGCGGATTTTTTTCAAGAAGAAGTTAGCTATTTATCCTCAATAATTGAAGAAGATTTACTAGAACAAATAACACAACTTAAACGAGTAGACGAAGATTTATTAAAGCAATTAATATTGCTAGAAGGCACATATAAGGAAGGTAATATAAAAAATGAACACCTTCAATTGGATGCTTATAAGAAGTTAGAAAGTATGAAAAAAATAGAATATATATTCGAATAAGAATAGTGAGGAATGATTAATAATGGGTTGGTTTACTAGGGCTGTGAGTTCAGTCGGAAGGGCAGTTGGACGAGCTGTAGGGACGGTTATAGAATCTGCTGGAATATTGACTGGAAATGAAAAATGGGAAAATGTAGGCCGAAATATAAAAGATTTCTGTAGTGATGTTGGGGAGTACCATTCATATAATAAAGATACGGCGTCAGCTGCTGATACAGCGAACATTAATGAATTGTTAACCCTATTTAGTTCTAAACTTAAGGATCAAGCAGATGAATTAGAAGAAAATGTACTTAGAGATGTTCGTGAATATTTTGAAGATGTTATTAGTCAAATTGAGGATTCTGGAGTTGAAATTCCGACTAAACAATTCCGTAGAGCTATGACACAAACAGAACGAAATATAAAAGGGAAATTAAAATCTCATTTGGCAAAACGAGTATCTATTGATGACCAAGAGTGTCTAGATATTTTAGCGTTGGCACCAGGAAATGAAAAAACATCTAAAATGGATAAGTTCGGTAACAAAGTACTTAAAGAAGGTTTAGATCAATTAGCCAAGCAAACAGAACAGACAGTCCAAAAATATAATTTAGAATTACATGATTTGTTAAATCAATTGTTAGAACAACAAGAAAAGAATTTAAATCAAATTCAATCTCAATTTAATGAGATTTTAGAACAAGCTAATGGAGAAATGATTGATAAAGAAGCTGCTAAGTTGAAACCAGCTATATTATTAAAAAGTGTTGAGCACCTAGAAGAGGCTGTTAGTTAAGGAGGGTTAGAAATAGTGGGTTTTTGGAATATTTTAGGATTATCTAGTAAGAAAGATAATGAACAGTTACATGAAGAAATACAGCTGTTAAAGCAAATAATTGAAAATCAAAGTAAAAATCAAATAGTTGAAACAAGAATGAATGAAATTTTGCAAACGATGTCTCAGCAAAATGAACAATTTTTATTATTACTCAATAAACAAATGGAAGTAGTGAGTAACAATAATCTCTACATTACTGAACAAATCTCTAATTTAGAAAAGCTGACAAATGAAAATTTAGATACGCAAACCAATGAATTAACTAAGGTATTAAGGTTACAAAATAAAAAAATTCAAAAATTAGATAATTCAACACAACAATTAGAAAAAATGAATGCGGAAATATTAAAGTCTATGCAAGCAGTTTGGTTAGTTCAATTGAGTCAGCAAATAGAAAATGAGTTAATCAAGTAACAATTTCTTTTGTAACAAAAATGTAATATAAAGCCCCTTCCCTCACAAAAGTAGAAAAGTAGAAATTTCCACCTTTGCGAGAAACACATCTACTTAACAAAAGTAGAAATTTCTACTTTTGAAAGAAAGTATCTATTCGTCCCCTTTCATGAAAATCCTTATGTAGTAAGGCATGAGAGGAGATTTTTATGTGCTTTTTAAAACGCGAAAAATCATTTCTACTTCGCAAAGGTGGAAAAGTGGAAATTTGCAATTTCTACCCAAAGTCAACTTTTTCGCAAAAGTGGAAAAGTAGAAAATAGCGAGAAAACATAAGAATATCAACACTTTTTATGAGTTTACAACCCTCACATTTTATGTTTTATTTAATAGTAATAAAGATTTTAGGCAAAATAAAAAAGCCATTCCTATTCGTCTTTGGCAGGACAAGGAATGACTTCAACAAAAATAACAACTAAATAAGTGAGCGTCCGAGCGGTTAGCTGGTAACTAACTTATCGTCGTTGATCTACAACAAAATGAGCTTTTGGTAGAAGCCTATTTGTTGCTTATAATTAGATTAAATAAATGGTGTGCTGGTAACACGCCATTTGTAAAACATATTACGCTAATTATAGCAATTGTAGACGTAATTTTCAATATTTCTGATTGAAAATTGGCTTCATGCACCCTTTTTTAGGTGTGTCTTTGAACGAGATAGCTGTGGACGCTCACTTTGAAGAAAGGAGAGCTATATCCATGGCTATTTTTGCGTTAGAAAAGCATGAGATGGTGCAGCTATTTGATGCGTTGTTACATAAAGGAATTCATACATATAAAAAGAAACATTCAAAAGCAAGCTTACCGGCACGTGTTGAAGAAGAGAAAAAGGAGCAAGCGACACGCCAAGGCGCAATTTTCGTGGTGCGTCAAAAAGCAGATTTTACAGCAAATGGCGTAAAGGGGTACATTGTGACGTCGAAGGAAACGTTATTAGAGGACGCGCCTTCGCTAACGCATTTTACGCCGAACGTGTACCGTACGTTTGGTTATACGGATGATTCACGCCGTTTTATTTACGGGTTTGAGGAGCGTAACCTCCAGCAAATTAATACGTTCGTCGTGGATATTGATACGAAAAAATATAGCGTGAACGAGCTACTTATGGCATGCATGGACGCTTCAATTGGTTTACCTACGTTTATTGTCGAATCTGATCGTGGTTATCAGCTGTATTTTGTACTGGAAGCACCACTGTTTATTTCGAATAAAGAAAACTTTCGTGGCTTAAAAGTGGCCAAGCGCATTTGCGATAATTTAAAGCGTAGTTTGCAGTCGGTTGAAGCTGATTTGTTTTGCAATGACTTTGGCTTTTTCCGTTTACCAACAGAAAAAAATATCGTGTATAAAGATTTCAATAATCAATATTCCATTGCGGCACTGATTCAATGGTCGATGCGTCAGGATGATGATATGCAGCGTCCTTTATTTGTGTTACCTACAAAGAAACATAAGCAGTCTGTACTGCATACAGAGTGGTTTGATGCATTAGTGCATACGGTGAATATTAAAGGCAATAAAGGCATGCTAGGGCGTAATAATACGCTGTTTACACTAGCGCTTATTTGCTATGCAGAAGGCTGGGATTTAGAGCGTACTGAGAACTTTTTAGATGAATTTAACTCACGCTTACAAGATCCTTTAAATGGTCAGGACTTATATGCCATTTTACAGTCAGCGTATTCAGGCAAATATAGTGGTCCAAGCAAGGAATATGTAGAGGCGATACTGGCTTTACACGTGAAAAATGGGACTGAATATACGGTGTCATTTGGCAGTCGTGCCTGGTACAAGTTTAAAAAGGAGCGAGAGGACCGTACACGTAGCCATTATGATGAGTGGGAAGAAGATATTATCAAATACATTACGGCTGAAAAAGCGTCTTCAGAGCCGTTTGTTTGGCGTACACAAAAAGAGCTTTGTGAGGCAATCGGTATGGCGCAAAGTACATTAAATGAGGTGCTAAAGCGTTCTACGCAGCTCGTTAAAACGGTAACAGGAAAAGGTAGAGGTGCCAAAACAGGTTGGACAACAGTAAAGCTGTTCATTCAATATGCGATGGAGCTTATGAATACGGCAAGAGAGAAAAAAGCGACATATCGCAAGCAGCTGATTCAAGTTATAAATGAATGGACAGAGGGGTTAGAAATCGTTGCCGGCTATGCACCATTAATGAGCTATTTAGAATCTCTATTCTTTAAAGAAAGCCCATCCGTCACAGATGAACATCGTATTCGTGGCTCTAGTTAAATTAATACTCCAGTCTGCCTTACATATTTTTAATTACGTGTGTTTTTGGTGGAGGAGATAGGTTAGAATGGGTGTTGATTCTTAGGTATATTTTTTATGTTTGTAGGAGAATAGAGCCCTGAGCGGGAGGCGTTCCGCAGGCCAGCTTGCTGGGCGAGGACCTTCTGTTTAAGGTTATTCAAGGTCTTTAAATTTAGGATGATTAAAGAATTCTAGAACAGATATGTTAGGGATTTTAATTATTTTGTGGAATGTGTAAATATGAGGATTTGTATTTTGTGTATGAAGTACGGAATCTACCGTTGATTGGGTTAAACCAGATCGTCTTGCTAGCTCAGAAACTGTTATGATTTGCTTTTGCATGAGTTTTTTTGATATGGTCTCTAATTGCATTTGATAATAGTTGTATAGATAGGCTCTTTTAGTAACCTAACAAAAGTAGAAATTTCCACCTTTGTTAGGTAGATTTATTAAATCGCTGTGGTCGTTTTTCTTTTATGAAGTTTGAAAAGAGTTGGAGTAATTCTTCTGTTTCTTCAATGGATAAATGGTGTGTATCAAAGTATTTGTCTAGTAAAGCGCCTTTTTGAATAAGTGTATGCGTATGTTCTCTACGGTTTTGTTGCTTTGTGAGCTTTGTGATTTCAAGTTCTAGGCGATTTTTTTCAGCAATTAGTTTGTGTAATGAATTATTCGTCATGGCTTTGTTCAGGAGTTGTTTTTGGTGTGTTGTAATCTTGATAAAGTGTAACCAGTGTTTCAATTAAGTCATCAAACTGTGTTTTAGAAAGATCTTCATGTTGAATATTTAATTTCGTTAAGAGTTGGCGTCCGAGGTGTGCATTCATTTTCTCTTTTTCTTGGCGAATTTGTTCTTTCATTTCTTCCAGCTTTTCGAGTTTTTTACGAATGTCATTCATAGGTTGTTCTCCTCTCATCCCTGAATATTATATTTAACAATATTAGAGCATAAAAGAGAAAATAATTCAAACAATAAGAGATTTATGATAAAATGTGTGTAACTAAGGGCGCACTTATACACCATTTGTTCGCTACGCTCTCATTTGGTGTATGTGCGAAAACACGGTCACGCTTCACGTGAAAAATTCGCTAGCGCTCATGTGAAAAGAGGGATGCTTGATGGCAATTTATCATTTTAGTATGCAGATTATTTCTAGAGGTAAAGGACAATCAGCAATCGCCAGTGCAGCTTATCGAAGTGGGGAACAATTATATAGTGAACGGTATGATAAGGTGAGTTCTTATCATCACCGTGATGTATTACCGGAAACGATGCTTTTAAAGCCTGTACATGCGCCTGAGTGGTGTTTAGATCGAGAGAGGCTATGGAATGAAGTAGAGAAGATTGAGAAGGCGAAAAATGCACAACTCGCACGTGAATTTACAGTTGCTTTGCCAGTAGAGTTATCAAAGCAGCAACAAAGAGAATTACTGCGTCATTTTGTACAAGAGGTATTTGTAGATGAGGGCATGGTTGCAGATGTGGCGATTCACCGTGATGATGTTAAAAATCCACATGCTCATGTGATGTTAACGATGCGTCCATTTTTAGAAGATGGTTCATGGGGAGCGAAGTCTCGAAAAGAATATATTGTTGACGAAAACGGAAAGGCTTTATTTACGGAAAGTGGTGTGAAAAAGTCTCGAAAAATTGATGTGAATGATTGGAATCGAAAAGAGAAATTACAGCAGTGGCGAACAGCTTGGGCAGTTTATGCAAATCAGCATTTATTGCTTGCTGGGGTGGACTTAGAAATTTCAGAGAAGTCACATGCTGAATTAGGGTTAGAGCAGCAGCCGACGATTCATGAAGGGTATGTTGCAAGGAAGATGGAGCAAGAAGGGCGTTCTTCTGATCGAGTGGCCATTAATCGCGAATTGAAGGAGCGTAATGAGAAGAAACTAGCGCTTCAGGGCGTTGAGCAAAGATTAGAGCAATTAGAAAAACATGAACTCATTTTAAAGGCATTATCGCCAGCTGAAAAACAGGAGCTTGGCCAGTTATCGAAAGTGTTGAAAATGTATGTGCAGCCGGAAACATTAGCAGATAAAAGAAGGATGCTTTATTTATGGGATGTGAAGCTGCAAGTACAGTTAGATTTAGGGAATTTTAATGAGCAAAGTTATAAAGGTTTTGAAGCTCAGGAAAAGGCATTTAAACGGGCTGAGGAGCTGTTTGAAAAGGAAGCCGACCGTTTGCTCTTCAAATATTATTCTACGCTTGATACGAGCACGTGGACGCCATTTGAAAAACGTGAGGTATTAAATGGTACAGCTCGTCTTGGAAAAACTTTAAATGAGGCAGAAGTAAATGAGGTTTTAATGGACGCTCGGGCTGAAGAAGTTATTCGTCAGATTCAGTCGATTGTGAAGCAGCCGATTGCTACGGTTGTAGGAGCTGAGGAGCGATTACAAAAAGTACAGCAACAGACAGCAGCTTTTATGCAACAGCATGGTGTATCTCTGCAAAATAAAGCGACGATTGAGCGTTTACCAAAGGCAGAACGTGTAAAGTTTGAAAAGCAGTTAAAAGAATTGAAACTTTTGCAGCTTGCATTGAAGGTTTTTGGTGCTTACTACGATGAACGGATTCATTTACGGATGCCAAGTTTGGATGTTACGGATAAGTCACTTGTAGAGCGTGAATGGCTTGTGACAGCGATGGATTATTATGGCGAGGTATTTACGAAAGAGCAGTTAAGGGATTTTCCTCGGATGCCACCGAAAAAGTATGAAAAAGAGCAGCTGCAATTGGTGGATCGTTATTTAATGCTTAAGCAAGCGTACGACATTGTGATTTTAAAAGGTGAACAGGCATCGCCTCAGCAGTTATTAGCATTGCAGAAACAGTTAGAGGAACGACTTGTGAAAGACCTCAATCATCCTCGTCACCGAGCTTTTGTATTAAGTGATTGCATAGGCGAAGGTATTTTATCGGAAGAACAGGCAAACCGTCATTTAGCCGTTACGGTTGTGCAGACGAAAGATGGTGTTGTTCGTTACAATGATACGTTTGGTGGTAAGCAATTAAAAGTGTACGGTGCACCATTTTTATTTGAGCAGTTCTTTAAAGGAAAAGCGATTAATCGGATTTTAGATGAGCTTGAATATGAGGAGTTTGAGAAGTTGCAGGCACAGCGTCAGCGAATGAGACAGCAGCCTAACTCGAACCGAAAACGAAAATAGTGCTAGTCCTGCCAACAAAACGCGCAAAACATACGCTAAGGATATGCAGGATTTTATGCAAGAAAGTAAATGATGCATAATTTTATAAAAGAGCGTTCAACTACTGCTACAAGTGGCTTTGTCGGAAAGTGTATAAAATCACGCATAAACAATGTTCCAATAGAAAAGGCGGAAATGTTGTGAAATCAACAGTTTCGCCTTTTTGGTGTGCCCCCACACTATCATTTGGGAACGTTATTGGCTTTATGAATGTATATGTTATAAATTCTTATTGAAGGTAAGCAAAAATGAAATATAAGGGAGCGCTTATTATCTTTTTGAAAAAGAAACAAAGTAGATTACGAAATTATGTAGAGATTGCTTTGATCTGTTTATTGCTTGTAATTTTGACATTTATTTTTGATTGGCCAAAACATATATACATTGTGCTAGGTTTTGGTTTCTTGATTAATTTAGTAGCTGTAGAAATTCTGAGAAAAGACACCTAATAAAGGTGTCCTTTTTTAGCTACTTCAAAATAGCCAAATCATAGGGGATAAAACCACCAGCAAAAATAAGCCAGTGAACATATATTTTATGTATTGTTTTCTATTTACGCCTTCTTTTAATTCCCATAGCCCTAATGTTATAAAATATAGTCCAATCAAAATAGAGATAATCGGAAGTACAATAACTAAACCTACCATTTGGACACCTCCCGTTAAAATTCTTCTTGAACTCTTCTGCACCGTTAGTTGAATAAAAAAAGTCTCCAAAGCGTCATTCGTCGTCTGGTTGCTTTTTTTCGTATAGTCATCAGTAGAGTTAAAATTGTCTTTTTAATAACTTTATTAAGTAAATTTAATAGTACCATAAAATTCCAATATTTACTTAACTCTTCTGCGCTTGATTGAAGTAAACAAGTTTCCGAAGCGCAGTTTGGTCACAATTCTTTCCTTTTCCTTCATGGTGTAAATCCACAAAAATCTGACGGGACTCCAACAAAACAAGCTAACCCTGTCTCATGACCATTTAAAAACGATCATATATCAATCATTTGTTTAGTCAGAGTAGGGCAAGCAACGGAAGTGTGCGCACACTTCCCAAAAACGCGTTTTTGACTTGGTAGTATCACAGCTTGTAGAAGTTGCATTGATTGAAATGTTGGATAAGTACAAAACTAGTATAAAAATAAAAATTAACAAAAACTAACTGAAAATTATAGAGTAGAGGTGTTGTATTTGCTGAAAGATATAAACAACCCACCAAACTAATGCTGGTGGGCTTTTTTAGGAGTCAGGATACGCTCTTTATATAGTTGGTGCCGTTTTCGGTGTAGAGCAGTGCTTTTTAAATGCAGGGTTTTATACATAGTTAGGAGTCTTCTATGGTCTGCACTTTAGCGTTTATCAACCTTGTATAAAAAATGATACTGGTTGTGGTAGGGAGATATTTTTTAAGCCTTGAGAATACAGGGATTTGACTTGGAATTTACTTCCTTTTTCTGTTGTTATGTCAACTTATCATGTATGAAAATATATAAAAGTAAAATTATCTCGAATTAAGAAGGATATAATAAATATTGGTAGAATTGGTATATTTATGTAGTGTATAAATTGATAGTAGAATGTTGAAGAAAAAATGATTCTTACTGTGTTAACTATCTTTTTGATTACAGGGTTATTTGGTTTTACAGGAGTAAATATGGCTAAAGCAGAAGCTTCTGAAGAAACAGAAGCTTCTGCTTTAGCTGCGTGTATTAATGTTTCATTAACTATATTTGAACAAAATTTACAAACCGGTAAAGTTGTTTTTATTGTTAAAAGTAATCCAGGGAATACTGTGAAATTTGATATTACTAAATTTGGTACTGATGAAGTTGTTGCTAGTTCATATCTAAAGGCAACTAATGGTACTTCTACAGTAACGGAATATTTAAAACCTGGTTTCTATTATGCTTCAGCCTATCAATATTCACCATGTGCAGGTAATAGTAATGGAATACAATTTGGAATGTAAATTTAATATGTTTGACCTTCTAAATATCCTTGAACATCAATCGTAAATTTAGATAGATCAAAATGATGTTCTTGTATAACATCTGTAGCTATCTTTTGTATTTTTAACTTAGTGTTTTCATCAAGATTTTCAACAGGTAATTTAATGTGTATTTTAGCTTCTTTTTCAGATAAAGCATTAGGTTCTATTGCAAATGCTTTGTAGTTATTTTCAATTAATTTAAGACCAATTTGACCACCTAAATCGTCTATTTGGGATTTAAAATCTTGTGTTTCGGAAAGAACATTGATTACATTGATTTTAATTTGCTCTGGATTAAATTTGTTTTTCTTTATTACACTAGAAGCTATACTCTGTATCTTGTCTTTTAAAGCTTTATCTACTTTTTGTTCAACAGGGAATTTTACTGTGAATTCAACAGGTTTATTGTTCAATTCCCCATGTTGTAACGTAAATTGTAAGTTTTCTTTCTTTAATTCTTTACTAATATTATCTACAGCACAAAAAGATGAGCGAAGGAAAAATATAATTATGTTTTAGGGGGAATGATTGCGATTGTCTTTCCTTTTAAAATTCCCTCATTAACATCAGCATCATAATAAACTTTTACCATCATAAATCACTCCTTTTTGTATGTTTATTTTTTCGACTCAAATGTTTTTATATCAGTAAGTTCCTTAATCAATGCGAGTTCTTCCTCAATTACCTGTTGATCAGTTAAATCCGTTACGAAAAGAACTTCAATCTGTTTATTTATTTGCTTCAATAGTTGCAAGAACTTATGATTATCCTTTGCTTCTACAATTACAGTCATTTTTGAAACTCCTTCTAACTCTGTGTATCCGACTGTAAGGTTTTCGATTTGAAATTGATGCTTTGCAAATAGACCCATTAGGCGTGTTAAGATTCCATTTTGATTTTGAATTAGTGCCGTGATTCTCTGCTTTTTCATGGTTTCACCCCAATCATTTCATGTAACCCTTTCCCAGGGGCTACCATTGAGTTTGGATTTCCAGCAGCCATAGGTGCGCAGTTAGCAGAACCGAAAGCAACAGTGGTGTCTAAGTGGATGTGTCCTGGAATAATATCTACATAGGAATTACAAACGCCAATAAAAGGTTTATCAAGATCCTTTAATTTTACTCCCGTTGCGTAAAGTAAACTTCGGTGTGGAGCACGGTCGACTCCTTTCTTAATCATGTCACTACGTATATTAACTCACTCCTATCTTAAAATTCGAACATTTAATTGCTCATATACTTTTATTCCATCTTCAATGACTACTTTTCTGCTATGTGGAATGGATAACAAGATTGACTTTGCTGAGTCATAAAGTCGATTAATGCGATCTTGAAGCCGAAAAATATTGCCTTCATACATTCGAATACCCCGTCTCCATATAAAAAACCGTAATCATACACTGATACAACAGCATCTTTTTTATTTACAAACTGCCCATTCAGATAGATACTTGTTCCTTCATCATCCCTTCCTCATTTCTCAATTAGACTTCAAATACACTTTATCGACTTTAATATAGTGATTTTGAAA
>NZ_JAASJR010000015.1:0-84504 GCF_019731275.1 Lysinibacillus sp. K60 | reverse complement strand
TAGGGCATTTTTGTTTATAATTGAAAAAAACAAGATTCGGAGCCACTACTATGACTAAGAACTTTTTAACACCCCACCAACAAAATGAATTAAAAAAGAATCCGTATGTAAAAGCTGTGAGCAATAAAGCGATTACGTATACGGATGAGTTTAAACGCTTATTTATTGCACAATCTGAAACAGGAAAATTACCAAGAGAAATTTTTGAAGAAGCGGGATTTGACGTGGAAGCGATTGGTATAACACGTATTCACAGAGCAGGTACTAGGTGGAGAGCAGCTTATAAAAAACGTGGAATCACCGGTTTAGAAGATTCTCGAAAACACAGTACAGGACGTCCTATCGAGCGAGAATTAAGTATAGAGGAAAAGTATGCACGACTTGAAGCAAAAATGCGTTTACTAGAAGCTGAAAACGAACTATTAAAAAAGATCGATTTACTCGAAAGGCAGATGTTGAAAAAGAAATAAAACTCGCACCAGAACTGAAATTTGAACTGATTGGTCAAACGATTGAAACGTATGGATTGAAGCGAATGGTACGCTATCTTTGTGAAGTGTTGGAGGTATCACGCTCAGGCTATTATAACTATTTTAAGGAAGAATCTCTTCAAAAAAGAGCGATGAAACACCAAGCAGATGAAGTCGTAAAGGAAGTGATTTTAAAAGCGTATCGATTCCGACGACGTCACAAAGGCGCACGTCAAATCAAAATGACGCTTCACCATCAATATGGTATTACCTATAATCTGAAGCGAATTCGCCGCATTATGAAGAAGTTCGGGGTTATCTGTCCAATTCGTAAAGCGAATCCTTACCGTCGTCTAGCCAAAGCCACACAAGAACATCGTACGTGTCCACATATGCTCGAACGCCAATTTAAACAAGGCGTGGCTGGTAAAGTCCTCTTAACAGATATCACGTATTTGACATATAAAAATGGTAAACGTGCTTATTTATCAACGATTAAAGACGCTGAGACGAATGAGATTTTGGCGTATGAAGTAGCAGATAGCATCACAATGGAAATTGTGCTCGACACTTTGAAAAAACTGAAAAAGCTAAAGCATCTAGCTCAGGACGCCTTCATCCACTCAGACCAAGGTTTTCATTATACCAATCCAGCGTTCCAAAAACTCGTGAAACAAATGGGCTTAGGTCAATCGATGTCACGCCGAGGAAACTGTTGGGACAACGCACCTCAAGAATCATTCTTTGGGCATTTTAAAGATGAGACGAATATAAAAGATTGTGAGACATTGGAAGACGTAAAACAAGAAGTGAAAAGCTATATGATCTATTATAACCATTATCGAGGTCCGTGGGATTTAAAAAAGCTGCCGCCTGTAAAATACAGACTGCAGCTTCAAGAAGTTGCCTAACCTTTTTCAAAATGTCCTTTACAAAGGGTACACTTTATTCGTTAAACAAATTTTATATTTTTCTTCACCGCATTTTCTACTAAAGCGTAGAGGAAACCCGCAATCCCAAAAATAAGCATGGAATTGACAATACTTATATTATATTCTTCTATAAATCGCGAATCATAGATGATTGTTAAAGAAAAAGCCCCTATTGCCCCACCAAATAAAGTAAAGGGAACCACTTTGAACAGCCCATTTTTCATAAAACGACTCACAATAAATGTTAGCGGTAAAAACGAAATCGGATAGAGAATAAAAGCAAAAGAACCCATTAAGAACATATAACCAACGCCTAAATCACGAAATCCCGTCATATATTCTGATGTTCTGATTTTTCTTCCTTCTAAAACTTCTAAGCCAAATCCTGCTAAGGCAAACAGCACTATAAAAGGTATCCACATGATGAAACAATGATAAAAAATTTTCATTCTAATCCATCCTCTTATGATTTTTATACTTTTAGTACAATTAAACCTCATACTAGATCAAACGAAAATTGTGGAAGAAAGTTACAATATTTCTAACCCGTCAAAAAATCAAAAAAAGCATATTTTAGAGATTGATACGCCTAAAATATGCCCTTCTAATTTCTTCTATTTAAAACACAATCCCAATAATGATCGCGGATAGTACACTTAAAAGTGAGGCACCGTATAGCAATTTTAATCCAAAGCGTGCCACCACGTTGCCCTGCTTTTCATTTAACCCTTTTACTGCACCTACGATAGTACCAATCGAGCCAACGTTAGCAAAGGATATGAGGAAAGCAGAGACAATGGCTGCTGTACGCTCACTGAAGCTATCTTGCTTGGATTTTAACGAAGTCCAGCATGGCAACGAATTCATATTTGAATTCGTTATCCCTATTCTCACCCCATCCATCATTCACAAAAAGGAACATACACCGGTAGCTGTATGTCCCTTTTCGCCTTTATTTCATATACGTATTCAAAACTTTTTCGATGCCCGTGTTAAGCTTGTTGATATCGACTGCTGGCACGGGCTGATTGACAAGCTGATATTTTTCTTTTAGTTTTAGGATTCTTTGGACACTTTCATTTATGCGGTCCTCTGTTATTTCCCCATTGCTGACGGCTACCTTCACCGCTTCTATCGCTGCTGTAATATTGGCATATTCATGAGCGATTAAAATAATATCACTACCAGCCTTGATCGAATCAACAGCTGCTTGCCCGATCGCATAATGATTCGTGATGGCTTTCATCGTCATATCATCAGTCATCACAACACCATCAAAGCCCAGCTGCTTTCTTAGCATACCCGTGATAATTTCCTTCGACATTGAGGAAGGATACTGTGGATCAATTTTTGGCAATAAAATATGTGCGACCATGACGACATCTGCACCATTGTTAATGGCCTCTTTAAATGGGACAAGCTCTAGCTGATTCAAATCGTTCAAGCTTTTTGCCACCTTTGGCAATTCTAAGTGAGAGTCCACAGATGTGTCACCATGCCCAGGGAAATGCTTCACGACAGGAATAACCTGCTCCGACTCCAGACCCTTCATTGTTTGAATGCCCAATTTGCTGACGATAGCTGGATCATTGGAAAACGAACGATCCCCGATAATTGGATTATTCGGATTGCTATTGACATCTAATACAGGCGCAAAGTCCAGATTGAAGCCAAATGCCCTTAATTGCTCTCCTAATAATTGGCCTACTTCAAATGAAAACTTGGATTGGTTAATGTCCCCAATTTTTTGGTTCGTTGGGAAATTGTTTAAAGCGCCTGGTAATCTGACTACTTTTCCACCCTCTTGGTCGGTGCCAAGGAAAAGTGGTAGCTGATTCTTCGAATTGGCAGCCATTAAGTCATTCATCAATGTGACTGTTTGCTGGGGTGTTTCAAGATTATTGCCATAAAGGATCAAACCACCTACTTTAGTCTTTTGAATAAGGCTTGTTGTCTCCGGCTGAAGCGTCGTGCCTGAAACACCTGCAAACATCATTTGACCGATTTTCTCGTCCAATGTCATTTGTTCCAGCCTATCTGGCGCTTGTGGCTTAAGTTCCGTATAGACTGATATATGATGAACGGCAGGATTGGCATCACTGTCAGTCGGTTTGGGTAAAATCCACTTTAATTGATAGCTGGCATTTACTTGGTAGACAAGAATAATTTGATTGGTTGATGGATCCTGATAGTAACGAACTTCATCAGGTTCACCCAACTTATTTTTAATATCTGCTAAACGAATGCTTTTGATATTCTCTTTCGATGAACGGATATCGAAGGCCTGTGAACCTCGATAACCAATCGTCACATCCTCATAATCTTCATATTGTCCATTGGCGGATTCAGTGACCTGCTGCGGTTCTCCCCATTGCTCACGAACCGCTTGTTGTTCTGTATCTCCTGCTGCAAATGGCACATCAGGTACTTTTCCTTCTCGTGCTAATTGAGCAATCTCCTGTATGAGAACCTCAATATTCTCTGAACCACCTTCCTGTTCAGACGCATCCTCTTGAACGGGCGTTGTCTCAGGATTTCTAGTCGGTTGTGTGACTGGTCTCATTTTCATGCCGATAAAAAAGGCTAGACCCATTAACATCAGCACAAGAATTAGCAGCACACCACGTCTTCTTTTATGCATGTAAAAACCTCCTTCACCAAGCCATTTGGCGACATCGAAACAAATCTATCAACTAACGTTATCATAACTGTCAACTGAATTCAAAACTCACGCTGTGAACAGAATCGCAGCCTTCAATAGAAAATATTATCGTAAGCTAGCAAAAATGCAAAAGAAGATGTTAAAATATTCACATAAAGGGGGATATAACACATGGGGAAATTAAGTAAAAGAAATATATTGTGGATTGTGCCAATCGGTATCTTAGCGGTATTTTGGTACTTCTATGGTCCACAAAAGGATATTACCGACAATGAATATATTACATACGTAAAAAACTATTCCTATGAAAATAGTACAAAAACTTTGGAGAGTGCCTTTGCCTCTGCCTGTGAAAATCCATATTGGGTCTATTTTGAAACACAAAAGGGACAGGATGTTGTAGAGTTTGAGGGTGATTGCACGGTTAACAATGAAATAGCCAAAGTCAATGTACAGTTTCTTGTAGACAACGACATCACAAGTGTTCAATCAGGTGCAATGCTTGTCGATAGTAAAATGCAGGAAGAAGCAGACCGCGATAAATTTTTGCTAGCACTTGCTAAATAATGAGGGTTTTCTATGGGAAAGCGGATAAAATGTACAAAGTAGTGGATAGCAATCCGAAAGTGACGGATAGAAAGTTAAAAGTGGCGGATAAATCCTGTAAATTGACGGATATAGCTCTGTGAAAGCAGAGTGCTGCAATCGAATAAAAATGGAGAGGGTTGATCCTCTCCAGAAGGTGGTTATTATTTTTTCTTGGCGATCCAAATCGTCCATCGATCCTTTTCCATAATGGAACCTTCTGTTGTGATCGCATTCCTTATATCCTCAAGAAGGGTCGATAATTGGTTGTCATTCAATTCATGTAATAGACTACGCCCCACTCTACCTTGTAAATCAGCCAATAATTGCTCCTTATTGGTATAGACCTGTCTCGTCTCCCATAGTTTGAGCTCACTAATTTCTTGAAAGCCTACTTCTTGTAAGCTTTCTGTCACCAACTGACTATTGTGTCTGCGCTCTACTTCCTTTTGAATAAGCGAAGGAAAACTTTCAAAGAAATAGCCCCTTATATGATGAGCATCCCCTGGAAGTATGCAATCCTCTGGGGTGCGATCCTGTACGATAAAATAACCGCCTTGCTGTAAAAGCCGAAATGCCTCTTGAAAGCATGCTTTGACATCTTGTATATGATGAATTAAGGCTCGTTCAAGCACGATATCAAAAGTATCCCCTGCAAGCCCTGTATTGAAAGCATTTCCTTGGACAAATGTGATTTGCGGATATGCTCGACAATTTTCTTTCGCTCCGTCTAGCATGGCTAGTGAAAAGTCTACACCTGTTACAGATGCCACCCCCATGTCGACAAGTGCCTTGGCATAAATTCCTCCGCCACAGCCGATATCTACTGCCTTTCCCATACGATGAAAAGGAATATGTTTCGCTAACGCTGCCTTCCATGTGCTATCTGCCTGTCTTGTTGTATAAGACGTACGATGTTGCTGATTGTGGAAATCAATCCCCATTCTCTTCACCCTCCCCTTTTATTTTAGTGTACTAGTAGATCAACCATAAGAAAAATCTATAATTATTATGAAAATACATAAGATTACCTTATCAAACGAAAAACCCATGCAAGGAAATGCATGGGTTAAACTTCCATTAACTATTTCTAGTAGGATGGGTGGACTTTAATATGGTCCGTTCAATTATTCTAATTTCGTTATTTAGTTTTGTAATCGCCGCTTCAATTTGTTGATACCGCTCCATTCGCTTGACCTTCTCAGTTGGAATGGAATCCTTTAAAGCAGCCTGTCCTGCGTATAAGCTTGACAGTAAATCTAGCTTTTGAAAATAAGCTGTGCTATATTGCTCCATAACACCCAGCCCCTCATCTGTTACTTTTTTACACGAACTTATGAATTGTTGTTCATATAAGAACTATAACCGAAAAAAGCAGCCTCAAAACTCGATCTAAATTATTATTTATTATCCATTTCCAAGTAAATGATTATTCTATAAAAGCGCTAAAGCTACGTTAATCATCTTTTTTTAACAAAGAATAGATAAATGTATCATGTGCTTGTCCCTTTTGATACATATAGTCCCTCAATATGCCTTCCTGTTGGAATCCAAGCTGAATTAAAAGCTTGGAAGATGCCTCATTCTCTAAAAAAACAATGGCTCCAATCCTGTTTAAGTTCATATCCCCAAAACCATATGCAATTACTTTCTGCACAGCTTCTTTTGTATAACCCTGCCGCCAGTAATCAGGATGAATTTCATAGCCAATTTCTGCTCGTTGATGTGCCGCTGACCATAAATGGAAGCCCACTGTACCAATCACTTCATTCGAATCTTTTCGTTCAATTCCCCAACGAATCCCGCGCTTTTCCTCAAAAGTTTTGGCAAATTGCTTGATTAATTGCTCGGCCTGCTTTAAGTCGGCAAAAGGCTCCTGCCCATAATAGCGTGTTAAAGCCTCATTGGAAAAACAACGAAAAATCGCAGGAACATCCTCCTCTGTGAGTTCTCTTAATCTAAGTCTTGCTGTCTCTAATTCTGGAAACATGCTGTTCCCCTCCTCTACCATCCATATCATTCTCTACTCTTCCTTCAAAATCCTTTTTTAACAACATAAACGTGCAAACCCCAAAGTAGGCTTGCACGTTTGATTAACCAAAGGCTTGTGCTGCTAGAGCAAATAATGTTTGATTTCTTGTAGGTATTTTTTTGGCATTACGGATCATGATTGGTGGTGTTGCAGCCATCGTAAAACCACTCTGTTGTAAAATTGGACCAAGCTCCATTTGAACAGATGGACAGTCGATACGTAATTTCCCCTGATACCCCTTAGCCAATTCATTGATAATATCATGCGCTATTTCTTTACTTGGCGCGACGATTGGTCCTAAAAGAAGATAAATCGGCCCCGCGATCGTTAAGCCATAGCCAATCATTTGATTGTCCTGATTTTTCACAACAACACAGCGCTGTGACTGCTGTATTCTTTTACGCAGAAAGATTCTTCTACTATCCCCAAAGGCTGCTGCGTCAAGCTTGGCAAGCTGTTCAAAATCCTGCTCTTGAAATTCTTTGATGGTGCCTAAAAAATCGGATTCTCTTGTCGTCTCAACAAATTTGTCTGCCAAATATTTATGTACATGCTCAACAGTCGTGAAGCCCATCTTTTGATATAAAGGTTGTCCTTCTTTTGTAGCTACGAGCATAATCGCTGTTTCCACTGAAACACTATCGATACAGGCTTGTGTAACGATTCTACCTAAGCCAAAACCTCTGCATTGCTCATGCACAATCACCATACCAATGGAAGCTACATTTGTATCGTAGGGAATAATGGCTGCACAGGAAACAATTTTCCCTTCCCTATTTTTATGTCCAACTATTCTACCTGCTGCCATAATCGTTTCAATTTCGTAGGCATCGTAATCCCATCCAACGGAAGCTGATAGCTCGATTAATCCCTGAATATCGGTAGAAGTAAATAAAGTTAGCTCAAAATTCAATTAGATACACCCTCTGTCATCCAAATTTAAAAGAACGTTTGTTCCATTTTACAAAATCCCCCTTCCATGTACAAGCAATATCTCTTAGCTTTAGCAATTATTACTATATAAGTATTGTAAAATAGCCTATAATAGTTGCTAGACTATGCACTCCTACTTCAAGCATATAAAGGTGATTTCAACATGACATCCTATGAACGTATTCTTATAATGGTCCCGCCGTTTCCCTAGCTACGCAATCTACTTGTATCTAACAAAGTAGAATTTTGCTTGTAGGAGGGCAATATGTTGAAAAAACAGGCAGTACCATCTTTATTATTAATGATTGTTCTTGTGGCTTTTCCACAAATTAGTGAAACAATATACACACCATCACTTCCGGACATTGCCTCTGCACTTGGTGTAGCCAATAGCTCTGTCCAATTAACATTAAGTATCTATTTTATTGGCTTTGCATTCGGCGTTTTCTGCTGGGGATGGATTTCTGATTTGATTGGCCGTAGACCTGCCATGCTAGGCGGTTTAATTTTTTATGGAATAGGTAGCCTACTCTGCTTTTATGCAGAGACAATTCCTTTTCTATTAGCAAGTCGATTGCTCCAAGCATTCGGCGCTGCCACTGGCTCCATTATTACGCAAACCATTTTGCGTGAAAGTGTGACGGGAAGTCAACGCCATGCAATGTTTGCTCAAATTTCAGCCGTCATTGCCTTTACCCCAGCGGTAGGGCCGTTGATTGGTGGTTGGGTGGATCAAGCACTAGGCTTTCGAGCCGTGTTTTTTGTCCTTGTCATCATGAGTATTTTGTTATTTATCTATGCTTATTGCAGACTTCCAGAAACAACCAATCCTGCAACAAGACAAAGAACTGCGATTTTGCCTGTCGTCAAACGCATTTTCGCTTCACCCATCGTGCTTGTCTATGGTCTACTAATTGGAGGCATCAATGGTATTCTATTTAGCTACTATGCCGAAGCACCCTTTATATTCATTGAGCATTTCCGACTGTCACCTGGCCTGTACGGATTTCTTGGCATTATCGTTGCCCTTGCTTCCATAATAGGGGCTATGATTTCAAAGCGACTCGTCATCAGCCATCCGCCACAAAAAATCATTCATGTTGGCTGTTTGGTAATGCTTGGTGGCACTTTGCTTTTGACCATCGTCTGTACGCTACCATTGCACGCGAGCATGATGGCCATTAGTATGCTGATTACTATCTTTATAACACTGCTAGGCTCGGGCATTGCACTTCCTAATTGCTTAAGTTTAGCGTTAGTAGATTTTCAGGATGTCATTGGCACAGCAGGCGCTATCTTTAGTCTCGGCTATTACTTACTCGTCAGTGCCATCACATCTGGTATGAGCTTACTGCATAACGGTTCTTTACTGACAATGCCACTCTATTTCTTAGGTCTATCCTTGATGATGTGGCTTTGCGGGAGAAAGTTTATTCGATAATGGAAGAAAGCGGGCTTCCAATCGCTATTGCTTTTAGATAGATGAAAGACTAGAACAAAACCTCTTCTCCGAATAGAAAAAGTGGGTGAAATTTTACTCTTCGTAAAATTTCACCCACTTTGATTATAGGATTGCCTAGCTCTAACTTTTTCCACTGGCACCTATTGAATTTTCTCACTCAAACTGTAAATGCTACTGACAAAGATTGAACTATGTCAGTAGGCATCGGGCAGTGATCTAACTATCTCCTGATGCATAAAACTGATATAATAGATATACCATTAAAGTGAGGGGTGTTATTTATGAAAGAAAATTCATCCTTAGAACGTAAAAAGCAAGTGCAATTCGCAGTTGGTATGGCGGCCATTGACGGTGGAAAACCGAGCGCATTTACACAGAACCTCTTAAACCAATATGAAAATGGTCAAGTATCATCCAGCCAATTGAAACAAGCGATTGTTGAAAAATATACAAGGGTTTCACAGTAGTTTATGGACCCATATATTTATCCTAATGCAAATGTCTTAATCAACAAATTAAATATTCGAGATGAACAACAATTGATTGACGTTGAAGCACAACTGTTAATCGCTGGGATTATAGATATTTCTTCTATCACGCAGGATATTGACTTCCAAAAATATAAAAGTCTCCAAACGATTCATCACTTCCTTTTTCATGAGCTATATTCATGGGCAGGAGAATTCCGAACAGTCAATATTTATAAAAGTGAACATGTTTTAAATGGATTATCTGTTGCTTATAGTGATAAAGATCACATTGTATCTGATTTAAAAACTATTTTCAGTTGGTCTAAATCTAAGCAATGGAAGTATTCTAATCCTCGCCTTGTAGAGGACTTTTCTTCATTTATGACAAAACTTTGGCGTGTTCATCCTTTCCGAGAAGGAAATACGCGAACGGTATCGATTTTCATGAAGCTTTTTGCTGAAGCAAATAGGCTAGACTTCAATGCTCAATTACTCTCACAGCATTATTTACGAAATGCACTAGTTCTTACCGCAGTAGAAGAAGCTCCGGAACCACAATATTTATTGAAGATGATGACAGATGCACTGGATGTAGCTGATTTCAATAAATTTAAGGTTGACGATGAAACGTCTAGTAATTATCAATTAATTGGGCATTATGATGTTTCCAAATATAAAGAAAAGCCCTTTGAAACGGATTAAGGAATGATTTATTTACCGTTTAAGTATGTTTTAGTTATTTAACACACTAAAAAGGATGGTGATTTGTAATGGAATCATCATCCTTTTTATATTTATTTCACAAAAGGTATCAATTCATTCATTTAAAACCTTTTACTCTTAGAAAAATCACCTCCCAATTGAAATTTAGTTTTTAACCCCATATTCAATCGAAGGTGTTTTTTTATTTGTCTATACTGTTGAGGTCAGTCCTCAACATCAAGTTTCCACTTTTTATACACCTACTAGTTTTTCCTAGCTATTTCTCTATCCTTGAAAATAATAATCCAACACTTCCTGAGGGGTATGAAAAACTTTGTTGCTTTGCGTTTTATAAAGAAATTTGGGATTCGTACAGGCTTTCTCTAGACTTTTTGCTTGCTTTAGCTTATCCGTCATTTGCTCAATAATATCTGTGTAGCCATCGAGCTGGTTTGAAATTTTCGGTAGCATCGTTGGTGAGATATCGAGTACAATAGAGACTTGATCCTCAGCATAACTATTTAAATTGATAAAAAAGCATTCTTCCAAATGCTTTGAATGTTTATCTACATTAATGACAGCCTCTTGATAATTGGCGATTAGCCCTGTTGATGTATTCGTAATTGTAAAGCCTTGCTGTGTCAAATGCTGTTCAACCAGCTTTAAAAACTGCTCGACCTCTGCATCTAGCTTTGGTGTAACATTGGATTGAATTAAATCATTACATTTTTGATAAATGGTATCTATTTCAGTCTGTTTTTCGACAAGTAATTTAAAATTAGACATTGAATACACGCTTCATCTCCCCTTTTTACTAAGGTAGACATTCATAAAGCGTTTTAGTCATGATCACGAAAAATAACAATTAAAAGGAGAAGTCGATGATTAGAAATTCTGTCAAAGCCATCATCATCATGGATGGGAAACTATTGCTAACAAAAAATCAAGATGTCGAGGGCTACTTTTACCTTTGCCCAGGCGGTGGGCAGGAGCATGGAGAGACCTTTCACAAGACATTGCAAAGGGAATGCCTTGAGGAAATTGGCTCCTCCGTTCACATTGGAGAGCTGTTATTTATCCGTGAATACATCGGACAAAATCATGAGCATGCCGCCTTTGACGCTGATGTACATCAGGTAGAATATTATTTCCTCTGTCAGGTAAATGCGCAAACTTGTCAACCAACCAATCCAGATAGTCTTCAAATTGGAACCCAATGGATACCGATTGAAAAGCTTCATACATATAGACTTTACCCCAAAGCGCTTATCCAACCGTTACAGCAGTTTATACGAGGACAGCAAACAACAATCTATTTGGGCGATGTCAATTAAAACAGGCTATCTATTTCCTTAGACAGCCTATTGTTAAGGAAGCACTTTCACCATCGTATAGTAGCTACTGCCTGGTGGATAATCTTTAATTTCTCCCACTACTTGATAGCCATGAGCCTCATAAAAGGAACGCGCTTGAAACTCGTAGGTTGTCAGTAGGGCTTTTGTTGCCCCCATGTCCTTGGCTACTAACTCTGCCTGAGCTAAGAGTTTTGTGCCCATTCCCTTTCCACGATATTCTTCACTAAACCAAAATTTATGTATTTCTACCCATCCCCAGTAGACTTCAGCTGTTATACCACCTATCCATTGCTGCTGCTGATCTGTGACGATTAACTGTAAAGGAAGAACCGCATCCTTCTTTCTACTTTCACGATGATGAGGAGATTGCTCATTATTATAGGCACGAATTTTTTCGCTTAAAAAATTCGTAAAATCCTCATGCTGTTCCCGTAAAACCTCTACTTGATATTCCATCTTGCTCCTCCTATTCCTGATAACGCTTTATCAGCTTGTCTTGATGAGCTGCAAATATTTTTTCTAATGGAATATCGTACTGATTAGCAATCACGATAAGATTTCCTAGGACATCCCCTAGCTCTTCAATTAGCTCCTGCTTATTTTCTTCAAAGGATTGTGTTTTTTCATCTGGTCGATCTCTACCAATCTCGATTGCTCGAATCGCCCTTGCTACCTCACCTGTTTCTTCTGCCAAGAAGCCAATACGTGTAAAAATATTAAGCTCTGACCAGCCACGTGCTTCATAGTAATCCTTTACCCAGCGTTGAAAGTCATTTAGTTCCAATTCTACTTCCTCCATTTCCTTCCTCTTCAAAATAAATTATACTATAAAAGAATTCGATCAGATATGGAGGAAATCAGCTATGAAAAGTATTGCCGTATTTTGTGGATCCAGTCTAGGGGCTTCCGACGCTTATCGTCAAGGAGCGATTTTACTAGGAAAAGAATTAGCTAAAAGACAAATTACGCTTATTTATGGTGGTGCTTCTGTAGGCATCATGGCAACAGTAGCGAATACAGTGCTAGAAGAAGGCGGCAAGGTTATTGGGGTGATTCCGACATTATTAGAAGAACGTGAAATTGCGCATCAACAGCTGACAGAGCTGATTGTTGTAAAGACGATGCATGAACGTAAAAGTAAAATGATGGAATTAGCAGATGGCTTTATTGCCCTTCCTGGTGGACCTGGAACATTAGAGGAATTTTTTGAAGTATTTACGTGGAATCAAATCGGTCTGCTTCAAAAACCTTGTGCTATTTTCAATTTGGAACGCTATTTTGATTTATTAATATCATTCTTTGACCATATGCAAAATGAACAATTTTTAAAAGCCCAATATCGTGAGGCACTTATTGTTGATGAGGACGCAGCAGCCCTATTAGATAAATGCGAAAGCTTTGTTCCTCCAGCTGTGAAAACCTATGAATTAAGCAAATAATAACGTGGTGAGGTTGGACCTAATTGGACTAACCTCACCTTTTTCTTACCTAATCCCCAATACTATCCTACGTTACTATGCAAAACAAAAGATGGATCCGGTCGTTCAGATTACTAGAGATTTGGCTACTATGATTTCATAAGTCCGCCTTCTTTTCCCTCTTTTTCACTGCTACCACAGCAATCAATACCATCCCAAGCTTCACCACCCCAATAATGGCATACAGACTAAACGAAAGAATCGCTGGGAATAAGACGAACCACCACGACCATGTAATCACTTCTGTTAGCTTTAATACGACAAAGACAATAGTCAACACCTCTGCAATGCCCATCTTTTCACCACCTTACTGCCCATTCTTGACTATATAGGAACCATATACCTTACGATAAGGAACATCGCAGGAAACATTTTCACTATTTTTTCTAAATCATACAACAGGAGACAGTAAGATGACGAATATTTTTGTAAAAAGCGAGTTTGCCCCTTTAAAACGAGTTGTCATGGCGCAATCGGAATTTGCTTTTCCAGCTAAGGAGGCTCCACCAGATGATGAATTTTTAACAGAAGAAACTTTAGCTCTTTATGCAAGCGTTGATACACTCGGTAAAAATTTTAATGAGGTATTCCCAGAAAGACAGCAGCAAGGGGAATTGGAACAAGCAATTTTAAACAAAGTATTAGAAAAATAGAACTAGGGGTTCCCTTCGATTCCCACATAGACGCAACGAAATTTTGCCCGTACGCAATCTTTTAGTACAGGAAGCAAACGAAAATCAATGTTTCTATGTCTCCATTCCAAAGCCTGATATGGCAGATGGTTTTGATTCTGAAGCTGGCCCCTTTTTAGAGGGCGGCGATGTGTTAGTGTTAGATAAAACGATTTTCGTCGGAAATTCAGGACTAGCCTCCAATAAAAATGGTGTGCAATGGTTGCGTAATTTAGCAAGTAACTTTGATTATACGGTGGTTGAAGTGCCACTTCATCCAACCATTCTTCATCTTGACTGTGCGCTTAGCCTCGTTAGAGAGGGTCTAATGATTGTCTGCAAGGAAGCACTCATTGATGGTATTCCCGAACAGCTAAGAGATTGGGATAAAATTCACGTTTCCCTAGAGGATGCCGCAAAACTTGCTACTAACGGTTTACCTATTAATGAAAAAGTCTATATTACAGACAAAGAATTTACATGGATTGGCGAGCAGTTAGCGAAGAGAGGTATCACCGTAGAATCTGTTGATTTTACGATTTCTCGAAGCTTAGGCGGTTCTTTTAGATGTAGTACACAACCCCTATTACGCACGGATCTCTAGCAATTATCTCTCCCACTAAAAAATAGTATGAATAATGAGCAACCTGAAATGGCACATTACTTGTAGGAGGTGGACAAGAAATGTCTAGAATTATTGGTGTGGAACAATCATTAACGAATATCGAGGATGCTTTAAAAGCACAAGGCTATGAAGTCATCCAGCTTCGCAATGAAGAGGATGCGAAAAAATGTGATGCTTGTATTATTACAGGTCAGGATCGTGATGTCATGGGAATTAGTGATCCAGTTATGGAAGGTCCTGTGATTGATGCGGATGGACTATCAGCAAACGAGGTCGTTGAACGCGTCCAAAAATATTTCCACTAAAATCATTAGTGCTGTCTTTACGTCATTTTGACGAGAGCAGCACTTCCTACATACTAAATGGTCTCTACTTATAATACCTTGCGTTCTTGTACAAACTAATATACACGAACTTCAAAAAGTAGGGAGATATATGAGCCAAAAACAGATTGCAATTGTTATTTTAATGCTGACGACTACACTACTGCTATCCGGCTGTTGGGATGTAACAGAGCCACAACGAATGTATTACGTACAAGGTGTGGGGGTTGACTATAAGGATAATGAATATACAGCATACTTACAAATTATCAACTTTGCTAACGTAGCGAAAACAGAATCAGCTAACCCTAATGCAGCACCTACCGAAATTGGTCAAGCCAAGGGTAAGACAATAGAAGAAGCCATTTACAAATTGTATCGTTCAATGGACCAAGAAGTATTTTGGGGACATATGACCTTTCTTCTCTTCTCAGAGAGTGCTATGAAAGCTGAACATGCGATTGCGGTTATTGATACTTTTCTACGCTTTCGAGAGACAAGATATCATATTTGGGTTTACTGTACCCAAGATCCTATTGAGGATGTTTTATTAGTTTCTCCATTGTTAGAGAAATCACCAACTGCCGCCAAATTAAGTAATCCTAAAAATACAGCGAAGCAGGAGTCATTTGTAGAGCCTGTTACTTTAAGACAGCTCGTCATTGGCTTAAATGAGCCCAACCACGAAATGAAAATTCCTTATGTAACCGTCAACGAAAACTGGGAGACAATGGATGGCCCCAAAAAAGAAACCTTTTTTGCTGGCGTTGGTATTCTTTCAAAGGATAGTTTTAAAGGCTATATTAAAGGCAAATCTGCACGTGGAATAGAGTGGATGAATGATGAAACAAAGCAAGGAGAAATCACCGTCGAATTAGAAAATAATGAAAAAAGTGATTACTTAACCGTCGATATTAAAAAGCTAGATGTTAAAGTCAAGCCAATTGTGAAAGGTAATGATGTAAAGTTTGAAGTAAATTTAAAGTTCGATACGATTTTAAATGGTTTTAAAGGGAAGCTGACACCCAATCAGGTAAGAAAAAAAGTAGAAAAAGCCGTCAAGGAAGAAATCCTAACTACCTTTGAAGAAGGACTAAAAATAGATGCGGATATCTTTCGCCTATCCGAATATCTCTATCGTAGTAATGTAAAGGCTTGGAAGAGATTAGAGAAGGATGGCAAAATTCCTTTAAGCAAAGATTCCATTAGCAAAATCGATATTCATATTAATAAAGTAAGCCCTGGCCGTAAAACATTTGCAGAAACGATTACTGAATAATAGGTAGAGACCATCCAAAATGGCATGGTCTCTTTCTTATGGCCATCTTGTCATGCTCTATTAATGGAAAAGATTTAGGAAACTTTTAACAGACAGGAAATCAAGACGATGATAAAAAGGTTTGGAGGAATATTTTTGGCGAACAAAGAAGCTATATTATGTAAAATAACGGTAGATCGAAGCCTTGTGCTAGAATTAAACAATTGGAATGGGACAATCATTAAACCTCCAAACCTCTAGAGAGTATTAAATTTGGCAAGTTTATTAGGGCTAAAGATCCAATACGTTTTATAGTTCAAAGAAAAATGGACCAGCACTTGAGACTGGTCCTTCTTCCTGTATTAATGGTTTGTTTTCTTATTAAGAATGTAATCCCGGTAGACTAACAGAGCGACAAGAAGGAAGCTTAGGCTAACAAGTCGGAAAATCATTTCTACACTTATCCACTCAGCTAAAATCCCTAAGATAAATGCGCTCATACCGACCCCAACATCAAAGCTGGAAAGAAAAGTGGCATTGGCTGCACCACTTTTGGCTTCACTTACTTTTTGAACAGCCCAAGTTTGTAGGCACGGCATAATGGTGCCATAGCCTGTACCAAATAAAATCGCAGCGAAAATCAAAGTGAAATTATTTGTAGTATAGGATAACACGATTAATGATAGAAAACCGAAAATCGCTGATACAATAATGATCGACCATGGTCCATGCTTATCAAACCATTTCCCTGTAAAAGGACGTATTAACGTGGAAACAATTGCGTTGATAAGAAAGAATAGGAAAATATGTTGTAATCCCTTTTGTTCACCAAAAAGAACTAAAAATGTAATGATGGCGCCGAAACCAAGCGTCGTCACAACAGTCAATAATGCCTGAAACCTTACTTCTTTTTCAAATATCGCTTCCATAAATCGAAATGGCTGCTTGTCATTTTGAGTAGGTGCCGTGGCATGCACAAATGAAAGCATTATGATCGCAAAAAGGCTTAGTAAGGCTGATGACCAAATCAGCGTGTGAAAAGAAAAGGTACTGTAAATAAGAATCCCGAGACTTGGTGCAACAATCGCTCCCACGGTTGTGGATACCGAGAAATAGCCCATCCCCTCTCCTAATCGAGCTTTAGGGATACTATCTACAGCCATTGTACTATTGGCTGTCGTGGATACACCCCACGCTGTTCCATGGAAAAGTCGAAGTAATAGGAAAATCCAAATCGTGTGAAGCAATGGATACAGCATTGTAATTATTAGTAATGCTATACTTGCCACAATCGCTAGTTTTTTCCGCTTATGATCCATTAAATAGTACCCTACAAAAGGTCTTATCGTAATGGCACCTAGTGTAAATACCGTCGTCACCAAGCCTACTTGCATCGGATTGGCGTTTATGCTTAATAAATAGGCTGGTAAAATAGGTAATAGCATTTCAAATCCTATAAAAATGAAAAAATTACTTATAAATAGAAAAAGAAATGATGAAGTAAAAATTGGCTGTTTTTTCATAGTTAATTCCTCGCTTCTAATTATTTTTCTAAATTAGAAGCGCTTGGAACACTGCAACATTCCTTAATTGTCTTAGTTTTTTTAGCAATTCACTCACCCTCTCTCAGTTTTATCACAACAAAAAAGACGCCATAAAACCGGCGTCTACCAATTACTTTGTATGGTTAAAAAGTCATTTTTCACACATGACTAACAAAGGCAAAAAGCTTCCGGTTACTACCTTCACTATGCTGTTTTCTTAAAAAACCACAGACTGGTCCCTTTGAGCCTAAATCATCTAATTGTAAAAATGTCTTTACCTCAATCGCCGTTCTTCTGAAAATCGTTTCCATGACTTTTCGCCTCCTCTCTCAAGATCAATTCATAGCTTACTATAATTTAATACAACTTTACCATAAAAGCAAATGCAACGTTGAAACTATGTATTAGACGCAAAATATTTTCCACGCATCGACTATTTATAAAGTTCTTTCCTTGTCACCGTCAATTAATTGAACATGCACCTTGGAGGAGCTACCTCCCTCTATATGATTAGGAACATCTGTTAAATCAAGTATTTCCTTTAGATGAATAGCTTTTTCACGATTGGCCTCGATGGTCACATGATATGGCCCTGCTATATTCATCAGTGAATTCATCCGCTTATCGCCTTTAAAAAAATCCGTATCGATAAATTGTAAATCAAAGGACACAGCTTCATTGCTTCGATTATGTAGAACAATGGTACATTCCCCATTCATTAAGTCTTTTCCCACCATATCAAACCGACATTCTCCATCCCCTTTGTATGAAATGGCCATAATGCCACTAGCAAAGGTTTCTTGGTATGCCATGATGAGCAAATGGGGTAAAAAAGAATAGAGTAATACTACCATGACAAATATTCGAAAATGATATTTGTTTATGCTCCTAAGTAGTAAAATCATAGCAATTATAAATAAAATCGAGCCAAAGATGCCAAGTAACACATATCCATCTTGTGTTTCGATCGGAATTGACATGAAGGTAGTATGTGCCATCATCGCTTCATTGTAAGGATACGGAAAAAACAGACACATACAAATACCCAACATAACGATTGACCCTATAAACGTCTTTTTATTGTTCATCATATGCTGCCTCCTTTCTAAGGTAATACCTAATATGCACATACCAAATTTACCATATTCCCCCTAAATAAGAAATGAAGCCTATGAAAAACTTCTATTTTAAAAATAGTCAATCCGTCTCTAGGCTGAGATGTAGCACCATCTATAGGACATTTCCAAATTTAAGGTAAATTGCTATAATTAAGCTCCGAAAGGGAATTACAAGAAGAAAGAGGGTGCCATATTGGGTATGAAAATAATTTGGTGGGCTGTAAATATTGTATGGTTATTGATTTTTTCTGGCATCGCCGTATTTATTGGGGCAAGAAATGTTGATGGTGCAGGGATTGTGCAAACACCTGAAGTGAAAATGGTTTCATTCATTATTTTGGGCATCATGTTTCTAATCGTTGTGCTTGTGCAATTAATTTTTCTTTACTTTATTAAAAAAAGCACAAAAGCTCATTATACGAAAATTTCTTAAAAAGAAGCGAGAGGCTATTTTAGCACTCGCTTCTTTTTCACCTTGATGCACATAGCTCCCTAAAATTACAGCCACGACAATGCCATTTTTCTTGTGTTTGTTCAAAGTCCTCGATGTCTACAGGCTAAAAGTTAGATTTTTGGCCTAACTTATGGGGTGCTGTACATTTGAAATGTGGTTTTAGTATTTATTCATCAAAAAAATCACCTTTGAAAAAAGGTTTAATTCCAACTTCTCTAAATAAATATTTTATTGGATGACAATCATCGACCAGATTTTTGTTGGGAATTAAAATTTTCTCCCTAAGTTCTTGAAATACTTCCGGATTAATTTCTGGAAACCATTCTTCATAAATCATATGTTTATCCTTTTCTATCAAAATTAAATACACAACAATAATCTCAAACATATAAGGAAATTCTTGTTTAATATTTTGATAGTTATCTAACAATGAAGTTATATAATCCTCAAAATTAAAAAATTTTGTTCCTTTTTCATTGTTGTATTTTAAACGTTCCTTTTCAGGTTTAAAGACAAAAGTAGACTTATTAAACCAGTTGCCTAACATGCATGTAAAAATTAATAATGCATATTTTTTAGTTTCTTTATCATCATCATTAAAATATTTAAAATACTCATCATAAATATAATTTTTGGCAGTGGTAAAATACCCAATTTCAATCCCAGAAATAGTTTGTTTCACATTTTGTATAATTTTATTATTTTCCATACCATAGTCACTTTCTTTTGAAATTTCCATAATGGTTATCCATCAAAACCTGCTGCTATAGATCTTGCTTGGAAAAGAATTATTGAAAAGTACAGTTTACCAAAGTTGAATTTTCACGCTTTACGACATTCATATGCCTCATTTATGGTCAGTCGGAATGTAAATTTTAAGATTATACAGGAGCAACTAGGTCACTCTGATATAAAAATGACAATCAATACATATAGTCATTTTAACCAAAAAGAATAAAAATGAAGTAAGCGACCATTTCGATGACTTTTTGGTCACTTGCTCAATGTTTCATCATATTTCTGCGCACATAACTCCCTAAAATTACAGCCACGACAATGCCATTTTTCTTGGGTTTGTTCAAAGTCCTCGATGTCTACGGGCTCGTTGGAAAAAATATCAGCCTGATACTTTTTCATTTCTAAAACGCTGCGCTGAAACGTATACAAATTATTCTCCATATCGATGTCTGTAAAACTATATTTCTTGCGCTTGCCTGTTAATAAATATTCATTATAGACCTCGATTTGCGCTAGAGACACACGGTATTTTTGCTGAACATAGTAAGCGTAGAGGGCTAATTGCTGACGGTCATCATCAGATTCTCCACCGGTCTTCCAGTCAACAATAATCCATTTATCCCTCAATTCATCATAATAATGAAAGTCCATAACAACAAATACCTGGACATCTTCTATTTTCATGGAGCGGAATTGCTCTGGTTCTCCGATACGGAGAGAGCCTTTTTGTGAGGTGATTTGCTGGAATGTTTCACTCATTAAAAAATGATTAAAAACAAGTCGTAAACGTTCTTTATAGTCTTGCACAAGCTCAGGAGAAAGGGTGCCATGATAATAGATTTCCTGCATCATATAATACTTATTTGGTTTTTGCCTCCAAAATTCAAGACGACGAGTGGAGTCAATAAAGGCTGCATTCAGCTGCCCGCGCCCCAATTGAATTAGCTCCTCTACTGTTGGAGCTTTTCCTGTTTGTAAATAATCATTAATGGCCTGCTCAATGTATCGATGGACAATTTGCCCAAATAAAATAGGCATCGATTGCAGCTTTTTTAAGCGATACACCTGTTGATGATATGGCTCCACATTGTAACTGAGCCACCCGTTATGTGAAAAGTAATATTCATAGCCGTATTTGCGGGCGCAGCTTGTCAATGTTTTGTGACGCGATAGCGACCACGAAAAGGTTGGATAGGGTGAAATTTCAAACAGGACAATCACCTCCTAAAGCTGATGGATGAAATCATAAACAAGCTGTATAATCAGCACAATCGTTACAATACGCAGTAAAAGCTTTACCTGATGTGCTTTCACTTTTCTGGCTAGCACAAGCCCAATTTGTGCACCAATCGTCGAGCCAATCATTAAAATAAGCGTTAACGGCCATTCGATTTTCCCTGTAGCAATATAGGTAATCGCTGCTCCTGAGCACATTGCAAATACCCCTACCCGTGATAGCCCCACGGCTTTAATATAGGAAATCTTCTCATGTGCATATGTATAAAGCGCCAATGTACTACTGCCCGGACCAAACATACCGTCATAAAAGCCAACTCCAAGAAGGATAGGACCGTTTTTTCGATTCATCGTAAAACGTTCCTTGTCGCCAAAATCAGCTCCACCCATAAAGGACATGACAAGCGCAAAGCCAAGTAAAATAATAGCAATAAACGTTAATGATTGACTACTCATGAATGAAGCGAAAAGTCCCCCCAATGTACCTCCGATTAAAGAGACAAGTAACACCGAACGCATTTCGTTCCATGCTAATTCCTTACGTTGATAAATTGTATAAAAGCTTGAAAAAGCACTCACCATATTGGACACTTTATTTGCGCCAATAGCCGAATGGACGGGTACACCCATTAGCATCATCGTTGGCAAGGTAATTAAGCCACCACCCCCAACTAACGTACCAATGACATTCCCAATGATGCCAATAAGTAAAAACAACAAGTATTCCATAATATCCTTCTTTCCCTAACACAAAAAGCAATCATTCTATGATACAGTATAACAGATTGTTATTATCAATGATGATGGAAATGAGGAGCAAGGATGCATATACAACAAAAAACACCCACACCACGCTTTTGTCACCAGCTAACGGTTATTGTGGCGACTATTTTTCTAGCTGGCATTACAGCGACACTTATTCAATATGGCAAGCTCCCTGCCATGATTCCTGTCTTACAAAGCTTCACGAGTGACCATGCCCAATTCGGTCCGAAAATTGCTATTTTTTATTTACCCTTTGTCGCTCTTATGCTCTTTCTACTTTTACACTATTTAGAGATAAAGGCCGCTTATCCTGTGATGCGTAAAAATAAAGCACCGCTATCCCATAGACAGCGACAAAATGGCATCCTAACGTTTTGTCTCATCAAAAATAGTATTCTATTGTATTTTACCTACTCCCTTTTCAATGATCTTACGGTGGCTTTAGGACGCGAACGTATTTTACAACAATGGCATGCTTACCTATTTTTACTGCTGTTATTTGGCATCTTCATGATGGGTATTGTGCGAGGCATTTTGTTGGATAAAAAAAGTTAATGTAAAAAAAGAGAGCATGTTTTAACAATGAACATGCTCTTCTTAGACTAATTATTATTCAATGGATGTCATTAATTCATAAAAATATTTTTTCTCCTGCGTCTCATAAAGCTTAAACCAAGCATGTAATGTTTCTGGTGTAAAAACATCGAGCAGCCTCAAAACATGGTAGGCAAAATTCAGCGGTGCAATGCCAGATGCCGTTACTAAATTCCCCTCAGTTACGGCTGGCTTCTGTTTAAAATATTCATCCCCCATATAATGTGGACAAAGCATCTTCAAGTATTCGAGATCGTTGCTCGTATGTTGTCTTGTATCAAGCAAACCAAGCTTTGCGAGACCGAACGTTGCACCACAAATTGCAGCTATGAAAACTTCTTCGTTCAACGCTTTTGAGACTTTATTCAATACAGGATCATGAATAGATTCTAGCCATGTATTGCCTCCTGGAAGAATCAAGACATCCATGCTATTCAAGTGACATTCAGCAACGGCAATAGTTGGAAGTATGGTGATGCCACCCATTGTCATAACAGGACTTCTATCAATCCCTACAGTTATCACCTCTAAAGGCTCTAGCCCCTTTTTAAAATACCTACCTGTATTTAATTCTGCCATTAAATACCCTATCTCCCAATCTGCCATCGTATCAAATACATAAAGATACACTTTTCTTGTCTGCATAATAAACACTCCTTTTATTGAAACTATGCTTAGTATAAAAAAACTTTACTGACATTCTCCGTCAGTAAAGTTTTCATTTCCATAAAAATGTATGAGCTCATATAGAACGTCAATTATCTTTTGCTTTAGACTTATGGGTTCTACTACTTGGATTGATTTTCCATAGGGAAAAAGTAAATAGGGTACATATGTATGGAGTGCTTCCTCATCTACTAAAAATATTGCGTTCTTATTGGTGCGTTCTTTGAGGTGATACTTTAAAAACCAATGCTGACTGATTGCATCCACAGCACTTGTCTTTCCACAAATGATGAAGGGCACAAGCTTCTGTTTATGTTCATCTTGGGGAAAAAGGCTATCCATAAAAAAATCACTGGCAGAGAAAGATTGTGGTCGTTGGAAGGGGATGACGGTTTGATGCAGACTGCTAATTCGGCCTACTTTAAAAGTACGGATTTCATTTCTTACATGACAAAATGCAACGATATACCAGTTTTGATTCCAATAAACCAAACCATATGGATTAACCACCCTACACTTAGATTGCTCTTCATTATTAGTATGGTATTCCATTTCTATAGAGGTTTCCTTTACTATACTCTCTTCTAATTTTTTTAATAGTGGCTCCAATGAGGTTTCTGTTGGACCGATTATCTCGAAACCTTGTAAATGCTGTTGAATCATTTTTTCTTGCTCCTGATTTGAATACATTGTAAGCTTTGCTGTTGCACTGTTTAATGCCTCATCTAAAAAATAACCAGCTTCTTTTGCAAAAATAGAAGCATGAAGTAATGCCGCTTTCTCATCAACATCAAAAATAAGAGGACTTTTAATAAAATTATTCAACAGGGTATATCCCCCATGATGACCTGTTTCAGCTATAATTGGCACACCACTGGCAGAAAGTGAGTTAATATAGCGGTAAACGGATCTGATATTTATCTCTAATTTTTCAGCAATTTCTTTCGCAGTAATTTTCCTACCTGAATTCAACATCCATAAAATCTGCATCATATGATCTATTTTAGACAAACATTTCCACCTCATTGAATTTATGATTTCTGACACAAAATCAGGCTACCTGATACTATTATCAAGTAGCCCTTCGATTATGCCTTTACCAATTCATCTTCCATTTGCTTAAAATTATGTATTAAAGCGTATTTCTGTATGCCACGTGCTTGTTGGATGCTGTCATCTGCGAATTGGCGGAACTTAGCCTGATCCTTTATTGTATAGGCATAGATGGCTTCAATTGCAGGTTGCATCCACGGCTGTGTTAGTTTATCACTTCTCATATCGGCTGATCGACCTTCAAGCGCAGCGATATAGCATAATGCATAGCTAGTTAAAGGCTCCCTATCAATTTGTCTTGCGGCTACTTTAGCAGCTCCAAGATTCTCCTCCATAATCGCCTTAATAAAGAGGTAATTGTACTTAATAGCTGGCTGCTTATAATGATGGATGATGACATCGATTGCCTGAATCTGTTCCTCTTTTGTCCCGTAAGCTGATGCATAGAGAGCAGCAAATATAGGCTCTTTTCGATGATTTTTTACCCATTGATCTACCTGCTCCATATTGTTTGTGCGATATAAAATATGTATATGGCGATAAATCATCCCTACCGCAATTAATGCAAATATTCCAAGTGAGATGGATAGACGAACACCCGCTAAGGACAGCGTCAATGCCAATAAAATAATAGCTAAATAAAAGAATGTTAATTTAACAATTTTCATATTACCTCCTACTGTAATTTCCTACGCATTTTACGAGAAAAGATATAACCTGCCCCTATAAAAAAGATAAGAGCCATCACTTTCATAATAGGAATAATAAACAGCTTGCTAATAACGACTACAACGAGGATATAATAGACAACCATCGCCAGTAAAAATAATGTCAGCTTATTCACGAGGTTCCCTACTTTCCTTTAGTGCCGCCTCAATCGCTGCTAAAGCTTTTGGACCCATTCCATGAAGATGAGCTAATGTAGAAAGCTCAACTCTTTCTAGCTGCTTCAATTCTGTATAGCCCGCGGCATGTAATGCGCGAATTGCTGGTTTTGCTACTCCCTTAGGCCACTCTGTCATGCTTGCACGTCCCTTCACGAAAAAATCTTCTCTGCCCTATTATGCAAGTGACAGCAAAGAAATGCAAATAAGTCAAAATATAAACATATACAAGCACGCCGCTATGAAATTTACGATACTATGGATACTCCAGCTAGCAATAATAGAGCCCCCAGCAATTCGTTCATTCACCCAGCCCATCACATAGCCAGCAAGCGCTGTTGTAAGCACAACTAATAAGATTACATGAAGCGGAAGCACCGACCATAGCATGGCACCATGAACACAGCCAAAAACAAAACTTTGCACGACATTACCTACTTGAAAGCCAAAAGTCTTCATTACTCTCTTTAATAAAAAGCCGCGAAATAATAGCTCCTCTGATAAACCGGTTTGAATAATGGCATAGAAAAGCGCTGGAATGACTGCCGTCGCTCCAAGTCCCACGAATTGATTCGCTGCTAGTAAGGAGCGATCAATATAGAAAAAGATTAGCGCAAAGCTCGGTACAAACAGCGCGAAAATGGAGAGTACAATGTACATGGCATACCTTCCCTTGTGCAACACAATCGGCTTTTGCAATCCTATCCACGTTAAAAAGGGCTGTTTTTTTCTCGCTGTGCAAAGCCACCAAATAAATGGAATCACCGAAAATAACATCACTTGCAAAATGGCACTAATTAAACTATTCATCATCTTATTTCCCCTCCTGTTTACTACAAGCATAGAAGAAAGCACCATTATTTTCAATAGTAATTTAATGATAAACATTAAATTGTTTATCTTTATTATTAATTTTTAAATGTTTTACATAAAAACTGCTGTCTACGGAGGTCTCCTTTGTCTTTTCAGTTATTTTCATTTATACTCTATTACAGACATTGAAGGTCTGTAATAGAGACATTAAAACACTGGAGGCTATCACAATGGGTACATTATCTACACATTTATTAGAAAAGGCACGAACTTATGAGCAAAGCACGCGGATATCAGTGCCTGCCTATGACACATTATTTGCCGTGACACAAGCCTATTTCCGCATGCATTTATGGGAACAAGAAGCTTCCCTACTTGTTGTAGGAGCTGGTGGGGGCAACGAGCTTTCTGCATGGGGACCAACAAACCCTAAATGGAAGTTCACTGGGGTTGACCTATCTGAGGAAATGCTCCAAATCGCACAACATAAAGCCGTACAACTCGATATTGAAAGTCGCGTTCAGCTACTACAAGGAACAATCGAGCGCTTGCCACAATCAACACCGAAATTCGATGCAGCAAGCTGTATCCTCGTTCTTCATTTTATTGAAGATCGACAGGAAAAACTTCATCTACTGCAAAACATTCACAAGCAATTAAAACCTGGAATGCCCTTTGTCCTCGCATGTGCCTACGGAGATCGAGAAAGTGACGAACTACAAGATCGCATCAAAATATGGCAAAGCTACTTTTTAGATGCCGGCTATACAAAAGAAAAGGTAGATAGCATGGGCAAGGGCATCATGAATATTTCCTTCCTCTCCGATCAAGAAATCCAACAGCTATTAAGTGAAGCGGGCTTTCAAAACATTACCCGCTTTTTCTCCTCAGGTCTCTTCGCAGGATGGATGAGCCACGCCTAAACACAAAGCCCCCTCCATTACACAATAAATGGTGGGGGCTGAAGTTTAGATATAAAAGGGCATTGAGCGTGCTCTTCTTCTGATGGATCACTTTCTCCTCATGTTTGAGCGGGTTCTCCTTCAGTTGGATCACTTTTCCTCATGTTTGAGCGGGTTCTCCTTCAGTTGGATCACTTTCGCCTCATGTTTGAGCGGGTTCTCCTTCTGATGGATCACTTTCTCCTCATGTTTGAGCGGGTTCTCCTTCTGATGGATCACTTTCTCCTCATATTTGAGCGGGCTCTCCACCAACTCCCATCACATCGAAAAAAATCACCAATAAATACTGTAATAATAAACAGTTTCATCAACCGTCATGCCCATTTTTTCATAGAGCTTCTGTGCTTGGACATTATCTCTGGCGGTTTCAAGCATCATGTAACGAGCACCTTCCTGCTGACAATAGGCATAGCATTGCTCCATCAACGACTGTGCTATACCTTGTTTTCTGGCTTGTTCCGCCACAAATAAATCATTTAAGAGAAACGCTCGTTTCATAGCTACAGATGAAAAGACTGGAAACAATTGTGCAAATCCAACTGGCTTCTCCTCCAAATATGCCAGAAAAATAATAGACTCTCCTCCCATCACTCGCTCCTGTATAAACTGCTCGGCTTGCTGTAAATCAGATGATTGTCCATAAAATTCACGATAGGCATTAAATAATGGGGCTACTTCTCCTATCGTTTCCTGTGTCACCTTACAAATTTTCATGTTATGCTCTCCATTTCCTTTTGATTGTCCTTCTAGTATGATGGTAGTAAATAATCTGACATTTCAAAAGAAACAGTTCCAAACATTTTAACATGTCAAGGTGGTGCCTTATGGACGATTTTATCTTTCTATTAACAGAAAAGGAGGCAAAATATAAGCAAGTGTATCAGCAAATTAAAGTACTTATTACGCAAGGTACACTTCAAACAGATGATTCCCTGCCCTCCATACGAAAACTTGCAGAAACTTTACAGGTCAGTCGTAATACTACATTAACCGCTTATGAACAGCTTGTCGCAGAAGGATACATACGTGGGGAGGGACGAAAAGGCTATTTCGTCAATGCACTAGAGCAGGTTTTTCTAAAGGAGCAGGAACAGCCCCCTATGACACAGCCAAAAAAGAAGGTTGCATCCTATCTTGTAGATTTTCGCGCAGGGGCTGTCGATCAGCAACATTTTCCCATGAAAACATGGCGCCAAATTGCCAATCAAGTATTACAGGAATCAACCTGTTACGAATATGGAGAACTGTTTGGAGAATCAGTGCTAAAGGAGCAGCTTGTGCCGTATTTACTACAAGCAAGAGGGGTTTATACAACGAGCGACAATATCATTATCGGTAGTAGCACACAGCAAATGCTCTTGTATCTTGGCTTTTTACTAAAAGATTCTTTTCCAAGCATTCTTTTGGAAGACCCTGGCTATGACGGTGCACGTGAAGCCTTCCAGTTACATCACTTCGAAATAGAGTCACTACCTGTAATGGAAACAGGAGCTCAACTTGATATACTCCAAAGCTGTCAATCACGCTTAATGTATGTCACCCCGTCACATCATTTCCCATACGGAGTGTCCATGTCTATTCAGCAGCGACAGACCTTAATACAATGGGCTCAACAAGTCGATGGTTATATTCTAGAGGATGATTATGATGGAGAGTTTCGCTATACGCAACAGCCATTTCCTGCCCTGGCCTCCATCGACTCATCAAGGGTAATCTATCTCGGCACCTTCTCAAAATCGTTTTTACCAGGTGTGCGTTTAAGCTATATGGTGCTACCAAATGCACTTGTTCAGCCATATAAAGAGCGTTTTGCTCACTTTGAACAAAATGCTTCGTCCCTCCATCAACGCACAATGGCCCAATTTATGGCGCAGGGAGAATGGACACGCCATATTAAACGAATGCGTTTGACCTATAAACAAAAAATGCAGCACCTTGTACAGGAGCTACAACGACATTTTGGGCAGCAAATATCCGTGTTAGGCGAGCAATCAGGCCTCTATGTATTAGTGAAAATAAAGTCTCCACTTTCCGAGCAGCAGCTAATCCAACGAGCGGCGACTTACGGTGTGAAGGTTTATCCGACAAGCCCCTTTTTTATCCATCAAACAAATAAGGAACCAATGCTGCAATTAGGCTTTAGTAAATTAGCGTTGGAAGAAATCAAGCTGGGGATTGAGCTGTTAAAAGAGGCGTGGCAGCCATAACCGTCAACGTTATGGCTTTAACCCCCATACCTCTTAAAAATAATCAATAAATGTTGGGATACCCACTGGTAAAACCGCCTCAAGCAATGCAATTTCCTCTGCACGTCCCTGTAATCGTTCAATTTTTTCTAAATAGGTTGGACGTTTGTAGCCTAACAGCATGGTAGCCAGTGTTTGCACTGTTAAATGCACAGCATTCGCGTTCAACGTCTCACTTACCTTCTGCACAGCAAGGTTTCCATCTTTCATTTTGATGATGTAGGTACCATTATTCCATGCCACAGTGCGATCACTGACAGCTAGCTGAAGCTCGAAATCCTGACCGATAAATGGATAGCGCAGTAAAAATTCTTTGACATCGACGATTCTTGCCATGAAATAAGGCGATACCTTTTGAATGATCTCGCTGTCCTCTAATAGAAAGGCTACCGCTTCATTTCCGGTTGTTTTCCCGTAGACATTGTAGACCATCGAGCTGTGAGCCGAGACGAAATTCCATAAACCTTTACGAGCCTCTTCCTGCAAATAGACGATTTCATCAATGTAATAATTTTCCTCCATAATACGATAGAACATGTAGCCCTGCGCCACATCTTCTTCATCATAGTAGACCGCTGCCTGAAGGTTCACATCACTATCTATAAATTTCTCCTCCCAGAAATCCTCCTGAAATTTCTCGTTCCAGGCAATACTATTGCGCACCATTACGCCATGCGTTTTCTGTGCATAGCGTGCGTAGATATCCACCACATCCTCATGCTTCGGATCAACTCGGCGAATTTTCCCATTAAGACCAGCATAATGAGGAAGCTGTGTATCCTTCACTTGAAATTCCACAATATCACTCATAATTTCCCATCCCTTTTTGCGGTAATAAGGAATAGAATATGGAAATAAATAGGATATATACTGTCCTTCATTTCGCATACTTTGCAGACTTTCAATTATCAAGCTCTCCATTAAGCCATGTCCTGAATATTCAGGGTATGTCCCAACTGCTGTGATGCCACCCATTTCATAAATCTTACCATGCACATTCACCTCAAAAGGCAAACTTAATATTTGCGATACAAGCTGTGAACCATCAAACCACCCGATGGCATGCCCTTCATTAAATTGCCTACTCTTCGCATTCACAAAGCGACGATCCTTGTGAATGGACATTGACATTTGAAAGACATAATTCAGTAAATCAATGGACTGTGCCATTTCATCTAATCGGATTTCTCGCATGATTAAGCCTTTTCGTTGATTCATGATTCTCTCTCCTCATCAAATAACTCTCTTAATATAGACTGTGGCGCATCTAAAAAACGTTTGGTCACGATGTAATGTATGGTATCCTCATAGCGAATGGATTCAATTTCTCCTTGATCAAAACTATAAATCGTTGCATTGGGATAGCCAAGCAAAATGGGTGAGTGTGTAGCAATAATAAATTGTGCCTCATGCTCAAGGTCCTTCATTATTTTCAGCAAGCTCAGCTGCCTCGTTGGAGACAATGCCGCCTCAGGCTCATCCAATAAATAAATGGCTTTACCCTTAAAGCGATTCATAAATAACGCAAGAAAGGATTCACCATGAGATTGATGGTGTAGAGATTTCCCACCAAAAGCAGCATATTTGTTTGGATGGCGCTCTAACAAATCAATATGACTGGCAAATTGATAAAATGTTTCTGATCGAAGAAAAAACCCATTCGATATTTTCGGCAACCACGACAAACGGATATATTCCCCCAATGAAGATTCCGCCTTATGTACTTCATATAAATTTTGACGACCGCCACCAGCCGTATTGAAATCGCAGCGATCAGCAATCGCCTCCAGTAATGTTGATTTCCCCGAACCATTTTCCCCAACAAAGAACGTCACATTCGTCGGGAACTCCAGCTCATGCAAATCCTGCAAGCTTGGAATATTAAAAGGATACTCCTGTTTATTGGGAATCGTATCCTGTAACACCTTACATGATTTTAAATACATTTCATTTCCTCCTTACTCTTATTATAGCGAACATCCCCCAAGCTGAAACGTAATCCACCCACCTGTTTGATTGAAATGTAACTTTTTTATGTAGCCACCCGAGCCAGCCAAACATAAATAGCCTAAAACAGCTGACGAAGTCCCTACCATTTTCACAACTCGCTATGAGATATTTCCCGAGAAATAAATAAAAAACATGTCGAAAGTTGTAATTCTTACCTGTAGTATCATGTCATATTTTTGATTTTTTTATAAAATAACTGGACATTGACCTCCTCTCTAACTGACTGAGTGAATGATTTCCCCGCAACATGCAGTAGTGCTTCCATAGCAATTTTATTTCGCTGTGGCTTGCTAAATGATTGTTTCTAATAAGTGGGGTGCCTCTCTTTAAGATCACCTAGACTTCCTTTCTGAGGGGATATTTTGGATCACTTTCATTACCTAAATTGATCCGATTCAAAAAAAGGCTCAATACCCATTTCTTTTAGCAATAATTCCCAATTACTTCTTTTATCTGCCAAATGTTGTTTAGGTATTAAAATTTCTTCTCTTAATCGCTGAAACAAATTCGGGTTATGCTCTGGAAACCATTCTTCATAACTGATCCCTTGATTTAATTCTATTTTTATTAAAAACAAAACAATCTCTTCAAACATATAAGGAAATTCTTTCTCTATCTGCTCATGATGTGCTAACAGTGCATAAAGATAATCTTTAAAACGATAAAATCGCTTCTGGTCTAATGGATTTGAGCTCCATTTCTTATTTTCCTCCCACTCTTGAATTGGCTGAAATATCTGAAGAGAACCTGTTTCCCAAGTACCCAGCATACAAGTAAATGCAGCTATAGCGTACTTTCTCGTTTCATAATCTGGATCTCCAAAATATTTATAGTATTCCTCCCGATACTTACCAAAATTTCCGCTAGTATGATAACCTCCAATAGCAAAACCCTCCAACCCTCGTTTTGCTTGTTCGATGATATTATTTGTCATTCTTCTTTCTCGCCCCTTTTTCTAAATTTTTTTGTCATGGTAGTCTAATAACAATAACCTATCATAAAATTTCCATAGTTATTTTAACATAAATATCCAACAAAAAAATCAACTCACCTCTTAATCAATCTATCGAGGTAAGTTGATCTAAAATTAAACTTCATCAAAATAAATCAGCCTTCTTCACAATGATCAATTTATTTAACTATATTTTTTAGAAACTACAAACTCAGTAATTGGCATAGTAATCCAAGCAAGTCCTATGACAATAACAAGTGGAATATTCTTAATATCATTTAAAGCGGTTACTCTTTCTGAGATCACTAAAACAATAACCATAAATAACAGTAAAAGATAGTAACTAATTTTTGAACTAACAAGTGTTATATGTTTTTCTAACTCATCTTTTTTTCCTTCATTTACTCCGTTCATTTCTCCCCAAGTAATGGACTGAAATAAAAGACCTATTCCTAAGAATACAAAGAAAATTGTCGCTGCACCAATCATTTCTTTCGTGATCCATTCATATACACCGTAACTACCAATAGAAACAATAATAACTAAAGAACCGATTAAACTTACCTTTTTTGTAATCGTCACTTTTTCTCATTCCTTCCATATGTAAAAATAAATAATTCTTCTATAGGAGCACTTAAAATATAGGACAAAGTAAAAGCCAATTCCAAACTTGGATCATATTTATTATTTTCAATGGCATTAATGGTCTGCCTTGTCACATTGCATAACTCCGCTAATTTACCTTGTGAGAGGTTATTTTTTTCTCGATATACCCTTATTTTATTTTTCATTTCTAACACCACTCCGCTCCTAGCTTGTAAAAGATCTTTTACACCATAATATTAAGGTAGGACAAATAAGGTGTCAAACATATTTTACACCCAATTATTTTATTAGCTCTTATCACATAGTTTTTTGTTATTTACTATGTCGTGAACCAAAATACTTCAGGTTTAAAAAACTGTACACCTAGAGACCCCTTTCAATTTTTAATTATCTTAAGCATCTATTCGTTGTTCTTCATTTTTTGATCACCACCTCCAAAGTTCTAACTATTATCCCTTGCTCATAAATTGAGTAACAATCAAAAGTCAGAAGGAGAATCGCGATGTTTGTGACGCATTACTACGAAAACAAGACGTCCGTTTTAAGTCAATTGCTCGTCAAGCTACCTACTGTGGAAGAAGATATTCGCATTAAAGGGCGTAAGGCAAAGGTGTTGGAGGTACTACAAGTTGATAACAACAATTTTCATGTGAAGATATTGTTCGAAAAAATCCCTAAAAAGCAGCCTCTTAAAGAGCTTGGAAAGAAAAAGAGATAATCGACTAAAACATGGTTTATTCCCTTAAATTTCGGGAATAAAATAAGTAATGAGTGCGAATCATTCACTTTAAATTTCTTCAAGCTAAACCGTTGACTTTTTAATTGATAACAATTATCATTATCAATAGATTATTTCTTTCTCCAAATTGCTTCATTCAGAATCCCCCTCTTTTTTGAATAAGCATGTATCAAACGGATATTCTTACATCAGACTAAGAGTATCCGTTTTTATCTGTACATGAGGAGAACTTTACATACTAAAGGAGCTGTTTTGACATGGATTATCGTATTGAAAAAGATACTATGGGTGAAATTAAAGTACCTGCTAATAAAATTTGGGGCGCGCAAACACAGCGCAGTAAAGAAAATTTCCAAATTGGTACGGAACAAATGCCAATCGAGCTTGTGCAAGCTATGACGATCCTAAAGAAAAGTGCGGCCATTGCGAATAATAAATTAGGCAAACTTTCTGATATTAAAACAAATGCCATCGTGCAGGCTGCAGATGAAATTTTAAATGGTCAATGGGACGATCAATTCCCTCTTGTGGTTTGGCAGACTGGTAGTGGTACACAATCCAATATGAATGTGAACGAAGTCATTGCTCACCGTGCGAATCAACTATTAAAGGATGCTGGTGAAGCGGACCGTATTCATCCTAATGATGATGTCAATAAATCACAAAGCTCTAATGATACATTCCCAACAGCATTGCATATTGCGGCTGTTTTAAAAGTGGAAGATTATTTATTACCAAGACTACGTTTACTAAAAGCAACTTTGGAAGATAAAGCCGCTCAATTTAAGGACATTATTAAAATTGGTCGTACGCATTTACAGGATGCGACACCTCTTACATTAGGTCAAGAGATTGGCGGTTGGGCAGCCATGCTCGCAAAATCAGAGCATATGATTATCCATAATATTGACTATATGAAGGAGCTTGCAATTGGTGGAACAGCGGTCGGTACAGGAATCAATGCTCACCCTGAATTTGGTGATCGTGTGGCTGAGGAAATTAGTGTGCTAACAGGCAAACAATTCACATCGGCTGCAAATAAATTCCATGCCTTAACAAGTCATGATGAAGCTGTTGTAGCACATGGTGCATTAAAGGCTTTAGCGGCTGATTTAATGAAAATTGCCAATGACGTTCGCTGGCTAGCAAGTGGCCCTCGTTCAGGTATTGGGGAAATTACGATCCCAGAAAACGAACCTGGCTCTTCCATTATGCCAGGTAAAGTTAACCCTACCCAAAGTGAAGCAATGACAATGGTTGTCACGCAAGTAGTTGGAAATGACGCAACGATTGCCTTTGCCGCTTCTCAAGGTAACTTTGAATTAAACGTCTTTAAACCAGTCATCATTTACAACTTCTTACAATCAACTCGCCTATTAGCAGACACAATGAAATCATTTAACGACCATTGTGCAGTAGGCATTGAGCCAAACAAAGAAGTACTTGATCATAATTTACAAAATTCATTAATGCTTGTAACAGCATTAAATCCATATATTGGCTATGAAAACGCAGCAAAAATCGCAAAACAGGCCCACAAAGAAGGCACGACCTTAAAGGCAGCAGCCATCGCAAGCGGATTACTTACAGAAGAACAGTTCGATGAATATGTAGACCCAGCAACAATGATTTATCCGAACGTAAAATAGAAGAATGCACGTTGACTATGCAATTGATATATCATCATCTCTGATAATATCCCCTATTTTGAGCAACAAGTGTATTTTACAACATGTTAGTGTGGCTAATAAAATCCAGCTAGCGTATGTATAGGAATGCGTGAGTAAAAAAGATTGAGGCTAATCGCTTCAATCTTTTTTTCTTTATAACCCAGAATCCCTTTGAAGCTTTTTAGTCTTTAGCGTTATTTGCCTTTTCCTATAAACAATCAGACCAATAATAAAAGAAGTAAAAGTACACTACTAGCAATTAAAAAGAATAAAGATAAACCTCTCTTTTCTCCCCAGTTGTTAAATGCTTGTGAGAAACCTATAAAAACCATTAAAAAAGATAGTACTAATTTAGGTTTTCAAACTTCTTTAAACAATAAGATACCTCCCTTTTTATTCACTTAATAATTTGAGGTGTTAAATGTAAATTAGGGCTGATTAAAACTGCAACGTGTGTAAAGTAACGCGTGAGTAAGGCTATTTAATTTATCTAGTTTCTATAAAAGTAAAAATGCTAGAATTTTGTTATAACCTTCTGGCGTATATGTATGATTTTTACGTTATGTCAATGTGAGCTTATTTTGAATAGCAACCTAAACGAACGTTTACACCTCAAAAAAAAAAAAGCATATCATAATTTGGAATATGCCTTCATATTTAAATTCAAACTCTTTTTAAGAAATTTATGATTGGATATGTGACTTTTAATAAATCAATCATACATAAACAAATTAAGACCACCCATCACGGATTGGCTTTTTTAAAAACGCCTCAGTTTACTATGAAAGATTATTTTTATTACTTATAAAGGAAATTTGTTCAGCTGATATAATAAAATCAATTAAATCCATCGTTTCATTTTGTAGCAAAACGTGAAATTCATATTTGTCATTCACTTTATATATTTCCTCATACAGCCACCATGCATCTTCTAACAAATTATCTTGTTTGATAATATTAAAATTTTCAAATATGACCTCATCTATATTTGTATAACTCCCGTTGTTATCAAGGAGTAAATTTAAGGATTTATCATTCTTGATTGATTTTATAATTTTGCAATCATGGAAGCTAAAATCCCCATCAATTTCTATATCCAGTAATGCTGAGTTTTCTTTTATATATCTTTTATAATCTTCAATTACTGTAGTTACAATTCTTTTATTTTCCTCGCAAAGTTGAGTTACAGCATTTATTACATTACGAGTTGCCTTATCTAAAGCAAACACCCTTATATCTGCAATCTGTTTTACTATTGTTTTTGGTAATTGCTTTTTTAAATACATAAGATTATGTATGAAAATATCATGGAATTGTTCTATTCCCTTCTCTTTATTAAAAGGTTCATAGTGATTATCTTCATCTCTGTTTGCTGTTTCATTAAATTTTAATATTAAATTAGCTTCTTCCTGTAAAGTAAGCCAACTATTTAATTCAAAGTCGTAAAGCTGTTGAAAATATTCTTCTGAGAATGTTTCAGCTTGCTTTTCTTCCTCTAAATGCAGATGGAGATTATTTTTTTGACACAGTTCATGCCATTCTTTAGTAAAATATTTCATTTTATTACCCTCGTCTCTCTAAGTAGATAAATTTTCCATTAACCTACCTCGCTAGCTTAATAATCTAATTAAACCCTAACTTGGCGATCCTGTAGTAAAAAACCACATGGTCAATAAAATCAACCAAATTATTACAATGCCAATAACTAAACGCTTCATACACAAGCCCCTCTCAGATCTTACTTCCACTAATCTGCTTTGTAATGTAATAATACCTCTTAACTCTTTCATTTGGATAACTATTTCCATTTATCACTCCAACCAATTAGCATGGATGAAAGCAAAATTAAAAGACATGAATCCCGATAGGATATCGAATCTATGCCAAACAGCTTCCTAATGAAAATAATTGTATCTATCCTATGCAGTCACTTCATCGGAGAGTGGTTTATTCTTCCACCTATGTAATCCATCCTCCATTACAGATGCTTATAACAAATTAAAATTCTCTCAGCTTATCTCGTCCAGCTTTACATTAAACGACAATTCATCGTCAATTAGATTAAACGTATTAGCATTATCCTGTTTAGATAATATAGAGATATAATCATAGTAGTTTGGTAATATTTCAAAATCAGCATTTAAATACTCTCGTATTAATTGATCATCTTGAAACTTTGAAATATCCCCTATTAACAAATCATGTTTTATTAATTCTTTAGTATTGTTAGTAAAATCAGATACTACGTATGATAGAATATTGTTCTCATATTGCAATTTTTCAGAAGCACCTGAATAATTTAATAAAGATATCAGTGTTGCATTATTAAAATTTTGTTGATCAATTAAAGATGAAACCTTCATTAAATAAATAGATTCAAGGTGGTCATGATAAGGATTTTCAATATCTACATTTTTATACATTGATTGTTTTTCAAAGGGTCTAATTCTCCCGGTTTTTAACAGCAAAAAGTGATTATGATTGCTTAGATAGATGTTTTTGGAAGTATCTAATCTTAGTAAATTATCTCCGTTTGGAAGTAAAGGATTTAATTGTTTTATCTCTCCTGTTGAAGTGTCTACTAAAAAAATACATTGATAAAAAGGATGTCCATAGTTCATTTCTCTTTTCGTAATAAAATACAACAAATATTGATGATTAAGGTAAATTAACTTGGAATAATAGCTTTCATCCTTAAGTTCTTCAGAAGAAAAATAATTGTATAAATTTAATGTTACCGCATTTATTTGACTGAATGTTTGAAGATTAATTCTATGAAAATTTATGCTATTTTTATCTTTTAGACTAAAACAAAATTCATTATTCACAGTATCCAAAGCAAACTCGTCATAGCGGGTGTCTAAGCGTTGTTTGTTTTTGATCGTGCCGTTTTTTAAATGAATTACACATTGCGCAATACTATCATTTTCTACTAAAATGGCCTCAAACTCTTCTTTAATTTCATTTGTAGGAATTAGTTGTTTATTATTCAAAAATATTCCTCCTGATATTTTTCTTTATAGTAAATAAATCTATTTTACTTTTACTCCTTACCAGCCTCTGAATAAAGAAGTTTTTCGAGTTCGTCCACCTTGCTCCCGTCTAATTGGTGTGTGAGCCCATATGTTTCACCCTTGCCATCGTTATTGATGATTACGTTGAGATCGTGAAGTAATTCAGTGAAATACGTAAAACACTTAGTTAATTTTCCATAGAACTCAGCTGTATCAAGACCTTGCTGTTTCTCTACCGATATCACATAATCCAGATGTCCCATCAAAATCTGCAGTACATTTAAATTTTCAAAATCCTTTTGAAGGTCTTCCCCTTGAACCCTAAAATAAATCATTTCCTTCGTGAGACGATCTGCCCTTAGATAATATTCGTCTACGTCTGTTGTTTTGTTAATATCTTGGGCATGATAGGCAATCCATGCTTCCAACGTTGGTTCAATTCCATAGTTATTGAAGCCTTCTGGGGTTGAAACATCCTTCCAGATTTTCGAAGGGTTTACTGTTGTTACTTGTTTGATTTTTGTTACTTCTGTTTTTACCTTTTCGCCTTTCGTTTCTTCTTCCTCGATACAACCTGTTAACAATCCACTAATCAATAGTCCTGTCAATACAACTTTTATGAGCTTCATCTCTCTCACTCCTTAGAAGGTTATCCATTACTTATAACAATACCTTACATTAGTTAATTTTATAATATTTTCCATTTAATAAATACGTGAAATATGGCTGATTTTCTATGTATCTCGCAGTAAAAAAAGCCACCCCTCATAATGAGTGCGACTTTTCTAACCACCTAAAATTCACTTTTCAATAGGGAAAAGATAGCGAGATCCACATACTTCCCTTTTTCAAATTCATGTTGCCTCAAAAGGCCCTCTTGAGAAAAGTTTAATTTTTCCAATAGTTTGATAGATGCTATGTTTTCTGGTTCTATTTTTGCTTCGATTTTATTGATTCCCATGGATGTAAAGGCAAAGTGGATGATCATGCTTAAAGCCTCTTGCATCACACCCTTCCCCCAATAGTCAGGGTTTAAATCATAGCCAATTTCTATACGATTATGCTCTTTTTCATAATTCAAATAGCCACATGTGCCAATCACCTTGTTGGTCTGAATTTCCTCGATTACCCATCTTAACCCTTTTTGTTCTTTAAAAATTTTCTCATACCAATTGATTTCATCAATAGCATCTTCAACTGAAGCAAACAATGGTAATGGCAGGTACTTCACTACATTTTCATTAGAATAAAGACTTAAAATATCTTGGGCATCATCCATTATCCCTTTTCGTAAAATAAAACGTTTTGTTTCCAATTGAGGAAAAACCGTAAATTCGAATTGTGTATGCATACTACTCCCCTTTTTCACCATTTATTAGCATTTTACTATTGAATAATAACACAAAAACCTCTCATACTCTCTTTCTATTGCTATTACAAATCCTTCGTTATTATAGTAAATTGATTACAACCAAATAGCACCAACTCCGTCTAATAATTGAAAGGGTGTGGAAGATGCTTGAACATGTGAGAACATCAATAGAAGTTAGCAGTGAATGTAGTAAGGAGGAGAGGCTTGAATGGTTGATGAAGGCATACGGAGATGACATAGCACGTCTTGCCTTTACGTATATAAAGCACAAGCAGCTTTCGGAAGATATTGCGCAAGAAGTGTTTATAAAGTGCTATGAGCATTTAGATAATTTCAGGAATGAATCTTCCTATAAAACATGGTTATATCGAATTACTGTCAATCTATGTAAAGATAAATTAAAAAGCTGGTCTTATAGAAATATTGTTCTGACAGAATTTTTCTCAAAAATTAAGAGTACTAGTAAATCTCCTGAGCTGGAATTAGTCGGACAGGAGGATAAACGATTACTTTCTGAAAAGATTCTTGCTCTACCAATACGGTACAGAGAACTTATTATTTTATATTAATATGAAGAGCTGTCCTATAACCAAATAGCTGATTTGTTAGATTTGCGTTTACAAACCATTAAGTCTCGACTTCATAGGGCTCGCCTTTTGCTCAAAAAATCAATGGAGGGGTGCAAGATAAATGAATGATATGTTTAAAAATATAGGCAAGGCATTGGATGACACGGCATTCAAGGACATTCATTTTAATGAGAAACGTAAAGAAAAAGTAAGGCAGAGGCTTCGAAAAGGTCACAAGAAACAACCCCAATTTCAATCCATTTTCAATCATTTGTTACCTATAGCTGTCATTGGTTTTTTTCTTATAGGGGCTAGCTATTTTATGGTCATGGAGCTGACAGAACAACCAGTTGCTAAGGGAGACCGTTCACACGAACCTACAATGGAAGCTACTCTTTATCATCCCCCGATCCAAGAAGAATTTTATGGGGATATGACGAAAGAGGAAGTCGTGAGTAAATTATTAAATTCGATCGATTATTTTCACTCTGCAGCTGGAAAATTTGAAGAATATAAAATTTCTCAAGACGATTCCACTAGAACATTAGGTGTTACTTATAAAGTAAGTACCAAAAAAGAAATTGGAGGCTATGAAAAAATAATCGCTTTAGATGATAACACGACGGGAATCAAGAACGATACACAGGAGTATTATTATAACAACAGAAAGAGCTGGTTAAAATATACAGCACTTAATGGACAAAAAGTTTCTACAGTTAGTGAAACGAAACAGAAGTCAAAACGAGACATAGTTACTCCTGAGCAAGCTTTTAGTATTGACTTGAAATATCCGCCTATTTCATCTAATAAATTGAGAGAAAGACCTTCATTTGGAAGTTCAAGTATGTCGTTGTTCGCTTATGAGAAAGCAGCTAGTTATTTAAGAAATATGGAACATTGGGAGATTGAAAAACAAAATGAAGCGTTGTTAGGTCATAATACAATCGTATTAGCTGGGAAAATGGATGAAACGGTGACAAATAGTGAAAATTTAAAAGGCACGACAGAAGCGTTTCGTTTTTGGGTGGATAAAGATACTGGCATTCTCGTTAAAAGTGAAACATATGACCAAAATGGTGAGCTGACAAGCTATGTTCATCCAGAAAGGCTTGAAGTGAATGTGCCGATTGATCCACAAGAATTTATTCCAGACTTAGAGGGCTATCAGCTTCCTAGCAAACAGAAAAAAGATTGAGGCTTATTGCTTCAATCTTTTTTCTGTTTGAAGGTTTTAGTTTCTCAACATCATCAAACATTTCTCATCGATTTCTACCTCATCTACTGGCAGTTGGTATAACGAAAGTTCGAATTTTTTCTCATGGTCCTCCCCTTCTTCTCCTATCCAGCAAATATAGATTTCGCAATAATCTCCTTTGGAAAGGAAATTCTTTAGAAAGTCACAAACATGAAGAAAAGTTTTTTTGGCTTTTTCATAGTTATGTGGGGAAGACACTTTATTCTCGTTATGCATTTGCCAAATGGGCTCTCCCTTTGTTTCGATTTCATATACATAGGGTGTTGTAAAATGCTTTGCCTGTACAATTTGGCGATTCTCTTCTACTGAGAAAAAATAAATTATGTCAATTTCATTTTCTGTATAGTCATCCTGTATTTCAACTGGAAAATTGAAGCCTATATAGGTTGCCATACTCATATTTTGCTCCTCCTATTAAAAAAACCCTGTAAATGTACAGGGTGTCAGCAACGTAGCTGTTGATAGTGTAAATAGACACGCTTTTGAGTTCGTGCTTCGACGAAATTTCCTTGCATCACCATTTCTTGGGCCACGCTTTGAAGAAATTGCTTGAAGGAAAAAGGCTTCGAGCGACGGGCTGTTCGCCTCTTTTTGTGAGGCTTGCTACCGTAGTTGGTCTACCGTGATGGCTGTTGCTTTGATGGTTTGGTGTTGCGGCGGTGTTTTTGGTTCAATATAGAGCGTTGTGTAATACGCATCCGCAATGACAATCACGTAAATAATGAATAGTAATCGTTTTGTTCAATGGTTCAAAAAAATCATTTCTCCCTTTTTTATAGCTGATAATGAAAACTTGTCTACTTATCATACGAGCAATTGATCAAAAGGTTTCAAAAATATTTAAAGGGAGACAAATTTCTGTCTCCCTCACGCCTCTAAGCTTCTGCCACCATCATTTTCCCAGCGATCAATGTCCCAGTGATCCTCATCTTTTTCTCTCCTGATACCCATTGCATTCAATGGAACGAATGACATTTTGTCCCTCACCCTTTTCAAGCGTTCTTCTCTAGTTTATGAAGGGAAAGGGGTTTTCGTTCATCGTAAAATAGGCTTAATTTTAAAGCCTAAGGCAATCGCAGCCCCAATACAGCTAAAAAGACAGCCTAGAATTAAATAAATACTAAGTGTTGATTCGCCAATGACAACTGAAGCAAAACCGCCAATTACGGGGAATAACGCAACCATATAGCCACTTTTTGCCCCGCCTATTCGTTCGACTAGTTTTAAGTAAAATAACCATGCGAGGAAGGATGCGATAAGCGTTAAGTACAAGAGAGCCGATAAGTAGGTAAAAGATTTAGGTATCACGACTGTTTGTCCCTGTAGCCAAACAATGGCACACATGACTGCACTGCCCAATGCAAAACCAATGGCATTGGCATAAACGGGGTTTATTTGATGCTTGGCATTTCGGGCAGAGCTTGCATCTCCGATGGCTGTCAGGACAGTCCCTACGAAGGCAATCAAAACTCCTTTTAACTCGATATTATGTAAAGCTGGATAAATCAGCACCCCCACGCCGATGACACCTAAAATGCCGCCAATTAAAACACGACGATGCAATGGCTCCTTGAGAAATATCCGTAGAGCGATGGGTGTTAGTATGACTTTTAATGAAAAAATTAATGTGACAATCGCAGCCGAGCTCCATATCGTCGCATAATACAGTGCTAAATAGCTGAATGCAAAATTACAAACGCCAAAAACGATGATAAACGGTACATCGCGCTGTTGTGGTTTACCCTGTGGTTTCAAGAACCAAGCAAGGATGAAAAATAAAAGGGCTGTCATGACTAAACGATAGGTTAAAGATAATTCTAAACTGACTGGCGTTCCTTGAATTTTGACTGCAATAAAATTAAGACCCCAGACAATTAAACAAAAGATATACATAAAATTTGTCATACTGTTTCAAATTCCTTCTACGTTGCTATTCCTGCCATCTTCCCATAATGATCGTATGATAGAACATACCATCTGCAAGGCATTTATCATTTTTCAGAATGCCTTCCACTAAAAAGCCCATTTTTTTATAGAGCTGTATCGCTTTTTCATTGGTTTCTAACACTTCTAGTGCTATTTTGCGAACACCATTGGCATCTGCCCAATCAATGGATTCTTGCAGCAAGGCTTTTCCGATGCCATAGCCCCAAAACTCTTTACTGACACCAACACCAAATGTTACTTTATGGGCAAGCCTTTTGAGTGGAGAGCCCTCACACCTTGAGAATCCAACGATCCGATCATCGACAACCGCTACTAAACATAGATTTTTGGGGCTTTCGCTATCCTGTTGAATAAGCCGCTCAAAGCCTGCTCGATCAATCAACGCCTCGCCCTGTTCACGATCGAAGTTTTCCGTTTCACCGTCTAATTGCAAGCGTAAATCTGATAAGGCTTGGGCATCTTCGCGTCGGGCACAGCGAATTGTATAGGATAGCTCTTTTATCTGGAGCTCTTTCTGATCAATCAGCATATTCGAATCCTCCAATTGACTGAATCCGCACAAAACGATTATGCCAAATGGATTCGTGATGTTGAATAATTTGTGGTGCTGCCAGTATATTACTATCTAAGGTGCTATGTGCATCTTCTATTAAAACATTATGCTGGTAGCCATGACTAAAAGCACTACGGATTGTTGTATCAAGACAAAACTCTGTTTGAGCACCCGCGAAAATCAATTGGTCGATGTGATGCGCTTGTAAATAAGCTGCAAGCTCCGTTTGATAGAAAGCGTCCCACGTTGTTTTTTGAATCACTTGATCCTCCGCCTGTCTAAGTAATCCATGATAGAGTTCCCAGCCTGGTTGACCTAATGCAAAATCCACATCATCTGCGTCTGTATGCTGAATAAAAATAACGGGTACTTCGTTGCGCCGTGCCCATGTAATGGAGGCATTAATATTTTTGATAATAGCTTCACTGTTCCAAAGATTTTGCTGGCTATCTAGAAAGAAAGCCTCTTGTATATCGATAATGATGAGTGCTTGTTTCATCGTGTCCTCCTTTGTGCATCAGTAGTAACATTTTTAATTGTACAGAAAACAATCTTCCATTAAAAGAAAATTTTGAACAACAAAAAGCACCTTTACAACATCGTAAGGTGCCTCAACTATGTACGGTACCATCTAATACATGTCACTATTAGATGGTGTCATGCGCTTGCATCATTTGATATAGGCTAATGTTTGATAAACTTGGTGAACCGAATGATTAAATGCTTGCTGTTCCTCTTCGTTTAAATGCAATTCAATTACACTTTCAATACCAGCTCCCCCTAAAACAACGGGGACACCGATGCAGGCATTGTTTACTTGATATTCGCCCTGTAAATACGTAATGATGGGCAATACTTTCCGTTGATCCTTCACAATCGCTTCAATCATTTGGACAATGGCGGCGGCTGGGGCATAGTAAGCACTGCCATTGCCAAGTAGGGCGACAATTTCGCCTCCACCTTTTCGCGTTCGCTCCACTAATTGCTCAATCTGTGCTTGTGGCATTAATTTTTCTAGTGGTATTCCTCCGACATACGTATAGCGAACGAGTGGCACCATTTCATCGCCATGCCCACCCAAGACGAAGCTCGATATATCCTCGACAGCGAGCTGAAGAGCCTGTGCGATAAAGGTATTAAAGCGCGCTGTATCTAAAACACCTGATTGTCCCATGACACGATTTTTTGGAAAACCTGTAGTTTTCAGACAAACATAGGTCATGGCATCAACAGGGTTACTTAAGACGATAATATAGCTAGTTGGCGCATAACGTTTGATCTGTTCGCTTACCGTGCGGATGATTGCCGCATTTGTATGAATTAAATCCTGTCGTGTCATGCCAGGCTTTCTTGCAATACCTGCCGTGATAACCACAATATCAGCATGAGCTATTTCCTCATACTTTGAAGTAGCCGTCACCTGTACGTTAAATCTTTCTATGGGTCCAGTTTGGAGAATATCTAGTGCCTTCCCTTTCGCAGCATTTTCGAAATCTGGTAAATCGATAAGCACAATATCCCCGATCTGTTTCTGTGCGACCATTAACGCTACGGTTGCACCTGTATGTCCAGCGCCAATGATGGCGATTTTGGGTCGCCTAAAGCTCATCTGCCTCTCCCTCCTAACGACATAGATTCATTGCTAAAGATCGCCGATTACTTATCTGCCTGCTCATCCTCGACAAGTTTTGTTTGCTGAGGCTTCTGGCGAGCGCTTGTTTTTTTGGCTGCTGTCTCCGTCGCTTTTGTCGCTTGTTTTTCATCAATAATCGCTGTGAATACTTCATTGGCTGCTCGTGGAATTACATGTGCGCTTAGTAGCTTGCTCGTTCGCGTTGTTGCCGCTTTGCCAGCCTCAACCGCAGCCTGTACTGCACCCACATCTCCCTCGACAATAATGGTTACGATACCACCGTCTACTAGCTCCTGTTTCACTAATTGGACATTGGCTGCTTTTAGCATAGCGTCCGCAGCCTCAATGGAGCCAATCAAGCCATACGTTTCGATCATTCCTATCGCTTCTGTCACTGTGTTCACCTCACGATTCATCTGTGCCATCTATAATGCCAACAACAATGGCATCAATTGGACAAATACTGGTCGTAGAAAAACTTCGTACGGCAGCACTTCCCATTGTTAAAATGACATTATCCCCAACACCTGCACCTATACGATCTGCAGCAACAATTTGTTCATCACTCAGTTGACCATCCAGCTTTATTGGCTGGATAATGAGTAATTTCAATCCCTGTAGCCCTTCCTCTTTACGTGTTGCCCAGATATTTCCGACCACTGTTCCTATCCGCATGCACCCTCATCCTTTTTCGTGAAACTGAAGTTCAATTTCTAATTTTTCCACGGCCTCCTTCGCCAGTGCCGTCAACCTTGCCTCTTTGGGGACTATCACTGTCTCACCTTGATAACGGCTTACATCATTTGCCGTTATAATCTTGTGTTTAATTTCAATTGGAGGACGGACGAAGTTATTGTAAGGCTCTCCTGCCATCTTACCTGTTATAATTGAACCTGTTTCGCCCTGTTGGATGAAGCCTGCGTTTGCTTCATCTGTATCTATATGCATTTCTAATTGATAGTGATCAGCCACACGAATTTTCACTTGCTCAAAGGTAATGGGACGTCGCCCTTGCACCTTAACGGAGACATATTGACCGTTTTGAACACCTAACTGCTGTGCATCAGCAGGTGCCATATGAATATGTGCTTGTGCGATAATGACCCCTTCTTGTAAAATCAAACTTCCCCTAGGTCCTACCAGGATACAGCTAGCTGAGCCAGCAATTTCACCCGATTCACGCAAAGGTGGTTGAATTCCTAGGGCAATCGCATCAGTATGACTAATTTCAATTTGTGTGAAGGTGCGAGCTGGACCTAATACACGTACATTTTGGATGCTTCCTTTTGGTCCCACCACCTGTAGCGTTTCATGTGCTGCAAACTGGCCGGGTTGAGCTAACATTTTTTTCACACTTAACGTAGCACCTTTCCCAAATAGCTGCTCGACATGCTCTTGTTGTAAATGAATATGCCTTGCAGAGATACCTATAGGAATTTCATATGATGTAGGAGCTGCTTCTTTTTTAGGTAGTAATTCGGCTATGACATCATTAACAATTTGCATTATTGCTTGTTCATTCATATAGCCACCTCACTCATTATTACACTTTTAAAATCGCTTCCAATTCTGCATGTGGTCGTGGAATCACATGTACAGATAATAGCTCTCCAACACGTTGTGCTGCTGCGGCTCCTGCATCTGTTGCGGCTTTCACAGCCCCTACATCCCCGCGAACAAGTACCGTGACAATACCGCCACCCACATGGACTTTACCAACAATATTCACATTGGCAGCCTTGACCATTGCATCGGCTGCTTCAATAGAGCCCACTAAGCCCTTTGTTTCAATCATTCCTAATGCGCCTAAATTCATCTCGTATCCCTCCTTCTCTTAAAATGCCTCTGCATCTTCAGGCAATGTTTGGCCACCATCAATAATGATCGATTGACCCGTAATAAAGCCTGCCTCCTTACTACTTAGGAACAATGCAGCATACGCTATATCCTCCACACGACCAAGGCTACCAAAAGGAATCGCCTTCGCCATCTTTTGTAGATAGGATTCACCAAGACCATCTAAGCCTTCTGTTGCAATATTTCCTGGCAACACGGCATTGACCGTAATATTATAAGGGGCTAATTCAAGAGCCGCAGTCCGCATAAAACCTAATTGAGCTGCCTTACTTGCGGCATAATGTGTCCATCCAGCATAGCCAGTCACCGGACCCGTTATCGATGAGGTAATAATGACCCTGCCAGCATTCGCTTTCTTTAAATGGGGCACGCAAGCTTTGACAGCAAACATCGTTCCTCTGGCATTGACATTTAATACCTGATCCCAATGGTCAGTGGTCATGTCCTCTAGTTTCATGGAGGGAAAAATACCAGCATTGGCACATAAAATATCGATGGAACCAAAGGAGCTAGCAACCTCCGTAGCCATGCTTTCAACAGATTCATAGTTTTCAACATCAACAGTGGCAGCAGAAGCTGAGAATCCTTGCGCTTGTAATTGATTTGCTACTTCTGTGGCAGCTTCAATACCTCTTGCTGCAATCACCACATGAGCACCCTGTTCCGCAAATACGGTAGCAATCCCCTTCCCAATTCCTTTACTACCACCAGTAACTATGACAACCTTCCCCGTTAAATCGACCTTCAACTCGTTCCTCCACCTTTCCTTTTCTTCATTTTAAGTACTTGGCTTTTTCGCAATTTCTGTTACTAATCCATTCACCGCAATATCTGGCCTTAAAATAGTCGAAGAGGCAATCCATTGGTTGGCTGCTTTAGCTAGTTGTGTACCAATGGCTATCGCTTCCTGAATGGCCGCTGTGTCCCCTTCAATGGCAATGGTTACTAGAGCCAAATCGATGGTTTCTTGTCGAAGTATTCGAATATCCGCTGCTTTGAGCATAGCATCTGCGATTCGTATGGAAATCGCAAGTCCTCTTGTCTCCACAATACCAATCGATTTCATCATGTAACAACACTCCTGCTAATATCTTTGTATCGTCATCCCTTTTTCCTGGATCATTTCTTGTGCTAGTGCTGTAAGTTTTGTGTGGGCAGGCAGTGTCAGCTGTTGCCCCTTGTACGATTGAAGCATCTCTGCTGTCAAATAGTTTGCCACTATAGTCGAACGAATCGGTTCCTCTTGCTGCTTTAAAAATCGAATAAGCTGTGCAAATAACTGAATGTCACAGCCAAACTCCTTTAGGCGCTCTATATGATGCAACAACATTTTCATGTAAGGATTCGGTTCCTTTGCTGTGACAACAGCAGATAATTTTTCATTAGGAATTAAAATTGCTGTTCGATTGTTCACCAGCAACTCAGACAGATACAAGGCTGCCGGTGTAGTAGGCAAGCCTTGGGCACTGCTGACGATAAATGTTTGATCCACTTCGAGAAAAACAATAGCATCGTAGAATAGCTGAGTGGGACTAATGGTATCATTTGCCTGCCACTCCTCAACATGGCAATAGCTTTGTAATACGCCCACCTGTTTCTCAGAAATGGTCGTATGAGAATGGACAAGCAAAAGTCTTTTATGCTTTTTTTCCATCATCGATGTGACTACTTCTTCGATGATTCTCTGTAATTCTTTTATATCCATACCTGTCACTCCATTTTGATAAGCTTGCCAATTGAATACTGTTGAAGAGCGGCTGCATTCGCCTCATCTGTATCTACATGCATCTCAAGAACGAATGCTGGTGAAACGCGTATGACCACATTCATTAATCGTAGTTGACGTACATCCCCACAGATTTCCACCGTCACGATTTCCTTATCTTGGACATTGAAGGCAATAGCATCGGATATATCCATGTGTATATGTGCTTGTGCAATAATCAATCCTTGCTTTTTATGGAGAGTTCCATGAGGCCCAATCAATGTAATCGATTCAGATTTTTCTAAGTCGCCTGACATACGAATCGGTGGTGTTACGCCAAGCTTGATGGCATCCGTTTGACTGATTTCGATTTGGGTTGCAGTGCGAAATGGGCCTAAAACCCGAACCTTGTCAATTTGACCTTTGGGTCCCTTTAGCGTTAGGACATGCTGTGATGCAAATTGACCTGGCTGGGAAAGATCCTTCCAGCTCTGTAACGCTGCCTCTCTACCAAATAAATAATAGAAATCCTCCTCATTAACATGACAATGACGGGCAGAAATCGCAATCGGGATACTTTGATTCGTAACAACAGCAGCATGTACTTGCTTGTTTTTCATCACACTCCCTCACTTTTCACTTAGGTAAAATTGCGTATAATTCCGAATGAGGGCGTGGAATAACATGTACCGATAATAGCTCACCTACTCGACGTGCGGCCTCAGAGCCTGCATCCGTCGCTGCCTTGACTGCCCCGACATCACCTGTCACCAGCACCGTCACAATACCGCCACCAACATGTACTTTCCCTACAATATTGACGTTTGCTGCCTTTACCATGGCATCTGCCGCCTCAATTGATCCGATTAAGCCTCTTGTTTCAATCATGCCTAAAGCTCCATTTATCTCTACGCTCATTTCCTTTTCCTCCTCTAATTACTTAGCTTTGTGAGTACTTCCTCTACAATCTTTTCAATGGTTAGCCTGTCAATAGATACCCCTTCAATTGCTTGCATCGGTAGAGGCTGTATATTTTGTGGATGCCGTGGGGGAGGAATCGTTAGTGCCTTCACACCATAGGCCACTCTTTTTTTATTTAATAAATGATGTGCAGAAATATTATCACTCGTAATATTTCCCCCGTAGGCCCCACAGCCCAATGTAAAGGAAGGCGTTAAACTTGTCGTACCGCCTGCTGCCCCAACAGATGCTAAAGTATTGACTACTATTCTGGACACGGGCATTTGAGCGGCAAACTGCTTAACAAAATGTTCGTCCTGTGCATGAATAGCCAAGCTATGTCCTCTTCCTCCAACGTCAAGCAAGCGACGGCAAATCTTTACGGCTTCTTCCTGCGAGCGAGCCGTATAAAGACCTAAGATAGGAGAAAGCTTTTCCATGGAAAATGGATACTCCTTCCCAATCTCCTGTTCCTCCGCCACTAATACACGTGTATGTCGAGGGACATCAATATTGGCCATTTGGGCAATTACGGTTGCTGGCTTCCCAACAATTTGGCTATTTAATGTACGAGCTACTGGTGAAATTACCTTTGCTAATTTTTCCTTGTCCTGCCCGCTAAGAAGGATGGCCCCATTTTCTGCTAAAGCAGCCATCACCTGCGCTTTTACCTCCTGATGCACGACAATAGCTTGCTCTGTGGCACAGATAGTACTATTATCAAAAGATTTACTATCGATAATTTGTTTCATTGCCTCGTTCACATTTGCTGTGCGATCAATATAGACAGGAACATTCCCAGGGCCAACACCATAGGCTGGTTTCCCTGAGCTGTAGGCAGCTTTGACAAGCCCTGCTCCACCAGTTGCTAAAATGAGCTGTACATCACGATGATGCATAAGTTCCTCTGTTCCTTTTAATGTTGGATGGCTAATCCATTGAATAAGTCCCTCTGGTGCTCCTGCCTGAACGGCTGCCTGCTGACAAATTTTCAATGCCTCAATGGTGCAGTTGACTGCTGTTGGATGAGGACTAAAGACAATGGCATTTTGCGCCTTTAAGGCAATTAGCGTTTTAAAAATGGCTGTAGCAGTCGGGTTTGTGACAGGTGTAACTGCCGCAATAACACCGAATGGATAAGCAATTTCCACCTGCCTTGCTACCCTATCCTCGTGTATAATGCCTATTGTCTTTTCATGCCGAATGGCTTCATAGACACCTTGAGAAGCCAGTTCATTTTTTATTTTTTTATGTTCAATAATGCCCATCTTTGTTTCCGTAACAGCTAATACGGCTAGATTTTCTGCCTGTTTATACGCAGCTTGGGCAATGACCTCGACAATTCGATCGACCTGCTCTTGCGTAAAGCTGGCATACATTTTTTGCGCAATCGAAGCGGCTGCTATACCGTCTCTTGCCTCTTGTATCGAAACCAAATCTTGATCGCTCACCATATGACGAACCTCCCGTCATGTAAATTTTTTTAGGGCAATTAAGTCGCTCGAATTAGCTACAGAGACAGTGCCTGATGATTGCTGGTGCAGACTTTGCCAATGCTGTAATTCATGCGTAGATAATGCTTCATAGGAAGGGACAGTTGATTGCTGCATCTGATGGTGATTTTCTTTTATTAATCGAAATGATTGCCATTCCTGTAATTCTTCATTTGTTAATATTTTAGAAGCTAGTTCAGGCTGAGAGCCTTGCGATAGTTTTTCCAATACCAATTCAGTAATCTTGGCAATTAGCTGATTGTCCATATGCTCACTCCTTTTCGATTAGCATGGTGAGAACAGATTCGTCATACGCTTCAATGATTGTGGTTGCATCAGGTAAATAATCCTTTGGGTATGTGGCTACAGGAATAATGCCAATTGAAAAACACATGCCAGCATTTTTAGCAAAGAGCATATCTGCATTCGAATCGCCAATCATCACAGCTTTCTCAAGTGGTACTTGAAATTGTTCCTTTGCCACATATGCTAAGTCTGGGAAGGGCTTACTGGATGTAGCTTGGTCACTGCCTAGAACGAATTCAAACAAAGCTAATAACTCTAGCTGTTGTAAATGTGATTTGGCTCGTGCCGTTTGATCAGCTGTAATCACTCCTAATTTCATCCCTTGATTTTTTAAGGTTATTAAAAGATTACGAATACCAGGTAATGCCTGTACCTCGCTATTTTCCTGCTGTGATGTGGCTAAGTTGGAAGCTGCTCTCGCCAGTGTTACCCCTTTGCTCCATGGGATTCCCTGCTGATAGAGTAAAAATGCCACGATCGTCTCAGCTTCTTGTATACTTCCAATGGCTAGAGGACTCGTTGGGTCAATCGTTGCTCCATTGTCGTTAACCCCTATGTTTCTTAAAAAGGTTTGTAAGGAAAAACAGATTTTTAAGTCTGAATTTTCAGTTAAATTGACATATAAATTTTTTGCCCAGGCAATCCATAAAGAATCCATTTCAATGATTGTTCCATCCTTATCAAAAATGACCCATTCCACTTTTGTCATAGGAAAACCCATCCCTTTATTTATTCTCGTATAGCCTCTATTGGCGATACTGGTGCTTGCACCTCTACCTGCACCTTAGCGTCCTTCGCAAAGCGTTCCTCTGGTGCATCCTCATTAATATGGTGTCTTGCCCACACCCAATAATAGACCGTTGCCACAGCAAAAACAGCCAAACAAACGATGAAAAAAGTCAAATTCGCAAAGAAGCTCGCAAAGATAGCAATGACGGCTAGCACAAGTGAGACAATAGGCGTAAAGGGATACAGTGGTGTCTTAAAGGTACGCACTAAATGAGGTTCTTTTTTACGCAAAATCAGCACCGATAAATTCATCGTAATATACGATACTAATGCCCCAAATGTAGAAATTAAAATTAAATCATCTGGATTAAATAAAATGACTAACACTAACCCGATAAAGCCTGGCAAAATAATGGCCATATATGGTGTCTGACGCTTTTTATGCATCTTCGATAACATGCTTGGCAAATAGCCTGCACGTGATAAAGCATAGACCTGACGAGAGTAGGCCAAAATCACACCTGAAAAGCTTGCAATTAGTCCTACTAAGCCTACAGATGCTAAAATCTGCGCCAACCAATACGTATTTCCAAACACAGCGGCAATCGCTGCTGGCAATGGATCTTCAGCAACCGTCATAACATCGATGCCAGCTAGCCCAATGGCAACAGTTGTTGTCAAAATGGATAAAATCAGCAAGGTCACCATACCTGAAATTAACCCCTTTGGCATGTCCTTCTGTACATCTCTCGTCTCCTCCGATAACATAGGCAACATCTCGATTGCTAGGAATAGCCACATCGCATAGGGCAATGCTGACCAGATACCTTTAAATCCACCTGGTATAAGATCACCACTCTCAGGGAATAAATGCCCTACATTAATTTGCGGCAATCCAACGAAATACATTAATACTAATAACCCTAACGCGATAAAGACAAGCACCATTTCAATTGTGGCATATTCCTTAATGCCAATAATGTGAACACCCATGAACAGAGCATACATAAAGGCAGCTGCCACAACTGTCGGTACGGCTGGAAATAAAAAGCTAATATAACCCCCAATACCAATCGCAATAATTGGTGCGGCAATGACATATTGCAGCACGACACCAACCCCTGTAATAAAACCGATATAACGACCCATCGCCCGTCGAGCAAAGGAGTAAGGGCCTCCTGCATAAGGTAACATCGTCGATAATTCAGAAATACCTAAGGTCATCGTTAAATACATAATCGCCATAAATAATGTGGCAATGAGCATTCCTAAAAAACCAGATTGACTTAAACCAAAATTCCAGCCAAAGTAGTTACCAGAAATCACAATGCCGACGCCAATTGTCCATAAATGGATGGGTGTAAGGGCTTTCTTTAATACGATGATTTCATCCTTTTTCGAAGACATGTTATTCGCCACCTTTTATCGTTATTTAGTTGTTACAGTCTTGATACTTTTCTACATAGGCTTTCACTAAATCATCACTCTGAAGCGTGTAATTTTCACCAAGTAAGCGCGTTGTCTCATTATCTCGACTTCCAATCCACGAAATAAGCTGTAGTCTTCTCATTAATATAAAAGTTGGGATCATCTCTTTTTCTTCGTCTGTTAATAATCGAATTTTGCAGTAGCCCTTAACCCATGAAGCGATCAACTCATCAAGATACGGCATATGCTCAATAAAGCTCACCGATGTGGCTAAATCATATAAAAACCACCCAAAACCACAATCATCAAAATCAATCACTTTAATTTCATCCCCATAGATGAGTAAATTAGCTAAGCGTAGATCCGCATGGATAAGGCCAAATCTTGTTTTATCTTTCCCAAATGCCTCAAGCTTCTTTTGAATGATATGTGATGCTTCCTCATATAAAGCGATTCGTGCAGGGGTCATTCCAAGTCCATCCTGCCATCTCGCCCATTTCGGAGATTGACCTAGAATCGTATCATAATCCCATGTCATGCGCTGAAAGGCTTGGTAATAATCATGCTGCTCGATTGTATGTTTATGGAACATGGCTGTTATTTCGCCTAATGTTTCAAATTGCTGAATTAAATCATCTTCATTATTCTCATCAGGAGCAGTGCCCTCCAAAAATGTAAATAATGTGCTATAATATATCGTGTCATTATACGAATGAGCATGTACGTAGTCACCGTCATCTGCTCGCATCGGTAATGATACATCAATAGGAGATTGCTCATGGAGCGAGTTTAACCAGGCAATCTCCGCTTCGATTTCCTCTTTTCTATGGTAATTTGGTCGGCTGATCCTCAGAATATATTTTTTGCCCTGCCCATCTTCTACGAGATACGTTGCATTTTCGGAATAATCAATCATTTTACAAGATGCTTCTAGTAAACAACTAAACTCCTTTAATGCATCATTTGCTGCTTGATGAAAGTTGGAAAGGACCAATTCTAAATCTATGAAATCCATTTGACCCATCTAGAAAACCCCCTGTTTACTAAATTGACAAGCTTTCTTTCCTTTAATAGCGTGCAAATTTTACAAGCTGCGCTGCTTCTTTAATGCCCGCCTCACATTTTTCAAGCAATTCATCACAGTACGCTTTATCACATAATAGCCCTGGCTTAAATTGCAACACACGTGTATCCAGCATTGAATAAATAGCCCATACCCCATGTTTGTACAAGGAGCTCATCACATATTTAGCCCCTTCAGGATGATTAAACTCTAGGCCCATAACAACGCCAAGCTGACGAATGCCCACAAAGAAATCTGGATATTGTTGTTGAATACGCTCTAAGCCACTTCGTAGATAACGAGCAACATATTCTACATTCTTTACTACTTCAGGACGTTGGGAGATTTCTAATACTTTCATCGCCACTACACAACCTAGTTCTGCTCCACCAAATGTAGAAATATGGGCTAGTCCATCTTCTTCCATCCAGCCGCCTGCTCGTTCATTGACCACTGTAGCTGCAATTGGATAAATACCGCCACTTAGACCCTTTGCTGTCACCAGAATATCTGGTTTCACACCATAGTGCTCAATACCCCACAGTTTACCTGTTCTCATTAAGCCTGTTTGCACCTCATCTGCAATATATAATGTCCCGTATCGTTCACAAAGTGATTTGACATCAGCCAAGTAATTAGCAGTGGGCAAGGGGAACCCATATGTCGCAGGGATGGTCTCGATAATTACGCTAGCTACATCCCCTCTAGCAAGCTCACGTTCCATTGCCGCAAGATCATTGAATGGCACGTGCACAAATTCATGTGGACTGCCCTCACTTAAAAACGGTTTTGAATAGCGTTCATTGCCAAGCGAAACTGCAAGACCTGTGTGCCCATGATATCCATTTTTAATGGAAATCGTTTTCTTACGTTTTGTAGCATAACGCGCACACTTTAGGGCAACATCAATTGCTTCACTTCCACCACTAGAGAAAATAGAATATGTTAAGCCTTCTGGTGTGCAGGCTGCTAATTTTTCAGCTAACTGTGCACGTGCAGTAGATGGAAAATGATGATTGCCAATATCAAAATAATTGGTTCCTTCCACTAATGCAGCAATGACTTCTGGATTACGATGGCCAAGGTTATACGTTCCGCCATTGAGATGCGCATTCATTAATTTTTTGCCATCCACATCGTAAAAATAATAGCCCTCTCGTTTCCCGATAACGACATCGACACCATCGATTTGCCACTGTTTCGTTTTTCCTGGATTCCACCAGTCAATTGATTTTTGTAAGGTTGCCTGTTTATTTGCAAAATAGTCCATAGTTTCCACCTTCCTATACATTGACGTCATCCAACATTTCACCTGCAATGAATAACTCCACTTTTTTCTGCTGTAATCGTTCCTGCCATTGTGTGGAGCTCTTTTGATCTGTAATCACCATCGAAACGTCCTCTAAATGACAAATATGCGCAAATGTAGAGACACCAAATTTCGTATGGTCCGCTAAAATAATCGTATTTTCTGCCCGCTCTATTAATTTCTTTGAAATCGCTGCGCCCGTAATATCATAGTCGGTAATACCATCAGCTAACGAAATCCCACCTGCAGCAACAAAAGCTTTATTTGCCTTTAGTTGATTAAAAAATAAATCAGCTAATGGACCTCCCATAAATTTTTGTCGATGTTCATATTCTCCTCCCGCAAAGAGCACCTTCCCTTGAAAGCATTCTGCGGCTAATGATAAAACTGGGAGTGAATTGGTGACGACAATGACGTTGGGCTTATCACCTAAATAACGAACGATTTCATAGGCTGTTGTACCATGACCGATAAAAATAACATCACCGTCTTCCACAATACTTGCAGCAGCCTTACAAATCCTTCTCTTCTCTATATTGTTAAGTGACGTTTTCTGTTCAAAGGTCCTCTCATACTTTTCCTTTGCCTTCACAGCCCCCCCATAGACTTTGTGTAGAAGCCCTTCTTTCTCCAATCGATCCATATCTCTACGTATAGTCTCGCCTGAAACATTTAATAGCTGCTCTGCATCACTTACCTTTACTTTTCCTTCTAAATCTAAAATATCTAAAATCACTTTTTTACGTTCCTCAAACGAAAGAGACATACATCATCACTCCAAACACAAAGTTAAATCCAACAAAATCCACAAATCCAACACTTTATTTCTGTATTTATGTGGATTTGTTTTGAATTTTAAATAATAGTTCGATAATTGTCAATACTCAGGATTTTATTTTACGTATGATTTTTTCTCTCTAAAGCCACTTATTTCTCATAAGTGTAAAATGAATACTCCACAAAAAACCAATTTCAGTTGTCTCATAATGCTCTCTAAACCTTTTTCAAAATATTTTTCTACAACTATTTTTTCTCATAAAAAATCCCCCTTCATGGTAGAAACCATAAAGGGGGATGACGAGATTATTTTGTTAATTCTTCAACAAATTCAACAGGTACATATGTTTTGCCGGATTCTAATAAAGCAGGGGCTACTTTAAATTGGCGAAGCGCTTTATTATAACCATATTCTTTTTGACCTCGCGTAATTGTATACGAAAGGGCTCCTTTTGAAACAATGGCACCTTTTGGCGTTACTTCCACCTTAAAGCCTAGCTTTTCAGCGATTAAGCGTAGCGGCACCATTTTAGTCCCATCTACTTCGTAAAAGTCTTTATTGATAATTTCTTGAACCGCTGAATCAACTGGAGCTGGTTCTGGTGTTGGAACTGGATCCACTTCAACAGGTTCTTCCTTCTCAATCGTATCTAATACGATCACTTTTGATGGCGGTGTTTGAGCAGGGATGCTCATTGTTGCGATTGTGTAGAACACCACTAAATGCTGCTCTTTTAAATCGTCCACTTTCACATCTTTACCAGTAGCACTTGCTAGCTTCGTGTCTTCCCCAACATTTAACTTAAGGTTATTTTCAGTATCCACTAAATCTTTATTGAAGAAATCCACTTCCACGCTACCCATTTCTTCTGTTTCTACAATGATTACTTCTGGGTTGTATTGTGGTGGATAAATCGCAAGCATCGGCTTCTTGGCATAAGAGTAAGCTGAGACCTTATTTCCTTTTTGAAGCTTGGCTTCTTTTCCCATATTGTCGAAAACTAATGAGTCTTTATTGGCAATCACAATATTTGTATTGTCACCATCCACCACTGTATAGTATGTGGCATTTTCACGTACTTCTACGTTTTCAACAGTACCTGTCACTTTAATAAAAATAGGCTGCACTTGTTGCACTGAAGTTTCTGCGTTAATCACAGTAGGTTCCCCTTCGTTCGCTGATGCAGTTGGAGCTCCAATCGCGCCCCCTAATAATAATGCTGACATAGCAAATGGTACGACCTTCGTCATTTTCATACAAAAAGCATCTCCTTCATTTTCCCGAATTCAATAAAGTAGTCGTATACACAAGAAAAAGGTTACAAACTGTCTCCATTTTTATGGCTAGAGCTTTGCTTTCGCGGGTATCTACCTTCTCTCCGCGGATATTCGCTTCTTCGCGATTTTATTCTACCCCCATCAAAAGATAAATCTCAGCCGATTCAGGATGCGTTGTAAGAAATATTGGTTTTCGCTTTGCTGAGTTCTTAGCTCGCGGGCGACGTCAGGATGGTCGGTGATGACGCCGCTGACATTTTTTTCGATGAAGGTTTGCAGGGAGCGATCGTCATTGAGTGTCCAAACAAATAAATCGGTCGGATGTTGCTTCAATTCTTCGATAAGCTGCTCCGTTACCCAGGATTCCTCCAGTGCGATAAAATCAACATTTTCCTCCATTGGTCCAATATTGAGTGCATAAACAATACCGACACGCAAATTCGGCACCAATTTTTTTAATTGCGTCATTTTTTGTCCATCGGCGGATTGCACATAGTAGGAATCTAGCACCTTGTATTTTCGTAGCTTCTCTACTAATTTAGGTAAAACATCTTCCGTTTCCTGACCATGCACCTTTAATTCGATTAGTAGCGCCACATCTAACGCTTTGGCAATTTCAATACAATCATCTAATGAAGCAATTTTATCGCTAAAGCCATTTTGATGAATGGTTAACGTTTTTAGTTCGCTCAGGGTCATATTCGCAATGACACCATTTTTACCTGCTAACCTTCGTAATGTTCGATCATGGAAGACAACGAATTCCCCATCCACAGTTTGTTGAATGTCGATTTCAATTAAATCTGCCCCCGCATTGGCTGCACTCACCAATCCACTAATTGTATTTTCTACATTACCTGCTACATAGCCGCGGTGGGCAATAATTTTGGTATCTGGTGCATAGACACTTTTCTCTAAGGAATTGATATTCATCATACTTAATACGAGAAACACAATGCCACTGATCAACAGCAATGGCTTATAGCGCCGCTTCCGATGTGTAGTAGCGCTGATTTTACCCATCACTGGCGTATTATACGTGATGGCGACCATAACTTGTGAAAACATCGCCTGTAATAAACTAAATAGCACCACAAAGACCATTTCTAAAAAGGCTAGTGTCAGCCCAGCCGTAATCAAGGCTGCACTTGGCATTAAACGTTCAATTAAATAGAGTGGAAACGTAGCGACCACTGTTATACCAAGCATCATCAACAGATGACCTGTTAAAAGCATAGCTAGTAGCACGACTAGTTCAAATAATCCACGCTTGGAAAATCGCCAGCTTTGCTTAAAAGAACGCAAAATTGAGATGTTCGGCTGGATTGTAAAGATAGGTAACGTTAAGATACTTCGAATGCCTATCATCACAATGATGCTTGCCACCACAGCATATGCTAGCCTACCCGCTCGACTACTCATGATTTCTTCAGTTAGAAAAGGTGGTAGGGAGATGGATTGAGTCAATGTAAGGGGTAGCATAAAGGAAGCTAGTGGCATTAATAGCGCTAGATAGACGATGAGAAATAAAACTTGCACACTAAAAAAATAAACAACCTTGCGATTTAATTGTTGCCATAAAGGAAGAAATCGGTAGCGAAGTCCTCGTTGCTGATGAAAGGCCATGAGAAATAGAAAGCCCATCTCATAATATACAAATAATAAAAACAGCAAAATTAATAGACAAATCATTATCATCACAAAGGGATGCGTCACAAAGCTTTGCCAATTTTGCTCAGTAATATGTGTAAACCCAGTTACTCGTAGCATGAGCTTCAAGACGATAGAGGTTACAGGGATCATTAATAAAAACTGAAAGATTCTAATTAATGCGAAAACCTGTACATAATCGAATCGATAAACATAAATATTATGGACAGCCTGTCGCATTACTTGTCCTGCCTTGTGCACATACTCACCCCTATCATGCTGTTAAAATCGCTCACTACTAACGTATGTTTTGACTGCTATGGCCCATTCCTCAAAGCCAATAAAATAGCACTCCTCTACACCAAAGTAGGCGTCAATTTTTGTATTAATCGTGACATTCACCATTTTTTTGAAACTTTTTAGCATGTCACCCTGTATATAACTAGATACCCACTACAGAAAGGAGCGCAAACATGAAATTCAACCTTGGTGATATCATTAGTACAACCGTTCTTTTATGTATGTTTCTAGCAATCTTTTTCGTGATGATCCATATGATCAAAAAAATGAAATCCACTGCCCCTGTGTCTCCTCCACCAACCATGCAACAGCAAGTAGAGGACTTATCAAAACGTGTGTCGACCTTAGAACAACAAGTAAAACAACTAGCTGACAAACAATAGTCCCATAAAAAAATCGCTGTGAAGGATAACCTTCTCAGCGATTTTCATATACTATCTGACCATTCACAACCGTGCATGCGACTTGAATGTGTGGAAGCTGCTCCATCTCTACTGTAAAAACGTCCTCTTGTAAAATCGTAAAGTCTGCTGCAAAGCCTTCTGCAATTTTGCCACGCATAAATTGCTGTCCAATTATTTCAGCCGCCCCTACTGTGTACAAACGGACTGCCTCAAATCGGGAAATTTTCTCATGAGGGTTATAGCCATCATGTGTCTCCCCAAAATTTCTTCTAGTGACAGCCGCATATATACCATACAACGGGTTTGGCACTTCAATCGGAGCATCACTGCCGCCTGCGACAATCAGCCCTGTGTCAAGAAGCGACTTTAAAGGATGTAAGCCCTGTGCGCGCTCCTCCCCAAGTCTCGATAGCTCTGCTTGGTATTCTCCCTGTACAAACTGCGGCTGCATATCCACTGCCACTGGTAATGCAGCTAGCTTGGCTAATAGTTCCTCATCGACTAAGCTACAGTGAATCACGCGATCAAGCTGACCTTCCTGAGGAGGATATGCCGCAAAAACGTCTAAAATCGTGTCTATTGCTAAATCGCCAATGGCATGCACGGCAACGGTTTGTCCATATTGACGTGCCAGCTGAACATAGCTTGTTAATTGCTCAGTTGTATGAATAAGCATCCCTGCATTGTACGAATCATCACAGTAAGGCTGACGTAGTGCAGCCGTACGACCTCCAAAGGCTCCATCAATAAAAATTTTCATCGCACCAAACTCCAAAAATGGTGAGGAAGCTAAATCCATCTTCGCAACCTCTTCAAAGACTGTATGATGCTGTAATAAATGCACCTTAAAGGATTGCTGTGCCTCTACTATTTTGCGATAAGCCTGAATCGGCTGGCCTGGCGGTCCATAATAGCTTAAATCCTCTGAATGTCCCCCTACTAAACCATAGGATTGCAATGAGGTCACCGCCTTTATCAGTGCATCCTCAATATACGCAGGTGTAATATGTGGCATCTGGTTAACAATTAAATACAATGCTGCATCCTTTAGTATCCCTGTGAGCTGACCATCTACTTTGTCAATGACACCCCCCTCTGGCGAAGGAGTCTTATTTGTAATTCCTGCAAAAGCGAGTGCCTTGGAATTGGCTAGGATCAAATGATGACAGCTCCGTTTAATGATTAAATGAGCATCTCCAAGGGCATCTAGCTCCGCTAAGGTCGGGAAAATGGGCTCTTCAAATTGGTTTTCGTTTAGTCCAATCGCAATGACCCATTCATGTGCTGACGCCTCAGCCATTTGCTCCTGAAGTTTCACAAGCAACGCCTCTTTACTCGTAACTGCCGATACATCAAGATGCTTGAGTTTTTCTCCGTAGCCAATAATATGTAAATGGCTGTCGACAAAGCCTGGATACATGATATTGCCCTCTAAATGTTGGATAGAAGCAGCTAGTGGCGACAAGCTCTCCACTGAGCCTGTCGCCACAATTTTTCCATCTTCAACAAGGACTGCATCCACTGTTTCACCAACCTGAGCCATCGTGTAAATCTTACCACCTGTCCATAATGTTGCCAAAACAATTCCTCCCATGTCCTATGCTATTGCTTCAATTAAGTGCGCTCTTTCTAAGCGACGACGAACAATTACACCAATCCATGCTGCAAGTACCGCTTTGACAATACCTACCACGATAAATGGTGCAACACCACCCATAAAGGCAGCTGTCCATGTATAATCTGCTACAATTTTTAACCACACTGTCCCAAACGCTAATGTAACAATCATCCCAATGATATTCGCAATAATAGCTTGAGTAAATGTAATACCAAATTTATCTAAGTATAAGCCCATAATAATAGCTGTGGCAAGGAAGCCTACAATATATCCACCTGTTGGACCAACTAAAATCCCAAGTCCACCTGACATACCGCTAAATACAGGTAAACCTGCTGCCCCTAGTAAAATATATAATAGAACAGATAACGTGCCTAATCTTGTCCCTAAAATCGTCACGATGATGCCAACTGCTAACGTTTGACCTGTAATCGGGATAAGTGGTAGTGGGATTGTTACCTGTGCTAAAACTGCGATTATTGCTGCCCCAAATGCTGCTAACACATATTGATATGTACTTCCTTTTTTCAATGTAAAAAGCCTCCCCTTGTGCGTTAACTAATAATAAAAATAAGTTAACACAAAGATAAAGCAAATGAAAACCATTGTCAATCTATTTTAGAATAAAAAAAGAAATTGCTAGATTAGCCTAGCAATTTCCTGCCGAAATCATTACCATAAAGGTTCATTCATCGGATCTTTCTCTTGTAGCTTAAACACATATGGCGCAATTTGATAATGGTAAAAGAACATGCCCACTAAAAAGAAAATGAGACCAATAACAAAATGATGGAAAACATGCTGCAACATAATCAGCAACGGCACTGGCATCGTCATTACACCACTGATTTGCATGGATTTTTTTGTGCGGTATTGTTTTTGTCCACAATGAGGGCACACAATTTCACTATTTTTGCGATATAATTTACGTGCATCCTTCTCAGACCAACTCTCCCCACATTCAATACAAACAGGTAAACCATATCCCTTTTTCAATAGATAGCGTTTGACAATAATGGTCGCCCCTATAAAAATGCTCAATAAAATAAAGCCTCTTACATAATCCGAAGCAAAAAGTGACCACCAATGCCAAGTATCCGACTGTAGGCTAGCCGCCTGATGGCTTGAACTCTGTTGCCCCTTCTGCTGTGTCAAGATATAGCTAAAACCGATAACAAAAATAGTAAAGGTTGCGAATACGATACGATACGTCCATTGATTACCTGCTTTGCGTTGAACTTTTCGTTGTGCTTTCTCCGCGATTACTTGTTTGCGCTGCTGTGAAAGCTTGACATCTTGTAGCTCCTTTAATAGTTCCTCTTTAAATTGATTCATGGCGTAGCACCTCCCAATCAAAGTCACCCATTGCTGTTGCTAATTGTTTACGAGCTCGCTGTAATCTTGTGCGAATCGTTGCTTCTGGACAGTGTACAAGCTGTGCAATTTCCACTGTCGACATCTCCTCAAAATAATACAAAATCAAGACCTCTCGATAGGCAACTGATAATGTAAACAATGCCTCCACCAGCTCTTTTTTTACAGTTTTCTCTAGTATCTCCTTTTCAGGTGTCATAGCCGTTGTGCGTCCCGTGATCTTTTCAAACAATGTCAGTCGTTTACTTTTCCAACTTCGTAAATAATCGTGACTTCGATTAACCGTCATTTTCACTAGATATGTACGTAAGGATGCTTCCTGACGAAACTGTCCCTGCTTTTGATAAAAGGCGATGAACACATCCTGCACGATGTCCTCCGCCGTTGCCTTATTTTTCACATAGAGATAGGCGACCTTAAGTAAGTAATCACCGTGCTCCTCGATTATCTGTTCAATAGCCATCATTGCCCTCACCTACTTCCTACACTACTGACGGATGCCATAACGAATGCGATTCATTTTATCAAAAAAAAATCCGTAATTTTTAAATCATTACGGATTTCTTCAAGCTAAATACCTATTTTTTGCATAGAAGAGACAACTTTGACCATTCGATCGTCTAAATCGGCGCCTGTGAATCGAGGCAATCTCAGTTCATTCACGATAGCGCCATCAGACATAAAAAGGATACGCTCTGTTCTTGCGGCAATTTTTGGGTCATGGGTCACAAGCATCACCGTTGTACCTTCACTATTGATGGAGGCTAATAAATCCATGATTTCCTGAGCAGACGTTGAATTCAATGCGCCTGTGGGTTCATCTCCAAAGATCACTTGCGGGTTGCTAATCAAGGCGCGGCAAATGCCTGCCCGTTGAAGCTGCCCACCAGAAACCTGTGTAATATCTCGCTTTGCCAAGTCTGCAATCCCCATTTTGTTCATAATCTGTAGTGCCCTTTCTGTTAAGGCCCTCACATTTTTTCGCTCATCACGCATCGCAGGTAACAGGATATTATCAAGGATATTTAAGCTTTTTAGAAAGGTCGGCTGCTGAAAGACAAAGCCCATTTTCGTTCTACGCAAATCAGCCAGTTCTTTGTCACTTAATGTCGTTAAATCCATTCCATCAAAGATGACCTGACCTTGATCAATACTGTCCATCCCGCTAAGGGCATACAACAATGTCGATTTACCACAGCCTGATGGGCCCATAATGGAGATAAACTCTCCTTGATTGATTGCAACTGATACATCCAGTAAAACGGGATGCTGTTCTTTGCCTACCTGAAACGTCTTTGCTATTTGCTCACCACTTACTATATTCATAGGTTCTACTCCTTTATATGCTCAATAATTTTTACCTGCCCTGCCCTTGACGTACCAATTAGCGTAGCTAGCAGTACAACGCTTGTAAGCGCTAGTGGGCAAAAAACATAAGCTGCTAGTGGATTAATCATAAAATCAAATGATGCCGCCCCGAATGAGGCAATGACCGTACTAGTTAAATATTCACCTAACGTGTTTGCGAGCAACGTCCCCATCGAGATGGCAAGCAGTAATACAAAAATCGAACGTGCTGCATATTGTGTAGCTATATCGACATTCGTGAATCCTAATGCCTTCATAATAGCGATGGGTGCTTGATCCTTCGCAATCAGCATATTTATAAATAATAATGTCACGAGCACACACAGCAATAAGGCAATGACGAGTGCTGCACGAGCTGCCTTTTCGATGGCATGAATCGTCGTGCCAAAAGTTTGATGAATATAATCATCAATACCTGACACCTTGGCAAACGAGAAGGTTTTTGCATATTCCGCCCGTTTATCTGCAACAAGCGATGGATTAGCCATCGTACTATAGATGACACTCCACATGCTATCCGTAGACTGGTCAGAGAAAGCTGCCTTAGCAGTCTTGCCGCCATTGGTAATATCTGAATAAATACCGCTGACCCTCAAATTTTTCTTCTCTCCATTAATGACCACTGCTAAACTATCACCAACCTTTTTTTGAAGCTCCTCTGCATTGAGCACCGAAAGTGCCACTTCATTAGGAGCGACTGGAGCCTCTCCGTGTGCATATTCTAAGGGGAATATCGTATGGTCACCCAGCTCTATTTTTAGGTTTTGCGCTGTTCCATCCTCGGCAATCGTTGTGAATTTTTTTGTTGTCAAAACAGTATAATTCTTAATGGCTGTGTCATGCTCAAGCATATCCTTCACCGCTGCCACCTGTTGTTCATTTTGCTTGCCTTGTGGGATATCAATTCGGATGTCACTGTTCCCAATACCCATATACGTAATAAAGCTTTTAGCTGCAATTGTGTTGTGTAAGTTTTGAGGCACGATAATAATAAATGTTGCCAATACTAATACTGCGAGCATTGTCGCATAAAGTGTTTTTCGTGATAATACATCCTTCATGCCAAGAAAAAGATTGATCGGTAGTCTTTTATTGGCGCTAAGGTTCAATAATTTTGTATGCTGCACTTTTCCTTGTGTTGTGCCAAAACGCATAGCCTGCGTGGCTGATAGCTTGCGAAACTGTTTGAGTACCGATCGTACATAGCCCATAATCACGAAAAATACGAGCAACAATCCCAGACCCGTGAACAACCAAATGAGTGAAACTTTGTCCGTTTCTCCCATGAACAGACGAATATTTTCTAATAGAATATCTCGAAGGAAAAAGGAACAGGCAAAACCGAGCATACAACCAATCACAGCTATAACGCCATATTTGGCTAGATACATTTTCTGTATATCTGCCACTCGTAGGCCAATTGCTTTCATCACACCGATTTCTCTATAATCCTCTTCTATTTTAGTGAGCAATGTAAATCGAATACACATAAAAGCAATAGCGACTACAAGGACACTGATGAGTAAGATAACAGCAATCATAAGTCCATCTGATATGGCATTCAGCATTTGAAAAAGCTTATAAGTAATGGTTGGTCCGTTTGCTTCTAGCCCTGCACTTGTATAGGCCTCTTCAAACTTCTTTAAATCCGCCAAATTTTTCAAACGAAACTCAATTAAATATTCAACTGTTCCCGCTTCCTGGATTGCTGCATAATCTTGTTCACTGACAAGAAAGCGTTTGGAGGAAGCCAGCATAGAGTTCATCTGTGAATCCCTTAGAAATCCAGCTATTGTAAAGGTTTGATCATGAACGATGACAGTATCCCCCAAGTCAGCGATGCCGTCCTTCCAATAGCTTACAGGTACATAAATATCACCATTTGCCACTTCAATCACATGACCATCAAGATCAAGTAAATAATCAAATTTCTCACTTTGTGTGCTGAAACCATTGTCCTGCACACTATGTGCCAAGGTGGTACCCGCAATATTGATCTTCGTGCCCTCCACATTTAGAAATTCATTCATTTGATATTCATCTACATATTTATTTTGCTCTGCAAATTCAGTCAGCCGCACTTGATCGATTTCCCCTGCATGCATCTGAAGAAAATGAGACGTTTCTGCTTGTTTCATCAGCGTGTCAATTGCACTTGTCAAATGGACAATAAGTATTGCTGATAGTGTGACAAGTAAAGCTGCTACCGCCACAAATAGCATGGTCATACCTGTAATTAGCTTGCTATTTGCCATATCATTTCGAACAATTTTCCAATACATAAGTCACCTCTTTGTATATTGTTAACCGCCATCAAACCTAACAAGACCTAAAAAACTTAGTTCGTACTGCCTTCTTCCTTATTTCCAAACATTTGCATCATATACAATAAGCTACCATTCTCCACCCCTAGCATTCTTTCAATATTAAAAATCAATGCCGGAATACGGGCAGCTCTTTCCTCATCTGTCATCAAGACGAGATCATCATCGAATACCGTATTGGTATAAGCAATAATCATTTCCATACACTCATAGGGATAAGGCGTTTGGTAAATACCTTGCTCAATGCCCTCACGAATAATGGCAGTGAGGATTGGTGGTACTTGATTGATGACCACTTGCTGTATTTTACGGTGCATCAAAGCATTTTGCGGCCTATGAACATGCTCCATCATTTCCTGTCCACCCTGTTCATTTTGCATATTCAATGCCATGACAACGCGCAATATCCGCTCATTTACAGCTATAGTCTTGTCTGCTGCAACGTTTTTCGCCTTTGCTAGCATCGTGCTTGTATAACGCTCAATGAGCGCATCCATAATATCTTCCTTAGATTTAAAATGATAATAGAGAGTGCCTCGAGCAATGCCTACTTTTTCCAAAATATTACTCGTACTAGTGCCATCAAATCCCTTCTGTGCAAATAATTCATCCGCAGCATCTAATATTTCATTTCTGCGTTCTTCCGCTTTTTTTATTTCCCTCATAAGACACCTCCTTATAATTGACCGACTGCCTGTCGATATATCTATTCTTTATCCTAGCATAGGATGACTTCATTTGGCAATAATTTCTACAAAAAAAAGAATCTGCTTTACGCAGATCCTTATTTTTGTAGTTCCTCGTTCTTCCGATATTCCAAAATATCGCCAGGCTGGCAATCCAATGCCTCACAAATAGCCTCTAATGTTGAAAAGCGGATGGCTTTGGCCTTGCCGTTTTTTAAAATCGAAAGGTTCGCCATCGTGATGCCAACTTTTTCTGAAAGCTCTGTAACACTCATTTTTCGTTTCGCCAGCATTACATCAATGTTAATGATCATTGCCATAGTATTCACCTCAAACCGTTAGATCATTTTCTGATTTGATATCGATGGCATTTTTTAGAAGCTTTTGCAGCACAGCAGCAAAGACTGCCACGACAAAGGAAGCAAAAATAATGACCATTCCAATAAGTATAAGACCTGGGGCATCGTCTACTTCCGCAGCATAGTATATCAGTGGCATGCCAACCACGTAAACACTACTAATAAGAATTGCACAATATTTGATCTTAATTAAAGCTTTCACTGACAGCTCTGAAAATGCGATGTTTTGGTCAATATAGCTTAATAGCTTGATCGTTGTAAATAGCGCAACAAAATAAGCAATAGCCGTTGCATAGACGCCAATTAAAGCAACAATGGTTAGAATGGGAGAATGCTCCACTGTATTTAAAGCAACATGAGGCACCACCCATACACATAAGGCAAGAACGGGTATACCTATTAGAAAAACAGCTATCTTTAAAAAGAGCGTTTCTCGTTTCATCTTACGCACCTCTTTTATTTATTATCCTGTTTAATTTACCACATAATTTATCGTTTTTCAATAAATTTTTATTCCAATTCAAGATTTAATAAGATATCCATTATTTGGTTTACTTTGCTTTTTATTGTGCTATAATCAATCCAACCATTGAAAAGGGGGTATTCGATGATTTATTCGCCAACCGAAAAGACGATAGAAACGACACGTTTAATACTTCGACTCTTTACACAAGCAGATGCACAAGAAGTAAGTGTTTTATGTAACAATTATGCGATCTATAAAAGCACATTGAGTTTACCCTATCCTTATACATTAGAATGTGCATTATCATGGATTTCCACACATCAACAAAACTTTGAGGAAAATAGAAGTTACGAATTTGCGATAACAGACAAACAAAGTGGACAATTATATGGAGCGATAGGACTGTCAAATCAATCCCAACATCAAAGAGGAGAAATCGCTTATTGGATTGGAGAGCCCTATTGGGGTAATGGCTACGGAACAGAAGCTGCTCAAGCGATTATTGAATTTGCCTTTCAGGAGAAACAGTATCATCGTATTTATGCCCGGTATTTCCAAACTAATCCTGCCTCAGGGAAAATTATGGAGAAATGTGGCATGCACTATGAGGGAACATTAAAGGATCATATTTATAAAAACGGTACTTTTGAAGATATTGTGTTTTATGGCTTGCTTAATCCATCACACTAGCAACACTTTTACGAAAGAGGCACTTTCCGAGTAGATATGCCTCTCTCTCTTTTAAATACCATTTCCCACATCGCAATAATGATTATAGTGCGTAATTTGGTTGCGGCCGTTACGCTTTGACTTATAGAGCGCTTCATCCGCATGCTTGATAAGCTCCTCTACTTTCTGAATTTTGCCATGATCATTCGTACTGACACCAATACTAAATTCCAACTGAACAGTTTGATTATTCACTGTTAGTGATAGTGCCGTTAAGGTTTGATACAGGTTGTCAGCCAATGTTTGTACTGATTCACCTTCCTTTACTTGACTCAACACAATGAATTCATCCCCTCCAAAGCGAGCAACAATAGACTCAAAGGGCTGAAAATAGTCCTGTAAAGTTTTGGCTGTATTCGTCAAAGCATCATCGCCAAATAAATGGCCATTCATGTCATTGATTTCTTTAAAATGGTCTAAATCCACCATCATCAAGGCCAATTGCTGATGATTTTCAGCCGCCTTTTCGACCATCTTTTTGGCCTGTTCATCAAAATAGCGACGATTGTAAATATTCGTCAGAGGATCAATATAGGCATTTTTTTCAAACTGCTTCTTATGATCGTTATATTCCATTTCAAACAATACATGTGAATAGTTTTCACGCTGGATTTCTAACAAAATATTAATATATTCCTTTTGTATCGCACATAATACAATTTTATTGCCTTGCTCCTCAATGAGCTTCACTAAAGAATTATAAATTAGTTGAAGTAGAGAGAGGTCATTGTTTTGTAAAGCATAATGCTTTGTCTTTTGATATAAATCGATGGCCTCACTTATACGTCCCTGTCTTTCACACAGAAAGGCATAGGCATTGAGGACCTCAAGTTGTACTTTCGAATAGGGTGGATGATGAATCGTTGCCATTAATTCTTGTAATATCGTATTAGCTTCTTCAAATTCTTCAAGCCAAATAAGTGCCACAGCTAGATTTGTCTTTGGATGGATAATCCCTGTATAAGGCTCTTTATGCTTCATTTCAAACGCATTCGCATAATATAAACTCTTTAAGGCAAATTCCTTAGCTGTCCGATAGCTTCCCATGGATATTTCAAGGTCGCTTAGGTTATTATAGATTTTCCCCATGCTCTCCACGTGCTGGATTGCTTCAGCAATTTTTAAGCCTTTCAACATCAACTCTTCTGATTTCTTTAAATGACCAAATGTTCCCCAATAAATGGCTGCTAAATTGTAATATTGAATTAAATCAATATCGTTGCCATGTTGAAAAGTTAACTCACGATATTGTTCAAGGACACTTATAGAAAGCTGTAAATCACCCGTTTGAAAATAACTGGCACAGCTATAACGTAATAGAAGGATAGCCTTATCATACATTTCAAGCTTTATGGCACTTTCAATTGCGGCACTACTTATTTCTATATATTCTAAAAAACGATCCGCGTTATATAACTCATTAAGCGTAATCCATAGTTCTTCAAATTCTTGTGCGTTCATTCCGCCCCTCCTTTTCTTCATCCTTACTTCTTTAATACTACCTTCGCCCTTAAAATATTACAATTCTTTGGACTCATTTATTTTTTTAACATTAAGTAATTCAGCCTAATAATAAAAATCACTGTGTATTTTATCCTACATTCAATTAAAGGTTATTTTAACATGGTACTTTCACTATAATTTTCCCCTAAATAAAAAACAAGCCTCTTTCAAGAGACTTGTTAAGATTCTTCTATGCCTAGGATGGCTATTAATTCCTTCGCTCTATTGGCACTAAGGTGAATTTCTCCGCTACCAGCCTTTTGGAGATAAATTGAACCACCATAGCCCTTCCACATTTCAATACGGACGCCTTCTACTTCAAATGAATATTCGGGTGGTCTTTTCATATAATTTGCGGGCTGCCAAGGGATATCCTGTAAAAACTGAGCAACCTCTTTATTATTTTCTAGCTCAAGCCTTTTTATATTGATTGGCTCTAGTTTTTCCAGTTTAGATAATAAACCATATTTTCTGACGACCCCGTTTTCCTCTATACTGCCTGTTCCCATAGAAGTTAAAGTAATATAATCCCCCTGCTTGACAGGAAAATCATCCAGCACAGGATACCAATTGGCCTGCTCATATTTTTCAGCAAGCTGTTCTTCCGTCATATGATCAAGGTCCTCAGGAATCACTCCTTCAATAAATAAAAAAACATTCGATTCAACCTTTGCAACTGTTCCGACCATTGAAGAGCCATGTGAACTAGCCCGTAATATGATGTTATGCTCATTTTGAAAGGCTGTTGCCTGCTCAGTATAATGCGCTTGGAAATATCGATTGGCATCAATATTGGCTACTTCTTGGTAAGCATAAAAAGTTGGATATTTTTCTTTATAGAGGGCATATAGCTTTGTTCTTGTTGTATACATTGGCAAAAGGGGCTCAAGATATGTTTCAACATACTGTTTCGGTGCTAATCCTTGAAATAGTGCTTCGTATTCAGATGCTTGATAAAGCATTTCCAACTGTTCTACCTGCTTCTTGCTCTCCACATCTAGCTCTGCCTTTGAATAATCAATCCCTAATGATTTCGCAAAATAGTAGGCAGCAACGAGCTTCTCATACGCTAGATAGGCTTCCTCTTTATAAAATTCCTGCTCTTTTCCTGGCCACATTAGCCGATTAATACGTTCGAAATGCTCAAGCTGTCTTTCATGAAATAATGAGGATGTTTGCTCTGTTTCGTTTGTAAGAAGCTGCACCATCATAAACCCAACCATACAAAGTGTCAGTACAATGGTTAATAGGGTGAAACGAAAAGGCTTCCTTCTATTGATAGACTGTTGTAGTACATGTTTTTTGACTCGTTCTTTGCTTGCTGTCATATCACCAGCGACTTTGAGTAATTCCTTCTGTATCTCATTCATGTCTAAGCACCTCCCATTCCTCCTGCTTCAGATGAGGCTTTAATGCTTCTCTTGCCCGCTTCAGTCTTGTTTTCACCGTATTCTCTGCAATGCCAAGTAGCTGGGCAATATCACGAATCTTCATTTCTTCAAAATAATAAAGGATAATGGGCTCCCGATAGGTAAGTGAAAGCTTTAAAATAGCTGCCCCAATGTGAGACCGTTCCTCTGCTGCCACGAGCGCATCTCGTTGTCTATTCCCCTGAACAGGAAATATTTTTTCTTGTAATAGTAATTTCTTATAATGCCAGCTTTTTAAATAATCCTTGCTTTGATTAATCGTTAGAGTGGATAAATACGCACGCAACTGCCCACGTTCTTCATAGCCACGCTGAGAAAATTTAATAAAGACCTCTTGCACAATATCCTCTGCGGTTTGTCGGTTCTTCACATAAAAATAGGCGAGACGTAATAAATGTGCTGCATGTTCTTCGATCATTTCCTCAAGTATGCCGTCCACCTCCCCTTCTTACACTATAAACGACTGCCACTGAATGACCGTTTCATTTTTTTAACTTTTTTCCTCAAGCATCTTGACCTTGGAGCATACTCCAATGTTAGGATGAATTTAGGAGGTACTTACATGAAAATTAAACAATTCGCTGAGAAATTTCAATTAACAACGGATACCGTTCGCTATTATGAAAAAGAAGGACTCATACAACCGCAAAAACAAGACAATGGCTACCGTGTGTATGATGCCATGTGTGAACATACAATGAAATTTATTATCGTTTTACGTCAGCTAGGCTTTACGCTCCAAGAAATTAAACATTTACTGACTCTAGAACAAAAGCCTATTTCAACAGCATGTAATGAGGAAACGGTACAGCTATTTTCAACAAAGATTGCCCAGATTGAGCAGCAACTACAATTCTACCAGCATGCGCTTCATTCGTTACAACTGACAAAAACGTTAATGGCTGACGGACAATACGAAGAAAACCAAGAAAAAATTTCCTTACTCATAGAGGATATGTATCAAAATTTACTGGAAGGTCGTGGTTAAATGTCACTACGTAAAATCATCTCAATAGAATATATCCTTGCTTTCTTCATCACTGTTTCTTTCTATGGTCATCTAAATTTTCCATGGCTTTATTTTATTGTGTATTTATTGCTACCAGACATTACAATGGTTGGCTATCTCCTCAATACAAAAATAGGCGCTCTTTTCTATAATATGGGACATAGCTTTGTGCTACCTGCCATGTTGATGGTGATTGGTTTACTAACGACTACACCAGTACTCCTGATGGCTGCCCTGATTTGGCTCGCACATATTTTCTTAGATCGTGCACTTGGCTATGGTTTAAAATATGAGGATGCTTTTAAGAAGACACATTTACAGCAAATTGCGTAATGAGGAGGAAAGTATGGCTATCCATTTAACACTACGATTTTTAGTAGAAATGGGTGTTCTACTCACTATTGGAAACGGGGGTGCCTATATTGGAACAAATCTCCTAATGAAATGCTCTCTTGGGTTGGGAATACCATTATTCATCATTGGAATATGGAGTATCTTTGGCTCTCCAAAAGCAAGGGTGCCCTTGAATCCCTTTACGCATGGACTAGTAGAAGCTGCTCTCTTTACGCTAGCTGTTCTTGCTTTATATGAAACAGGCAGAACACTCATTGCTAGTGTGTTTGCAAGCATGGTCATTTTCAGTCAACTAGTCTCCTTTCACTTGCATCAAAAAACCATCTAAAAAAAACAGCCGCCCTGCACAAACAGGCGGCCGATTTTAGCGAATTAAACTAATGATAGTATGCAGTTCATGTTTTATATCGTCATATTTATTGACCATATCCAACACGATAGCTCCATCCTGTGTTATAGCATACACCCAGACGGCATGAGGATTTTGTTCTACATAATCCTTCCATGTAAATACTTCTGTAATTTTCGTTTGACGAAGTTGTGCCCCTTGCTCTATCAGTTCATTGAGCTGATGAATATCATGTTGTGCATCGACAAGAAGCTGTCCCCCGTACTTCCGTGAGTAATTTTTTGGGTCTGTAGTATGTAAAGCCGTTTGAAAAATATTGAGACGCCCTAATTCTGGAACAAAGTCTGCACAAACAAGGACATTATAGGCGTCCTGCTTTGTCGCTACAATTAGTTGATCATAGGGAGTTAAATCAACATAAAATTCTGTATGCTCGCTTAGAATATCACCTGTTTCTGTCTTAATACCATTTTGTCGAGCAGCAGATAAATCTTCCCATGCACGATCCATCATCAACACATCAATCCCGTTATTTTGCAGGGACGTTGCGAGCTGTGTTGTAAATGGAGAAGCGCCTACAATCACAATACCTTTCCCTGTGGAAGCTTGTAGATCTAATTTTTTAGCAAGCCAGCCAATGCTAAAGCCATGAGCAACCACTGTCGCAAAAACAAGTGCTAATGTGAGCGCTGTTAATAATTGTGCACTTTGAAAACCTAAGTCTTGTAGTGCCGTTGTAAAGTAACCTGAAACGGTTAATGCCACAATCCCTCTCGGTGCAATCCACCCAATTAAGGCCCGTTCTTCCAATGTTAAGCCCGTATTAATGGTCGCAATCCAAATCGATAACGGTCGAACAATAAACATCATCGCTAGTACGAATAGTAGCATACGCCAATCAATGATTTGCCATAACGTATCGATGGTTAAGGACGACGTCAGCATGATAAAGACACTTGAAATTAAAATAACCGAAATATTTTCTTTAAAATGCAACAGCTCATGATGACTTGTTAAATGCATATTGGCCATCACAAGCCCCATCACTGTCACAGCCAATAAGCCCGTTTCGTGCATGATGGCATCGCTTAGGGCAAAAACAAGTAAAATAGTAGCGAGTAACAAAGGTGATTTCAAAAACTCTGGAATCAAACCACGCTCCAAGCATTGTCCCATTCCATAACCGACGCCCCCTCCTAACAGGGCGGCTAAAAAGGCGGAAACAAAGAAAACGGTAAGAGATGTCCCACCTTCTAAATGATATATGCCCAAAACGACCTGATACGCAAATAGCGCTAACAACGCGCCAAATGGATCTACAACGATGCCTTCCCATTTTAAGATAGCTGCTGGTCGCTCCTTCAATTTTGCCTGTCTCAATAAAGGCAAAATAACGGTTGGACCTGTCACAATAAATAATCCACCAATGACAAAAGAGACTGGCCATGATAGCCCAGCAACAAAATGCGCGGCAGTAGAGCCTGCAATCCAAGCGATGGCTGCCCCTACTGTGGAAATACGCAATATAGACTTCTTAAAGCCACGTATTTCTCGAAAATCAAGGCTTAAACTTCCTTCAAATAATATTACGGCAACGGCCAGAGAAATAATGGTATGAAAAATAGGGCCAAATGTCTCTTTTGGCGACACTAACCCTGTAAACGGACCAATAATGAGCCCAGCGATACTCATAATGACAATGGCAGGCATGCGAAATCGCCATGCTAACCACTGTGAAAACAAACCGATAAAAATAATAAAAGGTAACTGAAATAGTAAATTGTCAAACATATGTACCACCTACAATATCCTAGGATGAATGTATATTCCCTAATTTTAGAATGACTAAACCTGTTACCTTACATTATGTACGTATTGTGCCAAAATTATCACTTTACCTCATCATGATCATGAACGTAATCACATTATAAAGAGCTGGTGCAACCAAAGCAAAAGCTAAACACACCACTGCTGCCCATTTTGTATTCTTAATATCACGGTCATCGCCTGTCTTGAGATGATGAAAATAAGTTAATGTGAAATAAAAGCATAAAATCATAAACAAGGGGAAAATGAGTTGTTGAGCAAAGCCATGTAGAAATGTAGCCATTGACGAAACCTCCTATTAGTATCCTCTTTATATAAATATTGTAATCTATGACCTATATTTCTACCATAAAAAAAGCAGGATCACCACTCGGATCCTGCTCCTAATTATTTAGATGAATCTTTTTAACAATGATTCATATAGACCCACCATTAATAATCCAATTACTATTGGAATGAGGGATGTAAAACTGAAATAAAAGCCTACGTCCTGATATTGTCCCGTAAAATGAAATTGTAGCCAAGACACCTCATATGTTTCCCCTACCCCATAAAGGAAAATAGTGGTAAATAAAAATAGTGCCAGACATTTTAGTCCTTGCGCTTTTTTCATAGTATCACCTCATTGTATAACGGTCATTTGTTGCGCATAGCTTAAAAGATCCTCAACTGTTAATGCTGGATTTTGCCCAACCATACTATATTGGTAGCCGTTTTCTTGCCAAGCAAGGGAACGGAAATTTTCACCATCCATAACTGTGCCTTTTTGTCCACGAATATCGATTTCTTTTTCATTTAGAATGGGACCAATATCTGCAACGCTAGCATCTGCTTTAAAAATCGTAACAAAAAAAGCTAACTCTCCGTCTATGCTATAATCAAAAGAGTATTCTGGTCGATCCTCTATCCCTTTAACCATGGATATGTTGTCTAAGGTAAGACCATTTACTTCTGGCACTAATAAAAACTTTTCAAGCTGCTGCTTTACGTCGTCCAAAGAAATGGATGCTGAAGTGTCCTGTCCGCTAATTTCCTGAATCGTTACATCCTTTGGTAGATCTAGTGTAAATTGTTGAGCATCTATTTTTTCACCAAAATTAAGCTTAGAATACTCAGTGATCATATGAGTCCCTGCACTATCTGTCTTCATTTTTAAAGTCAGCCAAGTTTTTTTGTCAATCCATGCTTCGATATCTCCAAATAACGATTCCGTTTTCTTCGTTTTTGCGACGATTTTATACGTATCTCTACCTGCAACCTTCTCTTCCCCTGCTATCTTGATATCATGTGTATCTTTAACCATATTAAAAATAAGCTGTACCTGATCTTTAGGTGATTGCAAGCCGTCTAATTCGTGTTGTGAATAATCCATTGTGTAAGCCGTCTTTTCAGTGACATCATAGCTAATGACTTTAGCGTCATTTTTGACTGTGATAACATGTTCTCCATTATCACCTGTCATTTCTATCCGTCTATTGCTATCCTTTACCCATTCCTTCACTTGAGCTTTACCACCTAGCTCTCCCATATCTAACGTATATTCGCCATAATAAGTGAGTGGCTCTTTCGATTCTTGAAGGGCTTGGTCGATAATTTCCTGAGGTGTATAAGATGCCTCTGAATTACAGCCCACTAAACTAAATGTCATCACAGCAATTAAGCCTGCTGCTTGGCAAGATTTTTTCCAATTCATCATTCTTTTACTCCTTTATAAGGTGGTAGCCAGCAAATTACCGCTGTTCCAATGTTCTCTCTAGAAAGCAATTCGATAGTGCCACCATGTTTTTCAATAATTTGTTTTGTAATATTTAAGCCTAGTCCTGTTCCTCGTTCACCAGCCTTTGATCTCGCATAATCTGCTTGATACATAGGCTCGAATAATTTTACAATGTCCTGCTGTGGTATACCTCTTCCGTGATTTTGTACAATTATATACATACCCTCTTGTTTGTTTAAAGCCGACTTCAAGAAGTCAAAGCCCCATTTGGGATCATTTCCAGCATTGACTGCCGCTAAGCAGATTGTTGTCCCCTTTTCCCCATAACGCCATGCATTGCTTAATAAATTATCAATAACACGCTGAAGTTGTTTAGGATGCACAGCATAGAGCCCATCTACGGCACAGAAGACTTTTAATGTAAATCCTTCTTCCTCACATAAAGGTTCATAGTCAGACAGGGCCATGTCAAAAAATTCTTCTCCATCCACAGCAATGAGCTCTAATGTATAGTTCGTTGATTGAAGTAATGTAAACATCATTAAATCCTCTAGCATATGCTTCATCCGATCTGCCTTCGTAACGATGACCTGCTGATATTCTGCCTCCTGCTGTTCTGACAAGCCTTTATTTTGTAAAGATTCTGCATAGGCTTGGATGGCTGTAAGGGGTGTTTTCAAATCATGGGAAATACTTGCAATCATCATTTCTTTTTGCTGTTGTTCCGCTTTTAAAGAAGCCCGAGTCTTTTCAATTTCATCCTGCATCGCCTCAAATGTTTTGGCGAGTGCCCCAATCTCATCTTTTCTTACGCTTAGATTTGATTTAACTTGCTGACCTTTCGCAAAATTACGCATTTGCTGCATCAGTTCACGTAATGGCCGATTCAGTTTCCGATGAAGCAACAAGATGACAGTTAAATAAATGATAAAAAATAACAGGATCGTGCTTGCGATGACGAGCCACGAACGCTTTTCTACACCCTTTACCCAATCTGTTCGTAGTAATTGAATTTCATAGATGCCAAGCAAATCACCTTTTAGATATACAGGCTCCTTGTATGTAAAGGCGTTATATGCTTGCTGTAAATCATATAAACCATTTAACATGCGCTCTTTCCCTACATAGCCCGTTAGCAAGGGGTTGGAGGAATATAAAACATAGCCAGATTTCGTATAGAGGGTAATCGCCAGCTGCTCATTGGTAAGTTCCTCTATTTCCTCAAAATCGGCATTTTTTTGATAAAGCACTGGATTGTCAAGGACGTCTTTTACCTGATTTAGCTCTGTCCACTTGTCAAAATACTCCGCCACATTTTTATCTTGGTAATAAGCATTAATCCACACATAAAGGCTATAAGCCCCTACTATGGGTAATACCATTACAATAAAAAACATAATTAGTAACCACGCTTTTATTTTCATAATGGTTCACCAATAAAACGGTAGCCCTTACCCCACACAGTTTGAATGAAATTTGGGTTTTTCACAGAATCCTTGAGCTTTTCGCGCAATGCCTTGATATGCACTGTGACAGTATGAGTGTCCTCTAACGTTGCTTGCTGCCAAATATGCTGATACAGTTCTTCTTTTGTAAAGGTTTGACTCGGATTTTTAACTAGCAGCCTAACAAGGGCAAACTCCTTTTGAGTTAATGCAATTTCTTGCTGATAAACACATACTATTTGTCGTTGCCAATCTATTGTTAAACCATTCGCATAGGCAGTATGCTCTTCTATCACGTCTTGCTTGTGGTAGCGTCGCCAGCGTCTAAGATGAGAGGCAACTCGTGCCTTTAATTCTTCTAAGCTAAATGGTTTAGCGATATAATCGTCTGCCCCCTGCAAGCCCTCCACCTTATCCGCATCTTCCTTGCGGGCACTCATCATTAGGATCGGCACATCACTCTCCCAACGGATATTTTGAGAAACCGTTAACCCATCCATTTCTGGCAGCATCCAATCCACTAGCACTAAATCGAAAGGTTGCGTTTGAAAATCTGCCAGTCCCTCAAGGCCCGTAGTAGCCCATGTCACATAATAGCCCTCCTGCTCCAGCGTATCCTTCACAATGCGTCCAATCGCTGTATCATCCTCAATCAGTAGTAACTTTTCCTTCATCATTTTCCTCCTGTATTCACCTTACTACGGAAAAAACGATTTTCTCCGAACTTTACACTTTCTTTATAATTACCTTAGAGCGTATCCGCACTTTACACAAGGGGAGGAGGCTACTGATTTCATCGAAGCAGTTTTTCTTCCTGCCCGGGCTATCCGCCACTTTTGTGGGGCTATCCTTCACTTTGCCGCTCCTATCCACTACTTTAACCGGGCTATCCTTCACTTTGCCGGTTCTATCCAAAAAAAAGAATGCACTATGATTGTGCATTCCTTAGCGAACTAGAAAAATAAACTTAAAATATAGTAAATCAATGCTGCCATGACAGCAGAGATTGGCATCGTGATGACCCATGTTGTAACGATTTTTCGTGCCATCCCCCATTTTACTCCTTTAACACGGTGTGCTGTTCCGACACCCATGATGGATGAAGAAATAACATGTGTTGTAGAAACTGGTAAATGGATTAAAGTGGCTCCAAAGATAATCGATGCAGAAGCTAAGTCTGCCGCTACCCCATTTACTGGGCGGATTTTCATGATTTTACCGCCAACGGTTTTGATAATTTTATAACCTCCGACAGATGTACCAAGACCCATCGCAGTTGCTGCAGCAAAACGTACCCAGAAAGGAATATCATCTCCTTGGTGTAGGCCGCCCGCGATTAGCGCAAGGGTAATAATCCCCATCGCCTTCTGCGCATCATTTGTCCCGTGTGTAAAGGATTGTAAGGCTGCTGTCCCAATTTGCATTGTGCGGAAGCCTTTATTCGTGCGATATAAATTCATATCTTTAAAGATGACCTTTAATAATGTCATCATCAGGAAACCAGCTGCGAATGCTAGTAATGGTGAAAAAATAAGTGCTTGAAGAATTTTAATAAACCCAGCATAGTTCAAAATATCAAATCCTGCTGCGGCAATAGCTGCCCCTGCAACAGAACCAATCAATGTATGAGAAGAACTTGATGGAATCCCAAAATACCATGTTAATAAATTCCATGTAATGGCAGATAATAAGGCTGCTAAAATCACAACAGAACCTGTAATATCGCCATCATAGGCATTTAAAGAAAATGGGTCCACAATATCTTTTGTTAAGGCTTTGGCTACCCCAACGAATGTAATCGCTCCGACGAAGTTCATTACCGCTGCCATATAAACCGCAGTACGTGGCTTTAAGGCACGGGTAGATACAGAAGTAGCAATCGCATTTGCTGTATCATGGAAGCCGTTAATAAAGTCGAACACAAGTGCGAAAATAACGACTAATATGGTGATTAATAAGATCGTATCCATTTCGTACACTCCATCTTATGCATTACGCATAATTATTGTTTCAATTGTGTTTGCTACTGTTTGACAGCTGTCCGCAATGTCTTCAAATTGCTCATAAATATCCTTGAAAACAATCAAACGCATTGGGTCTTTTTCTTGGATGAATAATTGCTTCATTGAAGAACGGAAAATTTCATCACATTCACGTTCATTGTCCTTAATTTGAATAGCATGTTTACGCATTTCCACAAGCTTTTTACTATTTAACAGTTCCATGGCTTGTACCATTTCATCTGTACTCTTCGCAATGTATGTGAGGAATTGGCGCATTGGCTCTGTTACTTCTGTTAGGTTGTACATATTGAAGTGCGCAATACAGCCTTCCATTCCATCAATTACATCATCTAATTTATTGGCTAAGGCTAAAATATCTTCACGCTCAATTGGCGTCATAAAAGATTTATTCAGCATAACAATTAGCTCATGGATTAATTTATCGCCACTTGTTTCGTATTGCTTCATTGTATCTGCGATTTCTTTTAGTGCATCTATATCTTGAATACGTGCATTATGAGCATAGTAAATACCCTCATTCACGTTTTTCGCGATTTTTAATAGTGATTGAAAAAATGGATCTTGCTTGTTTGAGTTGAACATCCTGTTCCTCCTGTTGAAAAAATATTGTCGATTTCTGAACCATCATAACAAAACATTTACACAATTCAACAAAATTTTAAACACTTAGCTGTTGATTTTACAAAACTGTAATATAAAATTTGCCACATTTATTTTCAAGCTATTTTCCAAGTTGCAAACGTTGGAAATCAAATATTAAAAATCACGATTTTTTCTTTAAAAACGCCCATTTTTTCTTTTATTTTTATAAAAATACTTGAAATAAACTTTTTCCTGCTTATTTGTTTACCTTGTGAAATGTTAAGGAATTGTAAACAAAATTTACATGAAAATGTTGGAATTTCATTGTGATTTTTTGACTTTCGCAGTACGCTATGTTAAAACGCGATGAAGAAAGATGGGAGCATATTTATGGATATTGATTTACTTTCACTCACAATATTATTACTACTTGCTTTTATCGCCTCTTTTTTAAATGCGATTGTTGGAGGTGGTGGGCTCATCTCCTTACCTGCATTAATGGCTGTTGGTTTACCTCCAAGTACAGCTATTGCCACAAATAAACTAGCCAATACCATTAGTAATGGTACAAGTATGCTAACTTTTTTACGTGCAGGTAAAGTAGACTTCAAGAAAATTGGAAAAATCCTCCCCTTTATCTTTGTAGGATCTTTACTCGGTGCCTTTACTGTCCATCTTGTATCCCCTGCTATTTTAAAACCACTTATGCTTGTTATGCTCGTCCTTGTAGCTGCTTATACAATGTTTAAAAAAGATTGGGGACAGCAATATCAAGAGCGTGTACTTAGCACAGCTAAAAATTTAGCCTTTATAGGTGCATTTGCGGCTATTGGCTTTTACGATGGCTTTTTTGGACCAGGTACGGGTTCATTTTTTATTTTTATTCTATTAATGATGGGCTATGATTTCCTCCAAGCTGCTGGTAATGCAAAAGCTTTTAATTTTACCTCAAATTTAGCGGCATTAATCATGTTTTTAGTTTTAGGAGAAGTTCATTTTCTATATGGTTTTTCGATGGGCTTTGTCATGATCTTTGGGGCAATTCTTGGATCCAAATTTGCGCTGAAGCGTGGAACGAACATGATGCGTGTCATTTTTATTGTCATGACATGTTTATTGATTTTGAAAAATGCCTGGGATTATCTCTTCTGAGACCACCAATTTTCAGTCAATTGACAAAAAATATTAGCGTGCTATAATACTTTTGGGCTTCACCGCATTGAAGCGCAGAAGTATGTATTAGGAGGATTCACATGTTTCGAATAGAAGCAAAGAGTAACCCTCGATTTCTTGAGGCAAGCTTTATCACTATTTTAATTATTGCCATAATGGCTTATAGTATTGGCTATTTAAAGGCTACGCCACATATCCCGATTTTTCTTGTGATTGCCATTTTACTCGCTTATGGACTACTGAAAAAAGTACCCTTTCGCGATCTTGAAGGTGGTATGATTGCGGGTGCTAGCGCTGGACTTGGTGCCGTTTTTATTTTCTTTTTTATCGGCATTTTAATTTCAAGCTGGATTATGGGCGGAACGATCCCAACCCTTATCTATTATGGCTTTTTAACTGTTTCGCCAAATTTTTTCTTTGCCATCGTGTTTTTAATTTGTAGTATCGTTGGTATTTCTATTGGAAGCTCCCTGACAACTGTCGCGACGGTTGGTGTGGCATTTATGGGCATTGCCGGTGCCATGGATATCTCGCTAACCATTACTGCTGGAGCGATTGTTTCTGGGGCCTTCTTTGGTGATAAAATGTCACCCTTATCCGATACAACCAATCTTGCTTCTGGTACAGTTGGTGTAGACCTTTTTGAGCATATTAAAAATATGGGCTGGACAACCATTCCTGCTTTTCTTATCTCCTTTGTAATCTATGCTATTATTTCGCCAACAGGAGCTGCTACATCCTTTGAGACTGTGGAACAATTTAAAGAAGGTTTATTGTCTACAGGACTTATTCATTGGTATACATTATTGCCAATTGTTGTTCTCGTTATCATGACTTTTTATAAGGCACCAGCAGTCATTACATTGGCTGTTGTATCCATTATTGGAGTAGGTCTTGGCTCTCTACTTGACCCAGTTCCCGCTTCAGATATCTTCAAGATTCTGTTTGATGGCTATGTCTCTCAAACTGGTAATAAAGATGTAGACGCCTTGCTCACTCGTGGTGGGATGAATAGTATGCTATTTACAATCGCGCTTGTTCTACTTGCTTTAACAATGGGTGGCCTTTTATTCACATTAGGCATTATTCAAAGCATTTTAGCGAAGGTACAAAGTTTATTTAAAAGTGCTGGATCGGTTATTACCGGTGCTGCGATCACTGGCATCGGTGTCAATACATTGATCGGTGAACAGTACTTATCCATTCTATTAACTGGTGAGGCCTTTAAGGCTCAATTTGCAAAGGTTGGTCTTGCACCAAAAAACCTTTCACGCGTCATGGAGGATGCAGGTACGGTCGTCAACCCACTTGTGCCTTGGAGTGTTTGTGGTATTTTTATCGCAAGTGTCCTCGGTATTTCCACATTTGATTACCTACCGTTCACCTTCTTCTGTTTACTTGGACCAATTCTTACGATCTTGTTTGGCTGGAGTGGCAAAACATTAACAAAGCTTTAACCATAACAAAAGGTAGCTGAAAAAATAAAGTGTACCCTTTGTAAAGGACATTTTGAAAAAGGTTAGGCAACTTCTTGAAGCTGCAGTCTGTATTTTACAG
>NZ_JAASJR010000014.1:0-100681 GCF_019731275.1 Lysinibacillus sp. K60 | reverse complement strand
GAATCTTGTTTTTTTCAATTATAAACAAAAATGCCCTATAAGATGACCTTTTTCAAGTGTCTATCTTATAGGGTACACTTTAGAATGAATGTGTCTTTTTTCATCTAGCGGAATATGGGAAAATATTTCTACTCATTTCAGTCTAATTACCGATAGCATATTAACGGATTATCCTTTATGGTTAATAGGTCGTAAAAGACACTATCAGGAATATCCTGCAAATATTGAAATGATAGGTGGAAAACAATGAATTATCAAGTTTTATTATATTACCATTACACGAAGATTGAAGACCCAGCGGTGTTTTCAGAAACGCACTTAGCAATGTGTAAAGAAATCGGTTTAAAAGGTCGTATTTTAGTAGCCAATGAGGGTATTAACGGGACTGTTTCGGGGACGATTGAGCAAACAGAGCAATACATGGCAAACATGCAAGCAGACCCATTATTTGAAGGCATTGTCTTTAAAATGGATGCGGCAGAAGGACATGCATTCAAAAAAATGCACGTTCGCCCACGTCCTGAGTTAGTCAACTTAGGCTTAGAAGAAGACGTCAACCCACATGAATTAACAGGTCGCTACCTGTCACCAGAACAATTCCTTGCTGAAATGCAAGATGAAAATACAGTAGTATTAGATGTGCGTAACACGTATGAATACGATGTCGGCCATTTTCGTGGTGCGATTCGACCAGAGGTGAAAAATTTCCGTGATACACCAGAATGGGTCCGTGCAAACCGTGAGCTATTCGAAGGGAAAAATGTTTTAACCTATTGCACGGGTGGTATTCGTTGTGAGAAGTTTTCAGGTTGGATGAAACGTGAAGGCTTTGGCAATGTTGGTCAATTACATGGTGGCGTGGCAACATATGGAAAAGATCCTGTTGCAAAAGGTCAATTATGGGATGGGCAAATGTACGTTTTCGATGAGCGTTTAACAGTGCCAATCAATCAAGTAGAGCATGTGATTGTCGGTCGTGATCACTATGACGGTGAACCTTGTGAACGTTACATTAACTGTGCAAATCCTGAATGTAACAAGCAAATTATCGCATCAGAAGAAAATGAAGCAAAGCATTTAGGTGGCTGTACCATTGAATGTACAAAGCATGCGCGCAACCGCTACATCGTGCGCCACAATTTAACAGAAGAGCAAGTAGCGCAAGCAATTGAGGCGTTAATTTAAATATACAAAATATCTTTCATAACCTACTTTATAGAGGTTCTTAAAACACTCAATGTAAGTGTTCAAACTATCCATTTCAGCATTGGACTAGTCTGCTCGCTTCCATAGGGTGTTTTTTCTTTTGTAAGAAGAGTAAATGACTCAATCATAAGTTCTGAAACTGTTTAAAGTAAATGTTCAAAGGGTATTCAACAAAATGTAACAGGATTTAAATAGTGCAAGCAAACAAAGTGTTTGTCACTAAATATTCAAAATAGGAGATGATAGTTGATGGGAAACCCACATCTAACCGATCCACGTAAAAAATTTCATACTGAAAAATTCCCAAATCAAGAACAGAACACGCCAGCGCTACAGCATGGAATGATCCCCAAACCTGACTGCGGAGAAGAATCATATAAAGGATACAATCGTCTAGAAGGGCGTAATGCGTTAATTACAGGAGGCGATTCTGGGATTGGCCGTGCTGCCGCTATTGCCTATGCACGTGAAGGGGCCAATGTAGCCATCCAATTCTTCCCTGGTGAAGAGGAAGATGCCAACGTCGTTAAAGAATTAATCGAAAAAGCAGGAAGAAAAGCATTGCTGCTACCGTATGACTTACGAGAAGATAACGCAGCGACAGAGATTGTTACAAAAACCGTGGAAGCCTTTGGTGGATTGGACATTCTTGTATTAAATGCTGCGCAACAGATCGCACAGCCCTCCCTAAGTGACTTAACAATTAAACAAGTGCAAGATACTTTCAAAGTAAACATCATCAGCATGTTCGAGACCGTAAAAGCGGCTGAAGAACATTTGGAACCAGGAAGTGCAATTATCACCACCACATCGGTCCAATCTTTCGATCCATCCTCATCTTTAATGGATTATGCTGCGACAAAAGGTGCAATAAGCAACTTTATGGTATCCCTGTCCTCCTATTTTGCTTCGAAAGGGGTGCGTGTCAATGGTGTTGCACCAGGACCAATTTGGACGCCATTGCAGTTGGATAATGGAAAATTGGAAGGAGAGATTCCTGAGTTTGGCCAAAATACGCCCCTTGGCCGTGCGGGACAGCCAGTAGAGCTTGCACCAGTGTATGTTCTGCTTGCCTCCGATGAAGGAAGTTATATCACGGGTCAGATTTATGGAGTGACAGGTGGTAAGCCGATAGACTTGTAAACTTAATAAAACCTCTCTCGACATCAGTGATCTGAGTATGGTAGATTAACAGCTTAAGATTGATAATGAAAACGAACTAAATGATATACCCCCTACAGTTAGTAGTTTGTCTCTAACTTTAGGGGGCATCTGCTTTTCAATCACCAATTGGAATCATCGTTTATAAGTAGGAGCGCTTAGCAGGCCATGAACCTTGTAGTTTACGAAGTTGAACAATTTGTCCTGTATGGTAAGCGTCGTGCAAAAGGATATTTAGATATTGTTGCCAAACTGGAAGAGCGGGACTAGGTTGATCTAATGCCTCTTCTTGAAGGGATGCTAATGAAGATTTTAAGGCATCATGTACGTGAAGTGTTCGTTTCACTGTTTCTTGCCAAGCATCTTCATCATGGGCTTCTCCTTGGACAAACGTTTCATCATTATTTTGTGGAGCAACAAATGTCTCATCTTTATGTAAGCGAGAAAGTAAGCGCTCTTTAAAGATTAATAAATGGTTTACATTTTCCCAAATCGTATTAGCAGCATTACCTTCTGGTTGCCAACTAGCTTGCGCAGCAGTGAGATTCTTTAATGCGTCTGATAACGGTGGGTACCATTCCTCTTCGTAAAACACCTGATTGACTCCATTTTGCAAGAGCTCTTTTTTACTCATTTGGATAACCTCCTTGTTGTAACGCTCAAAACATTCCTTACTATTAATTTATCAAATTTTCCGAAAATAGTACATGGTAATAGAATTTTGTTGTTCTTCACTCGACATTGCCATTTCATCTAACTAAAAATAAAATTGTAAAGTTAGCTTGACATACATAGTGATGTAAAGTAAACTTTACTTAACATTAAATGTATAGTTTGCTTTACATTTATAAAGGAGGCATTATGAAAAACAGAATTCGAGAATTACGAAAATTGAAGAAGATTACGCAGGAAGAATTGTCGAAACAAGTTGGCGTTTCACGGCAATCAATCATTGCTATTGAATCTGGAAAATTCAATCCATCCTTAGAACTTGCCTACAACATTTCCAAAGCGTTCAATAGCACAATTGAAGAGGTGTTTATATTTGAAGAGGAGGAGAATGAATGATGGAGATTAATATCTGGGGTATGATTGGTTTGTATGGGGGAGTGATTGGTGGACTCCTTGGATGGTGGCTAGGACGAAAGAAAGCTAGAAAAAACAGTGGTTTAGACGAGCTGTACTATCATATTTGGCAAAAGGCCAGATCCTATTCTTGGTATGTGACATTAGGAGCGCTGTATGTTTTCTTTACGTTACTCAATTTTGGAATAGAATTAAGCACTGCTATGGTTTTAGGTATCCTTTTATTAACACACGTAGCGAGTTGGGGAATCATTGGGATTATTTTGACCATCAATATGTCCAGTGCAGCCCCGTTACAGCCCTCGCGTGTGAAGGTGGGCCTATTCGTCTTCATGACGTCCATTATTATATTCACGATCATCTCGATCCTGACAACAAACTGGCTGTTTTTATTATTTAGTATTCCTCCTAATTTAATTGCACTTTTTACGGCACTTACGCCAAAGCGAAAAGATTCCGAGGTAACCTACTAAACTTCATATAATATCGTACCGTTTTTTCCCCTATAGATATGGTGGTCTATAGGGGTGTTTTTTTAAATATGACATTAAAAGCATCTAAATGGAAAAATGGTTTTGACTAACATTGTTAAAATAAGTAAAATGATAGTTGTTACAAAATTTGGGAGGTGTTTACTTGCATACAAACTATGTTCTATATAATATTGTTCCTTTCGGATTTTTAGTGTTGTTGGTCTATATTTTTATAGATGTATTTCTTGATTACTTTAGAAAAGAAATCAAGCGTAATCAAAGACGCGTTACTTTATATAGCTTTCTCTTCTATTTACTATGTTTACTTCAAATTAAAGTAGGGGGAATAACACTTTTACCTCTAAATCCAGCAGACAAAAGTAGGAGTTTTATTACAGCTAATGATTGGTTTGGAATTTTTGATGGTATCCACTTCAATATGTATTTGTGGAGCTATTCAGCTATAGTTTATAATTTTTTATTATTACTTCCTTTAGGGATATTTTTATTCGTTCTTTTCCATTTTAAAAATAGAAATAAAGCCATTTTTATAGTGATATTGTGTTGTTTAGGAATAGAGCTTTTACGTCTACTATTAGGGTCGTTTAGTTTAGTTCCTAGGAACATTGGTTCTCTAGATGGTATCTACTTATTATGTAATATGCTTGGTGGAATAGTTGGTATATTAATAGTGAAAATATTTACGCAAATACAAGTGAAGCGAAAAGATAAAGTTTATAATGGTAGTTTTAATTGAATAATAGTTTTCGGCAATGGGGCGCGTTTATTAATCAACGTGTCTTTTTCTTTTAAAGGGCAATATTGTTGAATAATACAGTTATTTGAAACCTTTCCTACAATTTACCGTTAAGTATTGTTAAACAGCATTACAAAATAGAAAGAGGGATTCGTTATGATTGGTTGGCTTAATATTGGCAGTCTCTTACTAGGACTAATCGCTTGGATACTTCCAGTTATTTATCTCATGGGAAATAAAAAACATGAACATTCTAATTGGGGCATCCTTTCCGTTCTCAGCATCAGTGCCTCTGCTATTTCAATTAGTTTTCAGATGTTCTATAATTATCATTTAGTAAAAATTGAGGATTGGACGGCACTCATGGACACGACGCGTGCAGTCGTGATAGCCACAGCAGTTCTTCTCATTTTTACATTTATATTAAATGGACTTACTTTTATTGTATACCGACAGAACAAAAAGTAGGATAGTAGATTCCAGTGTTTTAAGTGGGAGCATATTTCGCTAATAAGTAATGTTCTCTTCATTTAAAGAACAATGGGTTTATTGTTATCTTTGTAGAATCTAATTATTATAATAAATTGCGGTGAAATTCAATTATATAAAGGGAGTGTATAGGTGGACCTACTACTTTTGATAACTATTGGTTTCATAATAATTGGATTTGTTGTGCTCGCCTCTATGAAAAAAGATATGGAAAGTAAGGTCGCTTTTATAAAATTGAATATGGAAGAAGAGGAAAATTCATCAAAAGCTAAATCTGTAGTTTGGTGGATATGGAGTACCACTGCTTGGGGGATCGTAAGTCTGTTTCTTGTTGTTTGGTGTTTTCATCATTACTTTGGGTAACTTTTAGCTTCAAATGTGCTTAAAAACAGGTACTGCGCATTTCTAAAAAGGAATGCGTGATATTTTGTGGCAAAATAAATTAAAAGCAAAGGGTGGGCATTTTGCAGATAATCGAGACGGAACGATTATATCTTAGAGCGTTAAAAATGGACGATCATCATGAATTATCAAAAGTGCTTTCCGACCCAGAGTCTATGCAATATTATCCTCATCCCTTTAATCAAGAAGAGGTTAAAAATTGGATCAGATGGAATGAGAAAAATTATAGGCAATATAATCACGGACTATGGGCAGTTATTTTAAAAGATGGGCATAAATTTATCGGTGATTGTGGAATAACCATGCAGAACATTGACGGTGTATGGTTACCTGAAATCGGGTTTCACATTATTAAAGCGTATTGGAATAAAGGGTATGCCACAGAAGCGGCGTGTGCCTGTAAGGAATATGCATGGAATGTTCTGGGCTATTCCGAAATATTTTCATACACGACCTTAAAAAATATCCCATCCCAAAAAGTTGCGGAAAAAATCGGGATGGAAAATTATAAGATTTTTGAGAAGAATGGTGAACAACAAATCGTTCAAGTTGCCTACAAAAGTATATGAATATTGAGTAACTCATTTTTTATTCCAGAAAAGGGCGCGTTTATATATAGGAACGTGTCTTTTTCTTTTAAAGAGTTGAATAGCATTCTTTTTGGGAATTTAATATTTATGCGAAAATTTGTCAAAGGGGGATGGAATGAAGGAGCATATAAAAGGTTTAGTACCTTGCATTTATTTGATGTTGTCGTTCTTTGTACTATCTGGCTGCAATGCTCAAAAAAGTGGTAATACTTATTATTTATTATTGATGGGTGAAAGTGAAAGCTGGAATCTAACAGGATATGAAATTGTTATAACACCAGAAGACTTTAAAGCAGGATTTGGAACCTTAAAAATGAAAAACGTCAATACGTATATGACAGATTTCTTCCACTTTGAAACGCATGTGGTTATCGAGAGTGATGATTCGGTAGTTCATACTGGTTCAGTTACTGGTGAGACGAATATAGCAGAATATACAACTGGTGCTATTGCAGGGCCGTATATCAATAAAAATGGTGACTTTGTTACACTTGAAGATATAAATGAGATTTATATGGTGGTTGAATGGTGGGATATTAGCAAGAACGAAAGTATAAAAGAAAGAATAGATTTATTTAACCAATCAAAAAAAGAACAGTCCTTCTTGAACGAACTATAGTTATAGTTGAATAACGATCTTCTCGGACGCTTTTCTGAAATAATAGGAAAGCGTCTTTCTTCATGAAAAGGGCCATTATCAGTAAGCCCATCTAATACATAGGTACTGTTGCATCATCTATAAGTGCATTGCATACTACTGCAATCTTGATAAAAAGGCTACTCTAAAATATTTCCAGGAGATTGAACAATTTTTTAGAAAACGAGCGTCTAAGAAGTAGGATTGAAATGAGGTGAGTTGTTGTTGGAACAAATCGTAGAACAATATGGTGAATATTTGTATCATCTTAGCTATTTATATATGAAGGATTTTCAGCTTGCAGAGGAGATTACACAGGACGTACTCATGAAGTACTTATTACGTAAAGACGATTTTAGAAAAGATGCTTCATTGAAAACGTATTTAACCCGTATCGCTATTAATTGCTGTCACGATGAACTACGTAAACAAAAGAGAAAATCATTTATTTCAAAACTTTTACCACTAGGCAGAACTGAACCCTCAGTTGAGCAAACATATATAGCAACTGAGGATTTTGCAACCTTAAAGCAAATTGTCTTTGCATTACCACTTCATTATAGGGAAGTCATTGTACTGTTTTATTATGAAGAATTTGATGTTTCTGAAATTGCTAGTTTATTAAACGTCTCACAAAACACCGTTCGTACAAGGATTCGTCGAGCGAGAGAATTGTTGAAAACAAATCCGGAACTGGAGGCAATATTTTATGAAGGAATTTAAAGACAAGCTAAAAGAAGAATTGCGACAAGATGCCCCATTTACAAACGACATCAAGCACCGTATATTGCAAAAGAAACCCATAAAAAGAAAGTTCAACTGGCAGGTTGTCACCGTATCTATTGCAGCCTGTTTCATTATTGGGTTAATGCTATTCGTTGAGTTTTCTCAAAAGAATAACCTACAAACCGCAAGTCAGCAAACTGAGCTATTACCGATTATCGATGATGTTTCCTCTTTAGACATCATTGAGCCGCAATATGCCCATCTACTTGGGAAACAATGGATGCTGCATTTTTTGCCAATGATTATCGATAAGGAAGCCCCCATTACGTATGGAGATTATATTGCCTTTTATGGAACGGATGGGCTTGTCGTTTCAACTGTATTAGGATTAGGTAATGATCATGTAACAATGAAGCAAGGGCAAATTTTAGTAGATGATACCCCATTAAAAGTTCATGGATTAAATGAGCAAATAAAAAAAGAGGATATCAATGACCCATTGAAAAATCCTTACTTTTTTCATAATTTTGGAACTAGACCAGCGCCATTCAATGACAAATCGATTTCTGCGAAAGAAAAAGAAATGGTTGTTTATGACAGTGACGAGGGCCATACGATTATGAAAATTAGTGAGGGACAATTAGTAGGTAAGGTCGTAGGCTTCCAAAATTTTGAGCTAACATTTGAATTGACTGAACAGGAGCAGCAAGTTTTTAATGCCTTTAAAGAGGATTATAATATTGAAAAGTTAAAAAATATGCCACCCCAAGCGATTACTAAAATGTTTTTAATGAGTGATATGGAAAAAGATTATGAAACATATGAAGCATTGTTCACAACAAATAGGAACGATGAAACAGAAAGTGTTCAAAGATATTATGAGAAAACGAAAATCGTACGTCAAAAGTTGTTTACAAAGGAAATAAATCGCCTTATTATCGCAAATCTCTTCGTGGGGTTAGAACATGCAGAGTTTGAGCAGCAAACAGATACAACAGGGGTTATAAAATTTATTTCACTTGAAGGACCAATAGAGCTAAGTATGGAAAAAAATGCCCAAGGAATTTGGCAGCCAGCCTTTAGTAGAGGAATTTATTAGCTTTTTAGAAAGAACATCAATTTACGCATGAAGGCAAAAACCTTCCTAAAGCCTTATTGGATAATTTTCATCAGTATCCTTATCTAACAATCGGACGCGTTTATTTCGAAACGCGTCTTCTTTTAATAGGTCATGTAGATTGAATAAAGAGTAGAATAGTTTAACGATATATGTGGATTTTTATGGTAAAATATTTAGTGAAATGTATTTTTTGGGAGAATAGTGAGTTTTAAGAAAAGGAGTGTTCAAAGTTGAAAAAAGTGTTCTCAGGAATTTTTCTTGCATTGATTTTAATCATGACTTCATCACCTACATATGCAGCCGATTTTCAAATAAAAGTTGACGGTGTTACCATTGCATCCGATGTAAACCCCGAAGTTAAAAATAATCGGACAATGGTTCCTTTACGTGTAATTAGCGAAAATTTAGGGGCAAATGTTACTTGGACGGATGCTCAAATTACCCTTACTAAAAACGATATGCAGGTCATACTAAAGCTTAATCGTAATCAAGTGGTGAAAAACGGTAAAACAGAACTGCTTGATGTAGAGCCATACATGAAAAATAATCGTACTTTTGTTCCGATGCGTTTTATTGCCGAAACATTTGGCAGCAATGTCACTTACAATAACGGTACAGTAACAGTTGAGACACAGCCTCTCTTTATTAATGGTATAAAAGTAAAAGCTTTGCAATACGAATATCATATGACATTAGGCGGAGTCATACAGCAAATTAATGGGAATGGTTATAACGAAGCTATTTATAATACTTTTATAAAAAATAATGGAAGTAAAGTCGAAGCACCTACTTATAATCCTTGGGATACTCATCCCATTCCAGTAGGGGACTATGATAAAAATGCGCAATTTGATTTTTTAGACCAAGACTCGAACAGTATCAAGCGGTTTGATATTTATTTTTCAACAGGGAACTTAGGCGGAGTATTGGTGCATGATACTACGGCAAATCATTGGTATGCATACAGTGATACCGCAAGACTAGGCATACTTCAATTAATTGATAATGCCTCGATGAACGGCTTTGTGACGGTTATGAGTAATACAGTTCCATAAGGTGGATGATAGTATTTTACTATTGTTTTAACGGAGTGCTTTACTCTTAATAAGGAGTAGAGCCTTTTTCTACTTTAACAAAATTGCAACTTTGTTTGTACCATTACGCAGGTTTATATTTTCATGTTGTCAGAAGAAATGAGGTAATTTATTTGGATGAATGGAAGAAAGTTGTACTTAGTTTACTCGAAATCATTGTAATTCTATCGATTGGTTTCCTTTTTACAACTTATATTTTAAGGCCTATATACGAGAATTTTGGAATTCAATTTACAGGTGACGTATGGGTAAACTGGTTTGGATTATCGTATATTTTATTCGTCTTATACTCGTTGATTGTCGGTATTTTTATTTTTCAGGAAAGTAATATCTTTAAACAGCGACGTACATCCGTACTCTTTTGGCTCATTTTTATTGGTTCAATTTATGTAGTTTTTATCCCTTTTATAAAAGGTGAAAATCCATTCTAAGACTTCTATATAGTTCATTATTTCAACAATTCCAAAATCTATTATCGACACAAAGTAGGATAAAAATCAAAAACTGCATCCATTTAGATGCAGTTTTATTTTTTTCTAATCAATATTTCACCAAGTGGGATTCCTACCACCACAACCAAAACCGTTAAAATTAACAGCGCTCTAAAAATAAAATATGCAGCTTCATCAAACATCGTATCCCTCCTTTTTTTACAATACCTACCCCATATTTAGAAAAAATTATTGTTGTGTTTTAATAATATAGTTTACGCAAGGTACGTATGCAGTTTTTTAAAAATTTTTGGTCTTCAGACATTTCTTTAGTAAGGTCATTTTAATCCTTTAGAAAATGGAAGAATAAAATTTTGTAATGCTATACAAGATCTTCAATCGTTATTTGCTAAAGAATGAGCTAAAGGTTAATAATCCTTTACCCGAGATAATAAATAGTAAACGATACATAAGTAAATTTAATGGAGGTTATGATGATGAGGGTAGCGAAGAAGATAGCCAAGATAGCAGGAATCCTTCTAGTTATACTGACTTTGTTTATGGGGATTGGATACGCTATTCTTGTGATTAATCCATTAGGAAATAAACCAGGCAAGCCAGTTGCGGATATTGAAGACAAGGTGGAGATTTGGGGAGAAGAAGTGGCAGGTAATCATTCGGGAAGTAAGCTAGATGATATGAATATTAAGGGCAATCCTAACAGACTTTTGGCGACATTCAAATTTTCCACTGGCATCGTGGGAGAAGACTATAAAGACAATGAAGTGGCCATTGATACCTTTACCTATATCCATGAAATTGAAGGGGGTTATGAAAAATCAACCTATGAAGATGAGCCCTATCTGATTCCTTATACGGTCGCGAACAGTGACAGTGCCGTCATTATTATGCCAGGTGGTGGTTATGGCTTTAAGGAAATGGATGGAGGAACAGCGGAAGGAAAGGAAATAGCTGCATCATTAAATAAAGCAGGTATTAATGCATTTGTTCTTCACTATCGTTCCAATCCCTATGAGTGGCCTATTCCACAGCTAGATGTTCAACGTGCTGTCCGTTATCTACGTTACCATGCCAATGATTATGGTCTCCATCCAGATCGAATTGGTTTGATAGGTTTTAGTGCTGGAGGTTATCAAACGGGTAGCTTTATTAACCTCATTCAAGGTGGAAATCTGTTTCCTGCTAGTTATCAGCCTGATGCCATTGATGCTGTTGATGATCAAGTAGCATCCGCTGCAATGATTTACCCTGCATTGACGTATCGCTATAATGTGCCCATGCTCTTTGCTTCTTTTAATGATGAAGATGTCAGAAATCCAGAAAAGCGGGAAGAGCTCTTGCAGCAGACAGATTTATCTACGCATTTCAGGACAGCTCATATACCTCAGTTTATAGCTTATGGGACAAAGGATTTAGCAATCGGGGTAAAAGGTCCACAGGAATATATCCAATCTGCACGAAACGCAGACGCGGATTTGACTGTGATAGTAGCAGAGGGTCAGAATCATGGCTTTAAGCAGGAATACTATATGCGAGCGTATCTTGAATGGGTAAAGAAAATTTTTGATTCTTTATAATTTGCTTTAAAAGTGGTCAAAGATTTTAGTAAGTGCTATTTTATATGGTTTAAAGTAAAATAGTAGTAAGGTATTCACCATCAACTCAACTAATCTGATTAGTTGAGTTTTATGTTTTTATAGAAAAAGCTACTAAAATATTGTAAAGAAGATGTGATGATTAATGGGGAAAATTGCGATATTAGCAGAGAAACCATCTCAAGCAAGAGCATATGCAGACGCTTTTAAAGTGAAGCAAAAAGAGAAAACCTTTATTGAACTGGAACCTTGTTCTACTTTTCCTCATGGTGCAGTTATTACCTGGGCGGTTGGTCATCTTGTTGAATTAAAGGAGCCGAAAGAATATCACAAGGAATGGGAGAAGTGGTCGCTTGCTTCATTACCGATCATTCCGCAAAAATTTGAAGATAAAGTGGTCTCTAAAATGTATCCACAATTCAATGCAGTCAAAAAAATCTTTAGTGATCCCCAAGTAACAACGATTTATAACTGCTGTGATAGTGAACGTGAGGGTTCAAATATTTTCTACTCCCTTTTGAAAATGACAAAAGTAAATAAGCCAGTTAAACGATTATGGATTAACTCATTAGAAGTGGAGGAAATCCGAAAAGGTTTTAATCATATGCAAGGTAATGAGCGTGATTTGCTGATGTACCAAGAAGCCAAAACGCGTCAAATTAGCGATTGGTTAGTAGGTATGAACTGTAGTCGCCTCTATACGCTACTGTTGCAGAAAAAGGGCTTTAAGGGCAGTATCTCCATCGGACGAGTACAATCGCCAACCGTCTATTTAATTTATAAAAGACAGCAGGAAATTGAACAGTTCAAGCCTGAAAAATTTTATGAAATCGAAGGAGTATTTAAAGCTCAACATGGTGTGTATAAAGGGAAGGCGAAGCTAAAGACAAAAGAGCGGGCTGAGGCAGTGCAGTTATTGCAACAGCATGGGATTGAACCGTATGATACAGGTCTCATTACAAGTGTCATGAACAAAACGAAGCGGATTGCACCACCTAAACTACATGCGCTATCAACATTACAAGCGGCTGCCAATAAACGTTGGAAATACAGTCCATCGCATGTGTTGAAACTTACGCAATCACTTTATGAGAAAAAGCTCGTTTCTTACCCACGTACCGATTCACAGCTCATTACACATAATGAGTTTCTCTATTTAAATGAATCATTAGGAAACTATCAGCAGCTTGTGGGAAAAGCATTTCAGCCGATCAATCGAGGGAAGAACAAGCGCTATGTCGACAGTGCCAATGTTGGGGAGCACTATGCAATTATTCCAACGAAAAAAATACCGACGGCCAAAGCGTTGCAATCCATGAATGCTGATGAACGAAATATTTATTTTGAAATCCTCAATACGACACTCGCTATGTTTCATCAGGATTATGAATACGATGAAAAAACGATTATCACGAATGTCAAAAATGTAGAGTTTAAAACAGTAGGGAAAACAGAGCTTGTCAAAGGCTGGAAAGAATTATTTTCAAATGAGACAGAGGTACAGGCGCGTGAGGAGTCTTTACCTGTTGTCTTCCAAGATGAGCTGGTACAAAGTAAGATTGCTATTTTAGAAGGCACGACAACACCTCCGAAGCCCTATACAGAAGGCCAACTCATTACGATGATGAAAACCTGTGGTAAATCGGTTGAGGATGAAGAGGAAATCGAGGTGCTGAAATCGATTGAAGGGATTGGAACGGAGGCAACTCGGAGTGGCATTATCGAGACGATTAAGAAGCATGGATTTATTGAAGTACGAAAAAATATCGTGAGCATTACACCGAAAGGACAGCTTTTATGTCAGGCAATTGAAGGGACATTACTGTCAAGCCCTTCCATGACGGCTAAATGGGAAATTTACTTACATAAAATTGGTAAGGGGGAAGGCTCTGCCAAGCATTTTATTGAAAGCATAGGCAGGTTTATTCATCAATTAATAGCAGAGGTGCCTAAACAGTTAGAGTCTCTGACAATTGAAGCAGAGCAGTTTAAACCAGCCGTGGTAAAAGATATTGCCATCTGTCCAGCATGCAAGGAAGGGAAAATAGGCTTGCGTAAAAGCTTTTACAGTTGTTCGAATTATAAAAATGGTTGTAAGCAAACGTTCCCACAAAGGCTATTAGGAAAAAAACTAACGGAAAAAAACATTCATGACTTATGTAAGAGTGGCAAAACTGCTTTGATGAAAGGCTTTAAATCAAAGAATGGCAAACCATTTAATGCAGCCCTACGTTTGGTAGAAGGAAAAATTGAATTTGAGTTTAATGAAAAGTAAATGCTGCTATTTTCAAAGGACTTCCAACTTGGAAGCTGGATAGCGTGTTTGATATAGTACATGCTATCCTACTTTTAAGCAAATCAGTCACCTAAAAGGAGCGATGTAATGACGACTATAAAAGAAATTGGTAGCTTATGTGTGACGGATAGTGATGGATACATAATTAATCATGCAGATTGGAATAAAATCAACTCTATTTTTCTTGCTGTCATCAACGATGTGATTCATACCTATCGCACAATTCTCCAAGATGACTTACATAGCATTTATCTAAGGGGATCAATTCCAAAGGGTATAGGTATTGAAGGAGTAGCTGACTTAGACACCATAGCGGTTACGAAGCAAAAGCCTAAAAAACAGCAGGTAAAGCGAATAAAAGAAGTAGAACAAGCATTAACTCAAAACCATCATTGTGTAGATGGGATTGAGCTAAGTGTATTTGGCAAAGAAGCTATTTTAAATACGACATCTTTTTCAATCATTAGTTTCATCCTCCAAACCCATAGTATATGTGTGTTTGGAGAGGATTTAATACCTCGATTACCAAGATATAAGGTGGACGAGGCTTTAGCGAATGACCACCTTATTCATTTGCAGGGGCAAATAAAAAATGCCTGTGATGACCTTCAAGATAATGCGGATATAGAGGATATTAAAGATTGTTGCAAGTGGATTATGAAAATTATAGTAAGAGCAGGACTTGCACTTGTCATAACGAAGGAAAACACCTATACAAGGGATTTATACCCCGCCTATAAACGGTTCTCGGAATATTTCCCTGACAAGGAAAGCGACATGAGAAGGGCACTTGAATATGCAATAACGCCCATAATCGATACGAACGTTTTGTTGTTGTTTTTAAATGAATTTGGAACGTGGATGGTCAGTGAAGCGGATAAATGGTTACAACTCTATAACCCTACTAGAGAGTTAAACATGAAAATACGATAACTTCCGAGGCCGAGACAAATGGGAACGAAAAAGGTAATCACATATGTGTTGTGATTACCTTTTTCTGTTAATTGAAAATTCGTTTGAGCGTGAATTAAGTGCTCTTATCTTTCAAAAGGGTTGTCAATATAAGGGCCTTTAATGGTAATACGCATTAACTGGGTCGCCATAAATTTGGGGGTATAGGGCATATCATTTTCTAACCACCAGACAATTACTTCAAGAAAGGCGGCGGCATAAAAACGGACGGCCATTTCGCGGGGCACGGTCAGCTTTTGATCGTCAGGCTCCATCATTTGAATCCCGCTCGACACAAAATTGATAATAATGTCTTTAAGACCATCGGAGAAATAAGGGATATTTTTTTCCGTGAGATAGACCTTGTATAGCTTACTATTCAGCGCTATTTGTTCAAATAAATACATAAATGTCTCATGTGGCTGGTCATAATTTGGTAATAAATCAAAATCCCTCTTCTGTTCGAAGGGTGGATGGATACTACTTACAAGCTCATGCAAAGCTTCTTCTGAGCTTTGATAGAGAAGGTCTAATTTATCACGGTAATGTAAATAAAAAGTGGCACGGTTTAATGTAGCCCGTTGTGTAATATCTTGTACCGTAATCTTTTCATAGCCTTGTTCATCAATTAATGCCACTAGTGCATCTCTTAATAATTGGCGCGTTCTGATGACGCGAGGGTCCATTTTTTTCGACATTTTGAAGCTCCTTGTATTAAATTTTCTATTTAAACAACAGTCCGATTGCAAGTGTTGTGAAAGCGTCATGATGGGCTGTGGTGTTGTTTGCCCTTTTTCAATTGCGCGTTATAATCATATTAACGACACCGTGTCGATAATACAACTAGTTGTTAACGTGTTCACGAATTGTTCATTTATATAGAAGAAAGGGAGTTTTATGATGGGTCGTTTAAATGGGAAAGTAGCAATTATTACAGGAGCAGCAATGGGAATGGGCGCTTCTGAGGCAAAACTATTTGCACAAGAAGGCGCAAAGGTCATTGCAACAGATGTACAAATCGAGCCCTTGAATAATTTAGTAAAAGAAATTAAAGAAAATGGTGGGGACATTATTGGTCTTCAACATAATGTTACTTCTGAGGATGAGTGGAAAGCAGTGATTGCCGAGGCTGTAAAGGCATATGGCAAAGTGGATATCCTCGTCAACAATGCAGGGGTGTCATCACCAAAAACGATTGCTGACATGGAAATGGCTGAATGGAATAAAATTATGGATATTAACCTGAATGGCTGTATCATTGGCATGAAATATGTGATTCCTCAAATGCAAAAAGCTGGCGGTGGTTCAATTATCAATATTTCTTCGATCGGTGGAATCGTGGGAATGGCTGGTACAAGCCCTTATACAGCAGCAAAAGGTGCGCTTCGTGTGCTTTCTAAATCGGCTGCGATCGAGTATGGTAAAGATAAAATTCGTGTGAATTCTGTTCATCCAGGCATTATTGTAACACCAATGACAGCGCCTACGATGGAGGAGGGCGGTGCATTGCCATACTATCAAGCTTACACACAATTACCATACTTCGGTGAACCTGAAGATGTAGCTTATGGCGTAGTGTTCTTAGCATCAGACGAATCCCGCTTCATGACAGGCGCAGAGCTCGTAATCGACGGCGGCTGGACAGCCATTTAATCCAATAGCAGTATCAAAACTAGGCATCACTCGACGTGAGCCTAGTTTTTTTATGCAGATGAGGATGAATACCCGCGAATCGAGTGAAGATACACGCGGTAGAGAAATGAATACCCGCGAATCGAAGGGAAAAACACGCGGTAGAGAGGCAAATACCCGCGATTGATCAATAACCCCTCGATACGAGAGAGAACCCTCATAAATAAAAGAAAAAGCCTTGCTGAAGGAATCAACGATACATACAAAAATAGCACAAACATAGTGGATATTTGTGCATATCATAAATGGAGAAAGCGTTTTCTTCATTATATAGAAGAAAGTCAAAATGAGAAATTTCACGATTATGTCAACGTCACGAAAAAAAATTCACAAAAACCTTAACTATTTCATGTGAAATCCGTATAATAAATCAAACAGTACGAAAATTGTCCATATTTCTCGAAAAATTGCGTGAATTTTTTAAATTGTATTGACGTAGGAAACGATAATTTGTACACTGTGTACAGTCAATTGTTTTGTGGAGGAATACAATTAATTTGAAAAAGTTAGGATTTGATAGATATGATCGTGTGTAAATTTGGTGGAACATCTGTAGCAAGTGCAGAACAAATACAAAAAGTAGCAAACATTGTAAAATCTAATCCGGCGCGTAAGATTGTTGCCGTTTCAGCACCAGGGAAACGTTCTGGTGACGATATAAAAGTAACAGACCTATTAATACAATTAGCAAATGCAGCGTTACAACAAGAGAATACAGAGGAAAAATTGCAAACTGTTGTGGATCGTTTTAGAGCGATTGCTGATGGTTTGGGGCTAGATAATGCCATTTGTGACGTAATCGCAGAAGATTTACGTGAACGTGTACAAGGTGACAAAACAAATGTGGAATTATTCATCGATAGTATTAAAGCAGCAGGTGAAGATAATAACGCCAAGCTTATTGCAGCTTACTTTAATGCCATTGGTATGCCCGCACGCTATGTCAGTCCTAAAGAAGGTTTAGTGGTTAATGATTTACCAGAAAGAACCTTTGCATTACCTGAAGCGTATGCTAATTTAGCCCCTTTAAAAGACACAAAAGAAATTATTGTGTTCCCAGGGTTCTTCGGTTACACTAAAGCGGGCGTATTGCGAACATTTGACCGCGGTGGCTCTGATATTACAGGCTCCATTTTAGCAGCAGCCGTTGAAGCGGAGCTGTATGAAAACTTTACGGATGTGGATTGTGTGTTCTCCGCGAATCCGAAAGTCGTCAACGATCCAGTGGAAATTAAAGAAATTACGTATCGCGAAATGCGCGAATTATCATATGCAGGCTTTTCAGTGTTCCATGATGAAGCGTTAATGCCTGTCTACAAGATTGGGGTGCCCGTTAACATAAAAAATACAAATAATCCAACAGCCCCAGGTACACGTATTGTACCAAGCCGTCCTGCAACAGGTCGTCCAGTTACAGGGATTTCGGCAGACAGTGGCTTTTCAACTTTATATGTCTCTAAATATTTGATGAATCGTGAGGTAGGCTTTGGACGTAAGCTACTCCAAATTTTAGAAGATGAGAATATTTCTTATGAACACACACCATCTGGTTTAGACGATATTTCTGTCATCATGCGTTCGAATCAACTAACACCAGAAAATGAAGCACGCATTCTTAGTCGTGTGAAAGAAGAGCTACATGCAGAGTATGTAGAAATGCGTCACGGTTTTTCCATGATCGTGATTGTGGGCGAAGGGATGCGTCATAACACAGGATTAGCTGCCCGTGCTGCCACAGCGATTTCAAAAACTGGCGCAAATATTGAAATGATTAATCAAGGTTCTTCTGAAGTGAGCCTCGTGTTTGGTGTCCTTCAGGAATATGAAAACCGCATTTTACAAGCATTATATGAAGAGTTTTTTGCCCATGCAAAAGCATAATGACACAATCATCACTAATCCAAGTGTTTCTTGCTTGGATTAGTGTTTTCTTTTTGCTGAGAATACGGTAAAATCGAGGGCGTACATAGTTGGGAGGGTTATTTGTGAAAAATTTAACAATTGGTATGCTTTTTTCAATCATCGGGATACTTTTTGTCTGTTTAACGATTATGGATATTTTACCGTCATCGACAAAAACAATGAAAATTGTTTACATAGGCATTGGGTGGGTCTTTATTATCGTCGGCTCTGTTATCCGCTTTAAGAATCTCAAACAAAAGCAGCAATAACACTTTGAAAATGGAATTGTGACAATAGCCAAAGTTGTGATACAATTTCAAAGAAAATAAATAATTTGAGTATTATGAAGTTGTTATTCTGTACAAATGTTCAGAAGGTTCAAATTTTAATAAAGAATCGACCGTACAAATTCTTCTTTGTAAGAATTTGTTTTTTTATGTTCCGTCATAACTTTATCGCGAGGAGGCGATTGATTGCCTATACTTACTAAGGATTGCATTCATATTTTTGACGATTATGTTGCCCTTCAAACAGCTTCAGCCATGAAGGTTGTATCCTCAGCCATGCATAACCCAGGCTTTGGTCATTATACGCATCTGATGAATCGAACGGTGCCTATTACCTATGATGAACGACAGCCACATCAGGAATTGCTGCAGTTTTTGCAGGCACAGCACTTCCCGCATGACAATACAGTGGCTATGATGACGGCTGTCCAAGCCAAGTTTGCGACTATTCGTGACTTTACATATGAGGGAATCCACCTTGTCATTATGATTACCGCTGGGCTTGGCAATGCGGTGGATATTACCCGTGCTTTTCATCGAGAGGAGCAGTACCATGCAGGCACCATTAATACTTGGGTGCTGATTAATGGCAAGCTGTCTGATGAAGCACTTTTTCAGGCAATGATTTCAACTACAGAAGCCAAGGTCAAGGCTCTAGTAGATGAAGGTATTACAGATCCAACAACAGGCACACTAGCTACAGGTACATCTACTGATAGCTTACTTATTGCCTCGACAGAAGAAGGGGACTTCCATCAATATGCAGGTCCCATCACCATGCTTGGCAAGGTCATTGGCTATGGTGTTTATGACACAATGTGTGAGGCGGTTAGGAAATACAAAAAAGATAAAGAGGCGAGGTCTAAATGATTGCTATTGTGATTGCCTGCATCATAGGGCTAATTTTTGATTTAGTAGTAGGGGACCCTCCGAAGCTTCCTCATCCAGTACGCTGGATTGGACACTTGATTCAATCGCAAACAGCCTTATGGAATAATGGCAAATGGCGCAAGCTACGTGGCACGGTGATGGCACTTGCTGTTGTTGGCACGACCATGTTTGTGGTGACGCTGATTCTATTACTAAGCTATCAGGTGAGTATCATTTTCGGCATTCTTGTAGAGGGTCTTCTGATTGGTATCGGACTGGCACAGCGTAGCTTGAAGGAGGCGGCGATGGCTGTCTATGAGCCGCTTGTCAAAGGGGATTTTGCCGAAGCACGTGTTAAGCTGTCTTGGATTGTCGGACGTGATACCGATAAACTAGGTGAGGGTGAAATCGTGCGTGGTGTGGTAGAAACGGTTTCTGAGAATACAAGTGATGGTGTGACAGCTCCACTCTTTTATGCCTTTTTATTTGGGGCAATTGGTTTATGGGGCTATAAGGCTGTCAATACATTGGATTCGATGGTGGGCTATAAAAATGAAAAATATAAAGACTTTGGTATGTTTTCAGCCAAACTTGATGATGTACTGAATTTTATTCCAAGTCGCATTACAGGCTTACTGCTCGTGCTTGGTACGAAAAATGAAACAGATCGTTCGCTTGGCAAGCGCTTAAAGCGTTGGGTACAGGACGCTAAGAAGCATCCTAGTCCAAATAGTGGCTATTTAGAGGCAGCGACTGCAGTGCAGCTTGGTGTACAGCTAGGAGGGAAAAATACGTATCAGGGCGTTGTCTCTCATCGAGCAATTATGGGGGAAAAATTAGTGCCATTAACGAAAGAGCATATTGCAACGTCCATTATTCATATGCGTATTGCCACAGTGCTGTTTGCGCTTGTTATGTTAGCAGTGGAGGTGTTAATTTATGCAGTTACCTAATCACGGAGCAAATCCGCATAATGTTTATCAGCAATTAGGCTTAACGATGCCTGAGGTGGTGTATGATTTCAGCGAAAATGTCAATGCGGCAGGACCACCAGCCTTTGTAGAGGCACGTTGGCGTACTTTCTATCCACTAATTCAGCGCTATCCAGATCCAGATGGAGAACCTTTTTTAACAAAGGTCGCTGCTTTTCATCAAGTAGCGAAGAATACGATTTTACTAGGCAATGGGGCTTCAGAGCTTTTTAGTGTACTAGCAAGACGCTATGCCAATAAGCGTGTGATCATTGTGCATCCGACTTTTTCAGAGTATGAGCGAACATTGCGTGCAGCAGGTGCTACGATTGTTCCTATTGTCGTGACGGATTTTATCGATTACACATTGCCATTAGAGCAGCTACAGCAGGAAATGATGACAGCTGATGCTGTTTATCTTTGTACACCTAATAATCCGACTGGCGTACTGCCAAATAAGGAAGATTTACTCGCCTTAATGGCACACGGAGCAATCGTTAACTGTGAGCTTGTGATCGATGAGGCATTTATGGATTGGGTAGATGAGGCGCATTCGCTGATTCCGTTTAGTGCACAAAACCCACATGTTATTGTCGTTCGTTCGATGACTAAAATGTATGCGATCCCAGGTTTACGACTTGGGTATATGGTTGCACATGCTACTATTGTGGGCGCCTTAAAAGATATGCTGCCGCATTGGAATTTAAATGCCTTTGCGCTTGTAATTGGGGCAAGCTGTTTAGACGAGCAGCACTATTGTCAGCAGGCAATTACCTATGCCGCAGCACAAAGGGAATGGCTGCATCGTTACTTACAGGACAATGGCTGTCAAGTAACGAATAGTGTGACGAATTATGTGTGCTTCTCCTTACCGAAAACACAGCAAGCGGATGCCTTTTTCACCTATTGTCTTGCACAGGGTGTTGTGCTGCGTCACACAAAAAACTTTCAAGGTTTGCAGGGTGAGTGGTTCCGTATTGGCATCAAAGACATTGCAGCCATGACAGCTTTACATAATTGTCTACAAGCGTGGTTTAACGTAAGTAAGGGGAGAGAAAAGTGACAACTTTTTATCTAGTAAGACATGGGGAAACACAATGGAATCAGGGGCATCGACTACAGGGGTGGCTGGATTCTCCATTAACGGAAAACGGTAGAGCAGCGGCTGAAAAACTTCACAAGCAACTGCAACAGATTCCTTTTACCGCTGCTTATTGTAGTTCAAGTGGTCGTGCAAGAGAGACGATGGATATTTTGATGGCCAATCGCAAGCTGCCTATTGCCTATGAAGATGATTTACGGGAGATCTATTTAGGGAAATGGCAGGGGCAGACAATCGACGATATACTGGCGATACATAAGCTTGATTATGAGCTATATACGAACTACCCTGCGCAGTTTGTGGCGAGTCATACAGAAAGCTTTGGAGCCGTAACAGAAAGAGCGATGTTTACATTAAAAAAAATAGCAGCCCAACATCAGAATGAAACGATCCTCATTGTCTCCCACGCCGTAACGATTAAATGCATTATCAATGCTATTTTACAACGCAGCATTAGTGAGCTGTGGGCAGCCCCGTACATTCATGGGACAAGTGTGACAGTGATTGAACGGCAAGGTCAACAATGGCTTGTGAAGGATATTGGTAATCTACAGCATTTACAATAGGAGGTGTCCTACATGCCGCTTATTTTTATTACAGGTGGTGTACGTAGTGGTAAATCCCATTTTGCAGAGCAAGCAGCGCTTCAGTATTATGAGGCGCAGGCATGTACAGCGAAACGCTTGCTCTATTTGGCTTCGGGTATTGCCTTAGATCGTGAAATGGAAAAAAGAATCTTACGGCATCAGGCAGATCGCCAGGCACAGCCTATTCAGTGGCTGACGGTGGAGGCTCCCTATGCAATTTCAGAAGTATTTGAGACACTTCAGGAGGGAGATGTGGTGCTGTGGGATTGCGTGACAACGTGGCTGACCAATGCTTTTTACGAAGGCTATGACAAGGGGACACCCTGTTTACAACAGCCTGGGTGTTTAGCCAATAAGCTACAGACCGTCAAGCAAGCGATCTTGTCACTACTGAAGAAGGATTTGACTTTTTTTGTGGTATCCAATGAACTGTTTGATGAACCTCCTTATGCTAGTGATGAAGTAGAATTATACCGACGAACGCTCGGACAATTCCATCAATGGTTGGTTTCTATGGCACAAGAGGCCTACGAAATGAACTATGGCATTGTAAAGAGATGGAAATAATTAAGAAGGAAGGCAAGAGGATGAAAAATTTTTGGCATAGCCTCCTACTGGCATTTCAATTTTTTACGGTATTGCCAGTACATAAAGAGCTTCCGTTAACGAGGTCCACCATCACAGGCATGTTTGCTTGCTTACCATGGATAGGTGCTTTAATGGGAACAACGGTGGCAGCCGTGCTTTATAGTCTTATGCAGTGGACAGCAAGCAGTGAAGTGATGCTAGCTTTCACTGTGATAGGGCTATTTGCTTTATGGACAGGTGGTTTGCACTTAGACGGTTTTATTGATATGGGCGATGCCTATTTTTCCTATCGAGATCGAGAAAAACGATTGGAGATTTTAGATGACCCTCGTGTGGGAGCGTTCGGAGTATTGGCTGTGGTGTTTTTATTGATGGGGAAATTTGTTATTTTACATGAGCTTTTCGTGCAGCAGAGGTTCGCCTTGTGGATGGTACTATTCGTCCCTTTTCTAACAAGGGTGGGCATGAGCTTTTATTTTATGTCACTCCATTGCTCAAAGGAAAAAGGTCTTGCTTATTTTTTTAAGTCTCATATCAATGCTACTCGATTAAAAGCGATCATGCTGTTGTCGCTCATATTGGCAATGACGGTTGTTTTTATGAGCACGCAGTTTTTACTTCTTCCTGTTGTCTTAGTCGTCGTTTTAGCCATTGCCCTTTTTATTTTTCGACAATTTACGTTGCGTAATTTTGGTGGAGTATCTGGCGATTTACTGGGTGCCTCCATTGAAGGAATGGAGGTAGTGCTATGGGTGACATTGTTACTGTGTGCTTAATGCGGCATGCGCCTACAAAAGAGAATCTTGAAAAGCGTTATCTTGGTTGGACGGATACACCATTAGCAGATACAGCCAAGCTTGCTGTTGTGGATGCAAATGTTAAAAAGGTATATGGCAGTGATCTACAGCGCTGCCGACAAACGGCTGCTCATTATTTTCCCAATGCTAGCTACCAGGCAGAAGCATCCCTTCGAGAGACGAACTTTGGTGCATTCGAAGGGAAAACCTATGAGGAGCTAAAAATGGATGCTCACTATCGGGCATGGATAGATGATCCAATCCGTACACCCCCTCCACAGGGTGAGGCATTCGATGATTTTATGAAACGTGTTGTAGATGGATTTCATTATATACCGAAAAATGAGGATAGCTATTATTTAGTGGTTCATGGTGGGGTCATTCGTGCCTTACTCGTTGCGTTTGCGCCAACAGAACAGCCTTTTTGGTCCTATCAGGTGCCACATGATAAACAATTTGCTTTAACATTTACAAGAAAGGCTTGGGAGGAGGGAGCACGATGCATGTCTTTATCGGAGGTGCCTATAACGGCAAAACCGACTATGTGAGGCGCTTGTATGAACAGCAACAGATGGTTATGATTGCTGGTGAACTACCTGAGGTAGCGCCCGTCTGTGATGTTCTTGTCCTAAAGAACTTAGAAAAATGGCTTGTGACACAAAATTTGGAGGAAGATGAACAAATCGTACAAAAGGTGCTAGCAACCTTACAAGAGCTTGAGCAGCAATGTACACTCGCACTTATTGTGACGGATATGGGGCGTGGAGTTGTGCCAATGGAAAAACAAGCCCGACAGTTACGCGATACCTGTGGTCGTCTATACCAAGCTTTGTTCAAGGAAGCGAAGCAAGTTGTACGGATTTGGTATGGAATAGCTGAGCCATTGAAGTAAAGTAGACATTCAACAGAAAAGAGGGAATGAAATGGAACGACAAAAATTAAGAAAATTGGTTTTGACAGCAATGGTAGCGGCCATCTGTGCAGTAGGGGCAATGATTAAGGTTCCAACGTTTATTTCAACGGCTGCACTGGATTCGGCTCCTGCCTTTTTAGGTGTTGTCTTTCTATCTCCCATCTTAGCAGGGGTTGCTGGATTGATCGGGCATTTTATTACAGCATTAACATCTGGCTTCCCATTAGGACCATTACATATCATTATCGCGGTAGAAATGTTGATTGTCGTATGGGTATTTGGGGTGATGCATAAAAAAGGCATGCACTTTTGGAAATGGCCTGTTGCCTTAGTATTAAACGGGATTGTAGCGCCACTCCCATTCTACTTTATTATTAGTCCAGCATTTTTCTGGGGTGCTTTAGGCAGTATTCTGATAGCAACGGTGATCAATTTAATTATTGTCGCGGTAGTTATGCCCATTCTGTCAAAGGTTTTTGTGCGTAAGGAAGGTCGTGTACAGTGAGAAATGCGATGAAAGTTGGCACGTTCATTGCAACAATGGATAATGCCGCAGCTATTGGACAAAAACCGCAAGATGTAGTGTCAGCACCCGATCAACTGACGGCCTATATGACAGCACGTGTGACCTTTTTAGAACAGCTGGCGGCACAGGCATTACCTGTTCAAGTTCTACTTGCGAATTTTTCTGGAGATGCCGCATGGTCTCGCTATGAAAAAGGTATACAGCAAGTGTTTGCAGAGGCAGATCTTACATGTCCAGCCATTGCGGGGAGTACGGAATCCAATATGCCCACATTACAGTCAGGCTTAGCTGTTACAATGCTTGGAGAAATCCAGCAGCGTCGAGCATTTGATCACGATCAGCTTAGCTGGTACACCTATGGCCTGCCGCTTGTAGGCGAAGAGGTGTTGGCACAGCCTAAAGATGTGGCGCAGTTGCTGCCTATTTTCAAGGCATGGCAGGCAGAAATTGTTCAGCAAGTATGGCCAGTCGGATCAAGGGGGCTACAAGGAGAATTTTCCCGTCTGTTTGGGGAGCGACATGTGGAATGCGCCCTTGATGGTGCAAAATCAGCAGGCCCCTGTACCGTCATTTTGCTAGGAATTGCTGCAGACAATGAGTCACAGGCACAAAAAATTTTCCTGCGAAATTTTGAGAAACTACACATTTCTGAAAAGTGATGGGGCTTGTTTTGAGAAAATGATTGTTTCTTGGGACAGGTCCAGATAATCCAGAGCGAGTGTTATTTTACTTCGATATAATCCTTGCTCTGGGTGGTTCCTTACTTAATTAACAGGATGACGCTGAATCTAAAGTAGCTGGCTGTTGCTTGTAAAGGAAAATGCCCGCTCTGAAAGGTGAGGAAGTCGCTCCTAAGCAGGGTAAACCCGCTCCAAAGTATATGGAAACCGCTCTTAAGCAGGGGAACCCCGCTCCAAAGTATATGGAAACCGCTCTTAAGCAGGGGAACCCCGCTCCAAAGTGGAAGAAAGTCGCTCCAAAATGTGAGGAAGCCGCTCCTAAGCAGGGAAAAGCCGCTCCAAAATGTGAGGAAGCCGCTCCTAAGCAGGGAAAAGCCGCTCCAAAATGTGAGAACCCCGCTCAATAAAAGAGTCACCCCCTCCAAAAGCCGCTTCTTCTCACAAATCTCCCCCCAACCAGTCCAGTCCAGAATATTACGAGACCCGAAAAATTATTTATCAAATGGGAATGATTTTCAGTTATAATGAGGAACGAATGGGATTTAAATAGAACGGAGACGAATGTATGCAGGCAGTTAAACAATTAGGGCAATATTTGGGGCCTTATAAATTTTTCACGCTGATTGCACCGCTATTGATGGTGCTGGAGGTGACGATGGATTTAATTCAGCCGACCATCATGCAGCATATGATTGATACGGGGATTGCCAATGGAGATAATGGATACGTATTGACTATGTTTGTGTGGATGCTTGGCAGTGCAGTGCTCGGGCTTATTGGTGGGGTTGGTTGCTCGTATTATAGCTCGAAGGCGGCGATTCATTTTGCCTCGGATGTTCGTCAGGCTCTTTATGAGAAGATGATGACTTACTCAGCCAAGGAGCGAGATGCTTTTACAACGGGGAAGCTGATTACGATTTTAACGAGTGATGTGGAAAGTATTCAGCGTGCCTTTATGATGACGCTGCGTATTTTTGTGCGTGGGCCTTTGCTCTTTATCGGCGCAGTGATTATTGTGTTTGTCACAGCACGTGAGCTTTTTTCCATATTGCTCATTATCGTTCCATTGTTGGTTATAGCGATGTACTTTTTTACGAAGTATTCGGGTGTATTGTATCGTCGTGTTCAGGAGGCCATTGATGCCGTCAATACGAAGCTACAGGAAAATTTGGCGGGTATTCGTGTAGTTAAAGCCTTTCGCCGTGAAACACAGCAGGTTGCACAGTTTGGAGAATTAAATGAGGCGTTGACGAAACGTTTTATTACAGCTGAGCAAATTGTCGGCGTGCTTGTACCCTTTACGATGTTTGTTGTCAATCTAGGGATTGTAGCCGCGCTTTGGCTTGGAGCCATTAAGGTAGACGCGGGTACGCTTCAAGTGGGCGTTATTCTTGCATTTATCAACTATTTAACGATTATTTTAAATGGACTGATGTCCTCTAGTATGGTGCTGATGCAAATCGCGCGAGCCTTGCCTTCAGGAGAACGCATTGTGGACGTGTTAAACAAAGAGATTGCTGTTAAGGAAGCGGAACATACGCTGACAGATCCAATAAAAGGGGCCATTGACTTTGATCAGGTGAGCTATCGTTACTATGAAACAGCTGAGGATGTCCTCAAAAAGATTTCATTTTCGGTAAAACCAGGGCAAACGGTCGGTATTATTGGGAAAACAGGTAGTGGTAAATCGACGCTGGTGAAGCTATTACCTCGCTTATTTGATCCCTCTGGTGGCGAAATCCGCATAGACGGAAAACCGCTAACATCCTACTCACTCGCAACCCTACGTGAGCATATCGGATTTACCTCACAGAAAGCATTATTGTTTTCTGGGCCGATTGAAAAAAATATTCGTCTTGGTAAGGATGATGCCACAGCTGAGGACATACAGCAGGCATTAGAGGCCGCCTGTGCCAGTGAATTTGTAGAGCGACTTGATAAGGGCTCAGCGCATGAATTGTCACAGGGTGCTACGAATCTTTCGGGTGGACAGAAGCAGCGCCTTGCATTAAGTCGTGCGTTGATTCGAAAGCCTGCCATTTTGGTGCTGGATGATACAACGTCAGCGCTCGATAGTGCATCGGAACAACATGTGCAACGAGCTATTGCCACCTATTATCAAGACACTACGACCTTCATCGTAGCGTCGAAAATTGCCTCCATACAGCAGGCAGATGTTATTTTGGTACTAGAGGATGGCGACATTGTTGGGCAAGGAACCCATCAGCAGCTTCTACAATCAAATGCGCATTATCAAGCAATTTATGCGTCACAGCAAAAGGCTGGTGAACAAGGATGAGTCAAGGTCAATCAAAGCAAATGAATTTTGGACGTGGACCGCGTATGGGGGGACCAGCTGAGAAGGCGAAAAATCAAAGGGAGACATTGTCACGTGTATGGCACTATGTCAAGCAACAAAAAGTAGGGCTGTTTTTCTCTATCCTTTTTGTCATTGCCTCGACCTTTTTAAGCCTTGCAGGTCCCTATATGATCGGACATATTATTGATGATTACATTATGAAAAAAGATATTAATGGAACGATTCGTTTAGGTATTGTGTTAGCTGTTATTTTTACAGTGGCATCTATTCTGACATGGCTGCAAACCTATGTCATGATTCATGTGGCGATGAAAACCATTCGGACTTTGCGATTGGAACTATTTCAAAAGCTACAGACGCTGACATTACGTTTCTTTGATCAGCGGGCACTTGGGGATCTAATGAGCCGTGTGACCAACGATATTGATAATTTAAATACCGCACTTGCGCAAAGTGTTACGCAAATCGTGTCGTCCATTTTAACTGTAATTGGTGTCAGTATCGCCATGTTTACATTAAGCTGGCCATTGGCAATCGTGACATTGATTATTATTCCGCTGATCGTTTTCACAACCAAGCAAATCATTAAACGCAGCAGTAAAAATTATGCTGCACGGCAACGGGATCTTGGGAAGCTGAACGGCTATATTGAGGAAATGATTACAGGTTCGGAGGTACTTACGCTTTTTGGTAAGGAACAGCAAACGATTGATACGTTCCATCAGCAAAACGAAAATCTACGAAACTCCGCCCAACGAGCAGAAATTACCTCTGGCTTACTAGGTCCGATTAATAACTTTATGAATAATTTAGGCCTTGCTGTCGTCATCGGAACAGGTGCCTTTTTAGCAGTGAAGAGTATTGTTACAGTGGGGATTATTGCCGCCTTTGTGACCTATACTCGGCAATTTTTCCGTCCGCTTAATCAGCTATCTAATCTATTAAACACCTTCCAATCTGCTATTGCTGGGGCAGAGCGTGTTTTTGAGATACTAGATGAACCCTCTGAGGTAGCCGATAAGCCTAATGCCATCAAGACGGCATCGCTTAAGGGGGATGTTGTTTTTAAACAAGTATCATTTAGCTATGAGTCAAATAAGCCTGTGTTAAAAAACATTGACTTCCATGCCAAGGCAGGGGAGACATTTGCTCTAGTTGGCCCAACAGGCTCAGGCAAAACAACGATTATCAATTTATTAACACGTTTTTATGACGTCGATCAAGGTGAGATTTTGATTGATGGGCATAATATCGAGCACTATCAGATGGAGACGATTCGCCAAAGAGTTGGTGTGGTTTTACAGGACACCTATTTGTTCTCGGGAACGATTCGTGACAATATTCGCTTTGGTAAGCTAGATGCAACAGATGAAGAGGTTGTGGAAGCGGCAAAAATTGCGAATGCCCATCATTTTATTAAATATTTACCAGCTCAATACGAAACGCCCGTACAGGCAGGGGGAGCCAATTTAAGTCAGGGGCAGCGTCAGCTTATTGCGATCGCGCGTGCGATATTAGAGAATGCAGATATTTTAATTTTGGATGAAGCGACATCAAGCGTGGATACCCAAACAGAGGTGGATATTCAAAAAGGCTTACAGCATTTAATGCAGGGACGCACAAGCTTTGTCATTGCCCATCGACTCAAAACAATCGAAAATGCCGATCAAATCCTCGTGATTCAGCAGGGAGAAATTGTCGAGCAGGGCAATCATCAAGAGCTGATGCAGCAGCAGGGGATCTATCGTCATCTTCAACACAAACTATTGTTAGAGCAGGTAGAATAGGGAATAATAAAGGGACATCTTCCGGAAGGCGAGGGATTGACATGTATGAATTAAAGACCAAAGAAACCGATGTAAGTGTCATTGAATTTATTGAAAGTGTAGACCATCCAAAAAAGCGAGAAGACGCCTATCGATTATTGGACATCTTTACAGAGGTCACAGGCTATGAAGCCAAAATGTGGGGACCGAGCATTATAGGCTTTGGTAAATATCATTACAAATATCAAACAGGCCATGAAGGGGATGCCCCACTAGCTGCCTATTCCCCTCGCAAAGCGAAAATTAGCTTATATTTTGCCCCAGGGGATGAACGGGAGCAACTATTACAACAATTTGGTAAACATACAACAGGAAAGGCCTGTGTTTATATTAATAAGCTTGCTGATGTGAATGAAGACATCTTAAAAGCCCTTATTCAACAAACCATCGATTTTTTACGAAAAACCTATCCAGATGCTTAATCAAGAGAGCTGCCTATTAGTTAGGTAGCTTTTTTGTATGAAACTTATCTATTTTCTCCAAAAGTTTAGTAGAAATTTATTTTTACCGTGTATCCTTGCAAGTATCAACGAAAAGAGGAGATACGTATGAAAAAGAAAGCAAAGAAAATAATTGTCTATATGGGGGCATTGATTGTGCTCGGAATGGTGATCGTTTGTATATATCACTATAGCTTAATACAGAAGGAGTCAGCTATTTTACAACCTAACGGCACATTAAACAATGTAGATGGACAAAACATCCATGTTTATCAGGAGGGGGCTGGCGAGGATACCTATGTTTTTATGGCTGGCTCAGGTATCGCAGCGCCCGTATATGAGCTAAAAGGGCTGTATCGTAAGTTTTCACAGCATCATCAAATTGCGGTAGTGGATCGAGCTGGCTATGGCTATAGCGACGTAGCCCATGATGATAGAGGAATCGATACTATTGTAGCGCAAACACGACAGGCACTTCTGCAAAGTGGGCTTGAACCGCCCTATATTCTTGTGCCACATTCCATTTCTGGACTAGAGGCCATTTACTGGGCGCAAAAATACCCAGAGGAAGTAAAGAGCATCATCGCTCTGGACATTGGCTTACCTAGTCAATATGTAAAGCATAAAATGGGGTCGGTCGATCGTTGGATGGTAAGGGGAATGCATCTCGCTACTAAGCTGGGCTTACATCGACTTATGCCATCTCAGGTCTATAATCCGCAAATATTGAACATGTCCTTTTTAACAGCACAGGAAAAGGAAATCTATCAGGCATTGTCCTTTAAGCAATTTTTTAATGAGGATATGCAAAATGAGCTGTTACAGGTCTACGAAAATAGTTTACAATCAGAACAGCTCAAAAAGCCGCAAGACACGCCTATCTTACTGATTGATGCGATTGCGGAAGAAAATAAACATTCGAAATATACGAAGCAAAACCGACAGGATTATGCCGACTTTGCAAAGCAATTCACTAATGCACAGGTGAAGGAGGTCAGTGGGACACATAGTATTTATCTCTATCAGCCAGATGAAATCTATCAACTGGCAATGGAATTTATGAAAACAACGGGTGATGAGAAAGGTCGATAAGTATGAAAGGATTTAGAATCTTAATTATAGAAGACGATCACATGATTGGTGATCTACTGCAAAAAATAGTGAAGCGTGAGGGCTATGAGGCAATCTGGAAAACAGATGGCAAGGATATGATGGCGCTGATTCAGCAGGTGGATTTAGTCATAATGGATATTATGCTGTCAGGAGAGGATGGCTATCAATTAAGCAAAAATATTAAACGATTAGGCTTAAATATTCCAATCATTTTTCTATCAGCACGTAATGATATTGAAAGTAAGCTAGAGGGGTTGATGGTCGGAGAGGATTACCTGACAAAGCCATTTGATCCGCGAGAGCTGTTGCTAAGAATGCAAAAAATGCTAGCACAACAGTATGGTACATTTACGCAAATTCAGCATTTATTGATCGATGGGGAGCGCCGTCAAGTATTTCATCGTAGTATCCATGATGAAATCGCCCTGACAGCAATCGAGCGAAAAATTTTCTTTTATTTATTTGACAATCGAGACAGAGTGTTAACAAAGGAACACTTTTTCGATTATCTTTGGCCGCTCGATGAACGCAATCATAATATTTTGAATGTCCATATTAAAAAAATTCGAACAAAGCTACAGGACCCAGCAGGCACTATTGTGCAAAATATTTATGGAGAAGGGTATCGTTTAAATACCTATAATAAAAAATGACATTAAAAACAAAATACCGTACTTTATTATTTGTAGCCATTGGGAGTGTGCCGGTTGTACTATTAGGCATTAGTGTGGCCATGTCAATTTTGTATGACAAGGCCTTTAAAATGAAAAATGACGGTATTCCGTTTCATGAGTCCTATGCCTATCCTGTGATGCTGATTGCGTTTGTGCTAGCTTTCGGAATGCTCGCATGGCTATTTTCCACATCGATTCATTCTTTACTATCCAAAATTACACTACTTAATAAAACCATACGAGAACTAGCGAGTAATGAGCGAATACCTGACACGTTAACGATAAAAAGTGAGGATGAAATCGGGCAGCTTAGCCAATCTGTCAATCTCTTAATTGAGCGTACAACTTACCGAGAATTAGAGCTTGCCCAGCAGCAGGAGCTTCAAAAAGAGCTGCTACAAAAGTTGCGACATGACATCCATACGCCGTTAACGGCTATCCGCTTGCAGCTGTTTTATCTAGAGGATCAGCTACAGGGGCAGCCCAAATTGGTGGAATCCTTACATGCACAAATTCAATATATCACGAATTTAACAAATGCATTTCAGTTACAGTCCTTTGATACGAGTGAACAGTCCTATGTCATGCAGGAGGAGGTTCAACTTGTTCCATTGTTACAAATGATGATAAAGAAATGGCAGTATCTATATCGCATGCAGAATATTACGCTGCATTTTCAGCATGATGATTTACAAGCAACTTGGCTTAGCAATGAATTGTGGCTACAGCGTTTATTCGATAATGTCTTTCAAAATACATTAAAGCATGCCCAAGCATCCAAGCTAGAGGTGACGATTAAGGACGGGGAAGTTGTCATGTGTGATGATGGTATTGGCTTCACGCCTGAAGATGAGCATGGCGGACTTGGGCTTAAAATCATTCAGGATATTGCTAAAACACTAAACATCGAAGCTTCCTTACAATCAAACAAGAATGGCACGACCTTCTACTTTACACACCAATAAAAAACAACGGCAGCCTTTGCCGTTGTTTTTTCTTTTACACTGATTTTCGTTGCTGTAGTAAGAACAGGGCAAGTCCTAGTAAAATGACCAAAATACCGATCCCCTGTTGAACGGAAATTATCTCATCTAAAATAAAATAAGCTAATATACAGGTGCCGATGGTTTCGCCTAAAATACTCATGGAAATCACCGTTGTACTTAACCATTTCAACAGCCAATTAAAAATGGTTTGTCCGAAAATCGTTGCAATGACAGCCAGCCCTACAAGGGACCACCAGGTGGAGGCTGAATAATCGAAAAACGATTCTTTCATAAAGAGGGCATAAACGGCTAAAAAGATCGAGCTACTGCCATAGCCGATAATGGAATAGGGAATGAGCGATAAATCCTTGCGCACTGATTGCCCAATAAAAAAGTAGGCTGTAATAATACCTGCCGCAATAAAGGCAAGAATATCGCCATAAAGGGCTTGTCCACTAATCTGGAAATCTTGCCAGCCAATAATGAAGCAGCCGATGATCGCTACGAAGCAGCCCAAAATCGCTCCTTTTGAAAATCGCTCTTTAAATAAAAAATAGCTGCCTACTAAAGAGAATAGTGGCTGTAGAGTCACAATGACGGTTGAACTAGCCACAGAGGTGTAGTTTAATGATTCAAACCATAACACATAATGACAGGACAAAAATAAGCCTGATAAAATGCCAAGTCCCCACTGCTTTTTCGATAGGCTTGCAAGCTCCTGCCGCAAGTCCTTCTTTGCCAATAAAAATGGAAGAAGCACTAGCATCGCAAAAAATAGTCGATAAAAGGCCGTAATCGCTGGTGGTGCATCAGCTAGCTTAACAAAGATTGCTGAGGTAGATAATGCAAATACTGCAAAAAATAACGAGATGTAATAAAACATGATGTACTCCTAAGAATTTACAAGATTAATAATGACAAACCTATTATAGTGTAGTCCGTGTGAATAATATAGGGTTTTTAGAATATTAGCACAAAATAGGTTTATATAGCTAATTCTGCTCAAGCAAGGATTCAATGACCTGTTTTAATTGCAGGATGAAGGGCTGCTTACTGTCATCTTTTTTATAGATATAAACTGTTTCGATCGCATTGTGAAGCCCGTCTAAATCGTAAAAATGCAGGTCAGGACAAGGATAAAGTGCTAGTAATTTGGTATTTAATACAGCCAATGTGTGTTCGATTTCAAGAAAATCTAAAATACTACTAACCGATTTAATCTCCTTCATCGTAAAAGGTACCTGCTTGTCAGTGAGCCATTGTGCTAATGCATGGGTATACATGCAGCCCTTACTTAACACAAGCAATGTGACAGGTGTTCGTTGTTCAAAGTCGATGATAGGAGCGGTGCTTGAGATAACTTCAAATGTCTCTGTGGCTAGTACATCATAGTGTAGATCGCTATAATGCTTGATTGGATTACTTGTTAATGCGCAATCTATTTCCGCCAGATGAACTTTGTGATTTAAGGCTGTACTTGATTCCACAGTGAAATCAACATCTATCGGACTTCGACTAGTTTGCAGTGCGTTCATGATGGATGGACCATAAATTTTAATGGTTGTATGAGATGTACCAACCAAAATACTCGTTTGTGCAGGGCCGATGGTATGTAAAAAGTCTTCATACTGCTCGGCAACTTTCTTTAAAAACTGTAAATAATGTTGACCTACCTCTGTCAGCTTTAAGCCTTGGGGTGTTCGTTTAAAGACGTCCTGCCCAATTTCACGCTCCATTTTTTTCACCTTTGCTGTTAAGGCAGATTGTGTATAATTGGTGATTTCAGCCGATTTACTCAAGTTTTGCCTCTCTAAAAGCTCCATTTTTAAGGCAATTTCTTCAATGTTCATGTTGTTCCTCACATACCTATAGATTTTTTTAATAGCCGCTATCATTTTCCTCCATTTTACGTACGCTAGCTGTCCACGTACACTCTAGATAATGAAAAGGTAGACTGCAAAAGCAGTAACCTGATGGAGGGTTATTATGCATACATATTATCGATGGGTCATTTTGCTTGTGGCTACACTTTCGCAGACAGCCGCAACCTTTGTGACCTACGGAATGGGGCCAGTTGCCTCTTTTTATCAAATGGAGTGGCACTTAACGTCCTTCCAAACAGGGCTAATTGTTTCAGCCGTCAATATTGGGCCAATTTTCTCCATGCTGCTATTCGGCTATCTCATGGATAAGAAGGGAGAAAAGCAGATTATTGGATGGGGCTCGATATTACTGGGCCTGTCAGCCTTATTGCTAATACCCGTGAATCATTATACGACATTGCTTCTCGTATTAATAGTTGTGGGGATATGGTATGGCAGTGCGCAAACAGGTGGCAGTACTGCTATTGTAAAATGGTTTCCTAACAAGCATCGAGGACTGGCTATTGGGATTCGCCAAACAGGTATTCCAATTGGTGGTGCATTGGCTTCCACTGTGTTGACCTATTTGTATCAACATCATCATCTTTCCTCTGTCCATTTAGCACAGGGCTTGATGGCAGTTGGTGGGGGACTATTATTTTTATTGCTTTACAAAGAGCCAAAACAGCATGACACCGCTACGGCACCTCTCATTCCTTTTAAAGAGAAGATGCGTGCTATTCGGCACAATCGAGCGCTCTATCCTTTATTTTTTGTGGGCATGGTCATGATGTCCCTCCAAATGATTATTATTGCTCACTTTATGAGCTATTTACATCATGAAGGTGGGTATACATTAACCGAGGCAGGGCGCTATTTAAGTCTGATTTTACTTGGTGGGATGCTTGGCAGAATTGTACTTGCTTGGATGAGTGATCATTATTTCGCTCAAAAACGAGAGCCTTTATTAGTGCTCGTCATGGTCGCTACATTTCTGATGGTTGGCTGTTTGCCCTTTGTCATACATAGTAAGGGCCTCATGATTATTTTTTGCAGTGTATTTGGGTTTTTAGCGCTTGGCTGGTATTCCATATATATCACCTGTGTCACGGAACAATCCGATTCGCAAGCAGTAGGACTGACAGTTAGTGCAGCGTTAACGATTAATCAGTTCTTTATTGTTTTGGCACCAACAGTTTATGGATTATTGGTTGCTGTTTTTTCCAGCTATCAGCTCGCTTTGGATGTCATCGCTGTGATGGTCATACTTGGGGCATTTCACTTATACAGAACATCCCAAAGTAGTATAGCTCCTGAAAGTTCGGTAAAATAATGGAAAAGAGGAAATGGAGGTTGCTGCGAATGACCAGTTCGATTTGGATTGAGGCAAAGATTGATAAAGTATGGCAAGCGATTACAGAGGAGCAATCCCTCTCCCGATGGTACGCACCAGGCTCCACATGGGACATTCCTATTCTAGCAGCTGGAGAAAAAATGACATTTACTTTAATGCCAAACGCACATAATCAGCTTTCTGAAAAACTGCCGATGGAGCTAACGATTCAGCAAGTGAAGAAAAATGAGGAATTTTCCTTCTATCTAGAAGTTCCTGAAACATTAATTGCTATTACGCTAGCCGAACAGGGTAATGGCACTACGGTGAGCTTTAATTCGCCAGGCTATGATGCCTCTCTTGCGAATTTAAAGGCATTGCTGGAGGGGCATGACATTCCTTATCAGTAAGCCTCTCTACGTCTTAGGTCTTAGATGAAATTCAAGCGTAGGGTCGTATTTTAATTTCCCTTCTCCTATATAATGAAATTATTGGTAGATTATACGGCGGGAGGAAATAATAGTGAAAAAATTAGTTGGTTTAGGTGTCGTGATGGGCACGTCAGCATTGGTATTATCGGGGTGCTTTTCCTTTATTCCAAATAAAATGCGAGAGGAAGCCATTTTGGTGGAAAAGGATAAAGCGAAAGCATTAGAGGTAGACATTGATTTAGGTGTTGGCGAAATGAATGTATCGAGTGGTGCAAAGGAATGGGTTGAGGGCAACGCAGAATATAATGTAAAAAAGCTAGCCCCTCAGGTAGACTATGATGTACATGGCGATACAGGAGAAGTGGAAATCAAGCATAAGGGCTCAACAAAGCTGGGGCTCTCCAATATTAAAAACACATGGGCGATTCAACTGAACGACAGAATCCCGATGGATCTGACTGTGGAAACGGGTGCCTCTCTTGCCAACCTCGATTTACAGGGTCTTCAGCTGGAAAAACTCGATATTGAAGCGGGTGTCGGTGATCTAACGGTTAATCTAGGTGGCGACTGGAAAAAGAGCTTTACAACAACTATTGAAACAGGTGTCGGTCAAACAACAGTTATTTTACCTTCAAAGGTTGGCGTGAAACTAACGACGGAAAAAGGCATTGGCTCGTCTACTGTGGAGGGTCTTATGTCAAAAGGGAATGGTGTCTATGTCAACGAAGCTTACGACAAGGCGGATGTCGTGCTAGAGGTCAATTCGGAATTGGGCATCGGGGAAATTACCTTTAAGTTAGATCGATAGAAAATGGAGTAGGCTACTTTCATTGAAGTAGTCTCTTTTTGTATGGCCAAAAAAATAAATAAAAGTGAAACCTTTTGCTTGGATAAAAGACTCTAAGTATGGAAGGAGGGGAAACAAGCATGGAACATGATTTATCTATCGTTAAACAAGCGATTGCGGGGCAGAAGGAAGCCTTTGAACAGCTACTTGTGCTAGAGGAAGAAAAACTATATTACACGGCGTTATCGTATGTTGGTCAAAAAGAGGATGCGCTAGATGCTATTCAAGAAGCGGCATGTAAAGCCTATTTAACCGTTCATCAACTAAAAAATCCAGCATTTTTCTCGACATGGCTGTTCCGCATTTTAATTCATGAATGCTATCGTTTGCTGAAAAAGGGCAAGAAAATGATTCCCTATGAGGAGAGGGAATTATTAGAGCGGTTGCATGATCAGGAGCAGGTCATAGGGAATCCTATTGATTTAGCAGAAGCTATCCAACAATTAAACCATTCCCAGCAGATGGACAAGGTAAACCAATTCAAATGAAAAGAAGAAGCAAGCGTAAACCATTCGTATTTATTGCCAGTACTGTTGCCGTTTTTAGTTTAACCATTGGCACAGCCTATGTATCACCAACATTTGCGAGCACATTGTCCAAGCTACCAATTATCGGTTCCGTATTCAATGACTCAGGCTTGCCTGGGCTAAAACAAGCCAGTGAACAGGGACTAACCAAAGCTGTTGGCGAAACACAAACCATCAATGGGATTTCGGTCACAGTAGATGAGGTGCTTTATGATGATTCTCGTATAACGGTTGGGGTAACGATGCAATCTGAGCAGGAATTGAGTGAACTATATTTTGGAGCAGGCTTGGAATTTACCATTAATGGCGCCCAACCAACTGTCAGCTCAGGTAGCTATTCTGAACAGAGGTTAAGTCCTACGGTTCGGACAGGTATTGCGACGTTTGATGTCAAACAGGTTGAGGAAATGCCAGATTTCTTTCAATTGGGCTTAATATTAGCAGGCGAAAAGGGAGAAAAATGGACGTTTTCGACCCCGATTGAAAAGATTACAGAGATTGTCCATGTTCCTGTGAATCATCGACAGCAGGTTGAAGGCATTGAGCTTGATATATCCAACATCTCCTTCAGTCCATCGGGGATCTCCCTTGACTATGAAGCAAAGATGAATGGAATCCTCGATAACCCACCAGCATCTATAGAATTTTTCATAACAGATGGGCAAGGCAGGGAGATCGCCTCTCATTCGGGCGGTGGAAAAGCGCAATTTGATGATGGGGTGTGGAAATTAAGCAGCACGAAAGCCTTTGATCCAATAGCACAACACGTTGGAAAATTAACCATTACGCCTTATGTTGCTATTCCAACAGGGGGTGGGAGCGTTCAAATAGATGCTGATGGCAAAGAAACACATCTTCCATTCAATCCATCAGCCTATAAAGAAGTGAACTTCCAACCATTTACAGTAGAAGTACCCGTACAATAATAGGGGCGTCAAATACATCCTTTGTATTTGGCGCTTATTTTATGGTAGCTTTAAGAAAGCAATGTTTCAAAGGAGCGAATAGATTGAAGACCTATACATACAAGCAACCAGCGGCCATCGAGTCAACAGAGACCGTTACGATTTTAAATGAAGCGGGGGAGGTATCGTGCACTGTTCAACGCGTGTATTCCAATGCACTAAAAAAAGCATTCGATAAAACGATGGACTATCGTTATTTCGTTCGTTTTGATGTCCACGATCGCCATGGTCAGCCGCTTTTTACGTGTAAAAAAGTATCCCGTCGCGGGCGCGTGCATTTCCGTGGCAAGGATTTGGTAACAGGTAAAGACTATATGATCGCCTATGATGGCTGGCAAATCATGATTCCTGATTTAGTCATTACCGATGGCGAACAGCAGATCAAGCTTAACAAGGAGATGGAGGACTGGTCTGTTTTTACTGTGAAAGAGCAGCCCATCGCCCGTTGGCAAGCGACTTTCTGTGAGACGCATTTTGATATTACGCTAGAAATTGAAGACAGTAGTCCCATCCAGGAGGAAGCCTTTTTTATTGCGATCGGACAGGCTGTGCTGTTTGTTGGGGCTTAAATGAAGTTAGATGAGGGGCTTGATGATGTGCTAAACATACTACCAGCAAAAGAAATTTATTTACAGGGAAATGAGCATGCCCTATTACTTTTACATTCTTTTACTAGTCATACAAGAGATATGAAGAAAGTAGCCACTGCACTACATAACCAAGGCTATACTTGCTATGCACCGTTATATCGTGGACATGGCACTCATCCAGAACAGTTATTACACTATCAGGTAGACGACTGGTGGCAGGATGTCGTGAATGATTGAAGCCTATCAGAGGATTTCGGTCAGTGGGTTATCCAACGAAGGCATTTTTACTATAAAGCTTGCCCAAATTCGATAAACTATTACAAATCATTGTCAGTATAAATAGATAAGTAGCTAGAGCAATTTAGGAAAAAATAGGTGCACCCAATCGTTAGGGAAAATCTAATGACGAGGTGCACTTTTTATATAGTAAGTTTCATACTAAATTAAAGAATCTTTTGTTTTTGTTTCTCCAGTTGGATTCTTTCGTATTCCACCTCTAATTCTCTGTGTTTAATCAAATACTCTTTTTTTATTTGATACACTTTAATTACACTGAAAATCGCAATAACAAAAGCAAATACAAGCATTAATAATTGTATATTTGAGAAATACAAAAAAACACCTCACTTTCTTTATATATTATACATTTATCTGGATTATATGTATAATAAAGATAATGTTACATTATCCATTAATGTAATATTTTGCCATAAACAAATTAAAACAAGGAGGTTCATTGTGATGAAGAAGCTTCAATTTTTTATTTGCAGTTTGATTGTTACGTTGATTGTTGGTACAATTTTTCCGAATTTTGCGAATGCTGATGAATATGGACGTAAAGAAAGTGTTTTAGCCGAATCCATCTACTATAACTTGGCTACACAAACATTAGAGTTTGATGAAGAAGCAGCTCAGAAATTATATCATTTCACAGATGAAGAATTAAATTATTACGAATCTCTTGAATCACTATCTCCTAATGAGGTTCATCATAAACTTTTAACCTTTGGGCTAGACATGGACAATTATGAAGGCACAATTATTTATAAAGAAAATGAAGATGGAGAAGTAACACCATATGCTGTTATAGCATGGCTTGCAGGAATTGGTTTGGTTTCTTTCATAGGCTATTTCTTCTGGGACCGATACTTGACACATAAAGAAAAAATGAATTATATGAACAAATGCTTTGCACAGGGAGGCAATCCAATCATTGACTCCCGAGATGATGCTGGTGTAAATGGACAAACCAATGCGACAGAGGCTAGAAAAATCGGCGGCTATAATTTTGCTTGTCAAAAACCATAACATTTTATGAAAGGACCCTTCAAAAGCTTAATTTTGAACACGAAAGACAACAGCCCTTCTATTAAATAGAGGGGCTGTTGTTATTTAAATTTCTAGCTTTGTCCGCTCCTCCCATAACCTCTAGAGAGTGAATGAGTGTAGTACATAAAGGCATGCTCATGATGCCTAATGTGAAGAAGACATAGGACATGGGTATACCATCATCAATAAAGCCTCGTATTCTCGTTAAAACTAATAGTACTAACGATACCATTAGACTCAAGTCATCATTTCGATTCAAGTTTTTTATTTTTATTGAGAAACGTAATTTGCATACCCATTTAATAGAAGGTTATCAATTTACTGCTATAATGATAGTGGCTTCATCAAAAAAAGGAGTGAGTTTATGAGCAGAAAACCTATTTATGTCGAGATAGACATTCAGGCTCCTATAGAGAAAGCATGGGATTATACACAAAATCCTCAGCTGCATGAACAATGGGATTTACGTTTTACATCCATTACATATAGTCCGAAAAAAGCACCTGAGGAGCCACAGCGATTTACCTATGAAACGAAGGTCATGCCAGGCTTACAGGTAAGCGGCTGGGGAGAAAGCAAGGGGGAGCATCATAAAGAAAATGGCACGCGAACATCCTCACTGCATTTTGGTACGCCTCAAAAGCGCTCACCCATAGCGGAGGGAAAGGGCTATTGGCAATATATCCCGCATCAACAGGGGCTGACATTCCTGACCCAATATGATTATGACACACGCTACGGCAAGCTTGGCGTATTCTTTGATTTACTTTTTCGTCCATTAATGGGGTGGGCGACGGCACTCAGCTTTGATGTTTTAAAAAGATGGCTAGAAAAAGGAGAAAATCCTGCCGCACAGTATAGACGATTCTTTTTAACGATGCTCATGCGTCTATTCTTTTGCTTTGTCTGGTTCTATCATGGTCTTGTACCGAAGATTATCCATTTACATCCGCAGGAATTAAAGATGACGGCTTCATTCCTAAACCATGCAGATCAGCTAGTTATGTGGATAGGGGTAGCGGAAATTCTCTTTGCTTTATGTTGGCTTTACCCGCGAGGAAAACGCTGGCTCTTTGGCATGCAAATTATCATTTTTCCGCTCTTGACGATAGCTGCTATTGTTGCGGACCCGACAAGTGTACAAGCACCCTTTAATCCACTTACCTTTAATAGCGCTTTATGGGTGTTGTCAATTGTCGGATTTAGCTTAAGTAAGGATGTACCAAGTGCTAAAAGTTGCAAAAGAAAGCGAGGATAACAAGGATGACGATCTATCAAACAATATTAGGGGATGATTTTGCGAGACTTCATCCGATGCTACAGCAGCGTTATGCGTTACCAATAGATGAACCATTTTTTGCTCAGGGCGTGATGCATCAAATAAAATCTGGTGCTAAATGGATGCGTCCCTTCTATACACTGGCTGCGAAAACGCGATTTCTGTTCCCAGAGTCAGGGGAGGATATCCCCTTTACCATTTCGAATACATGCAGAGCCCTGCCAAGTGGGGAACTAGAGGTGCTATGGGAGCGTACCTTTTATTTCCCGCAGAAAACCAGGCATTTTGATGCAAGGATGACCATTGATCCAATCCAAAAAATTGTGAAAGATTATTTAGGCATACCCGCGCTTTTTTATTCCGATTTGCACTTTACGGTGACACGAGAGGGGACATTAGTCATTCGGTCAGGTAAGCAGCGCTTTGTCCTCTCGCGTTTCGAATGCCCGATGCCTCGACTGTTAGAGGGTCGAGTCATTGTAGAGGAAGGCTTTGATGAATCGAAAAATGTCTTTACCATTCATGTCTCCATCCATAATCCATTCATAGGGAGGCTCATGATGTATGCTGGTGAATTTACGCAACAATCGAAGTAATTTTATTTTTTTACTAGGGATTTTGTTCACGGTGATTTGCTTTGTGCTTAGTGGACAACCCAATTACTTATGGTTACTAACAGTTGCTCAACTGATTTTCGTTCCCACCATGGTTTCAATGGTTGTCGATGTTACAAAAGCGGGCAAAGCCATCATTATTGGGATGATGCTAGCCGTTACACTGCTGCATTGGTCGACGGATGGCTTATTGGCTAATGTTTTGGCAGGCATGTATTTACTGTATACCTTCTATATTGCCATACAAGGCGTGAAAAGGTTTTTACAACGAGGCTTTACGAATATTGCGGAGTTTGCTATCGACATGGGGCTTTTCTACCTAGCTCTTGGTGGTTTGTGGTTTTTCGCCTATGTCGCCAACATGGATACGGGTTTTTCACCATTAATAACGTGGTTAACAGCGATTCACTTTCATTATTCAGCTTGTTTATTACCCATTTCCGTAGGACTTTTAGGTCGATTACATGATAGTAATGGGTATCGTGTCATGGTGATGATATTGCTAGCAGGACCAATCCTTGTTGCGATAGGTATTGCCTTTTCCGTTCTCATCGAAATCATTGCCGTTGCTCTTTATATTTTCGCCATTTACGGCTTGTTTTTCGTAGCGCTCAAAACAAAGCTTCCTTTTGGACAGGGGCTATTGCTGAGGAATTCCTATGGAGCGCTCTGTCTGACAATTCTTGGGTCTTGTCTGTATGTTTACAGTCGTGTCAGCGGAAACTTTTCCATCGGCATTCCAGAAATGCTTCAATTCCATGGTGTGATCAATGGTGTTTTCTTTGGGGCTTTAGGGGTCATCGCCTGGCTAATGGCTGTCCCCCCAACAACACAGCGTCCGTTTGAGTTCCCTGTAAGCCAAATTCGCGGGAAGCTACATCACGAGAATATACCACACCCTGGCTTGGTCGATGCCTTACAGGACTTTGTCGATACAGCAAAGCTACCGCCTGTCATTCCACATTTTTATGAGCATACAACGACCTATCGTCTGTTTTCGACGGTGCAATGGAAGACTTGGTTTCGACCTTTTGCCTTTCTGTATCAAGGCATGGGGCGTTTTCTCCAACAGCTCAATTTACCCTTTTCCAGTAAGCAAATTGAAATGACGGGTAGCATTGTTCAGGTTGATTCTGCACAAGATAGCCGTCCGTCTCCACGTGCATGGATTCGGACAATTCAACAGCAAACCGTTTTTGTCGCGATTTATTCGAAGCACACAAGCGACGAAACGACCTATATGAATATAGCCTTACCACTCCCGTTCTCAACAATGGTTGGCATTTTGTATGCCTATGAAGAAAATGGTCAGCTACACCTAACAAGTCGCCATGATGGAGATGCAGGAATTTATTTGGCGATAGGAAAAAATGTAATGAGGCTACCCTTACAGGAGCATTTTCAAATTTCTGCGGTAGATGACAAGACATTGTCAGCACGCCATCAGATGACGTTATTTGGTATTCCCTTTTTACAAATTGATTATCATATTAAACGAAATGGATAGATTTGCAGGAAATGCCTCATCCGAACGAGAAGGTCCTATATAGAGGCAAATAACAAGGAGTGATGGATGGCTTGCGTTTAACAAAAGGAATTTCTGGTTTCGATGCAGCGCATTTAATTGAGCAGGACATGCGCATGTTTCAGTCGATGGTGTACCATTTAGTGACAAGCGAACAACGAGCGAAGGTACGGCAATTTATCGATCAAACGCCCTTTGTCTATATGCAGGCATTGATCGAAATCGATGGAGAAACACTGACGATTCTTCATCATCGTTTGATGCCGTACATCGCCTTTGCCAAGCAGGAGGAGAGTAGCTTTACCTTTTTATCCAAGCCTCACCTGCATAAATATTTTCCTATGCGAAAATGCTTGGAAGCGGAGACACTTACAACATTACTAATAAAGGATGAGGCGTTACATAGTCTATCTACTACAGAATGGAAATACGTCTCTTATTTTAATAGCCAAACCATTGGCGATGTAATGTTTAATGGCTGGGATTAAGAATAGTGCTAAAGGCGTAAGATAAAAGATGCTATAAAAAACATTATATTGACCAAGTTATTTCTGGAAATATAGAAAAAATTCCTAAAACCGCTAATCGCCCTTATTAAATGGTAGATTTTTAATGATGGAATAGATTAGGAAAATAAGGGGTTTTTGCAAATGAAGTTCAAAACAATTAGTAGACGCATTGTTTTTTCCTTTAGCATTGTGATTGCAATCGTGATGGGATACATTGTTTACAATTACTTTGCCATCAAGCAAAGCAATGATGCGACAGAGCAAATTGTACAGCAAGAATTACAACTATTAATCATCGATTACGAGCAGGCACAGTCCATTGATTTAAGAATAGCGGCAGCTAGAGGCTATGTGCTTTCTGGTAGAGAAAAGTATAAAGAGATATTTCAGGATAATGTTGCAAAGGAACTAAGCAACGAAGAAAAACGATCAGCATTATCTTCCTCAGGCGAATTCGGACAATTTGCGGAGATGTCTAAAGAATGGAACCGTTATATTGAACAAGAGGTATTTGCGGTATATGACCAAGGGAACACCAATCTGGCTACTCAAAACCTCACAAAAATGGATGACACAGCCACGTCTATTCGTGAAGGCTACGAAGGCTTAGCTGAGCAACGAAAACTAGCCATTAATGAAGTAGGGAAAGACAGTGTTGCCGCTGGGGAACAGAAACAGCGAATTGCCATTATCGTAGGTGTGGTGATTGTTCTTCTAGCAGTGATAATTGAGCTATTAAGTGCTCGTGGTATTTCAAGACCCATTATTACATTAACAGAACGTATGCAACGAATGACGAAGGGGGATTTAAGCGAGCCCCCTTTACCTATTCAATCAAAGGATGAAGTGGGCCAGTTGATGGAAGCGACCAACACAATGGCAGATATTTTAAATCGACTCTTGAAACATATTCAAACAGTGTCGGATGAGGTAGCGGCTCATAGTGAGGAGCTTTTGCAGTCAACCACAGAGGTAAAAACAGGTACAGAACAAGTTGCCCATACTGTAACAGAAATCGCCAGCGGTACAGAACGACAGGCAAACCATGCAGCAGATGTCGCTTCCTCCATAAACGACTTTGCTGTCAAAGTAACGACTATTCATGACGGCAGTAAAGACGTTCAACTATATTCGCAGGAAGTCAAAGCTTTAACAGAAGAAGGTAGAGATGCAATGACCTCTTCCACAAAGCAAATGGAAGCGATTCAGCAGATGGTAAAGAACGCGGTGGATCAGGTAACTGGTTTCAGTAAACAAACACAAGAAATTTCTAAGCTTGTAGCGGTCATTCAAAATATTGCGGCACAGACAAATTTATTAGCACTGAACGCAGCGATTGAAGCAGCTAGAGCTGGGGAACAGGGGAAAGGCTTTGCCGTGGTGGCTGACGAGGTTCGAACGTTAGCCGAACAGGTCGCCTTTTCCGTCGATGATATTACAGCGATTGTAAGAAAAATCCAGGATGATTCCGATACAGTAGCCTCCTCGCTAGAGCAAGGCTATGAGGAAGTCGAAAAGGGCACAACACAAATGGCCGCAACCAATACGACATTCAATCGAATTGCGGATGCTATTGAGGCCATTGCGACAGGCATTGAAGGTATGTCAGTGGAGCTAGCAGAGGTTCTTCACAATACTGTCACGATTAATAAAGCAGTCGATGAAATTGCGGCTGTCTCTGAACAGTCAGCGGCAGGCATTCAGGAAACATCGGCGACCATTGAACAGGCTGCAAGCTCTATGGAGGAAATTAAACATAGTGCCGAGCATTTAGCAGAAATGGCCGAACAATTAAATGGCCTCATTCGTCGATTCAAACTATAGAAAATTGTGCTTGATTTCAAACTTCCAACACATTTACGCTGTATACTATTGCATTGGAAGGTGGAATCATTTTGAGAAAATATTTACTTTTATTATTGATGAGTACTTTATTCATGGCACCCGTTGCCTACGCCCATACGATGGATAAAAGTACACTATTCACGGATGTCCCTGAAACAGCCGTCAATATTCAGGACATTATGGTACTACACAGTATTGGGCTTCTTGGGTACAATGGCAAAGATATGGCCTTAAACCCAACAGACAATCTCTCACGCAAGGACTTTGCAGGCTGGGTAGGTGGCTTTTTCGGCCTTGACGGAGCAACAGTGGATGAGCTAGCACAAGCAGCTCAAAAAGAGGATTACGTGTCTTCTCTAGAGGGAGATATTACGTACAAGGAAATAAATACAGCACTTTTTCATCATAAACTTGAGCTAACCAATCCTGACGCAACCATGTCGAAAGAAGAATACATTGCATTCTTAACAGAGCACCTTACATTTGATATGGGCGGACATACGCTTATTCAAATGGGCGGCTTTGCAGAAGGACCAACGGGTACGATTGAAGACGTTGTCACAGGTGACCAAACAGGAATCATCATCGACGGTAAAACATACATGCTGTCAGGACACCCTCGCATCTTTGCCGATTCAACAGATGCCAAAAGCTGGGTAGGGCAACAGCTAGAACGTTCTATTTTTACAACAGCAGCGGATCACCATCATGGTCATGACGGTGGGCAAGAGGAAAGCCACGGGGATCATGCAGAAGGCCATGGCGATAGCCACGAGCATGAAACATCCGCCTCGAATGAAGCAACACTACAATATGTACAAATTAGCACTGCACAAGTGGTGAAAGAGGATGCCAAAGAAATGGAGTCTTCGAACGCTACACCAAGAGAAGAGCAACAAGCAGCCGCAGCAGATGACACAACATCCAACTCAAACACAGTATGGATGATCGCCATCCTAGCAGCCTTAGCCGCTATTTTTGTTATTGTATTTGTGAAACGCAAGAAATAATGTAAATGAAAAGAACCAGCAATGATCGAGGGGATTCGGTTGTTGTTGGTTTTTTTAGGGAATAATAGATTGCAAGGGTTTAAATGCCACTTGCTAATAAAAATAAAAATGCCTTCAGTTGAACAATATCTTCCTAACCTATTTACTTATTATAAATCCACTTAGTTAATGAAAAACGAAATATCTTTATCAGCTGTCGATCTCTTCACAAAATTTAAATTCCACTTAGTTAATAAAAACAGCTGGTACGGCAATTGGACGTGATCGACTAGTCGGATTTAAAATCCACTTAGTTAATAAAAAACGTGAAGTGAATGGCTGGGAGCCAGTGAAAACTTACTATTTATATGAAACTTAGTTAATGAAAAACAGGTGCAATCGAACTGCTAATGACCTCTAATACTGCATTTAAAATCCACTTAGTTAATGAAAAACGTAGGAGTTTGAGCCACTTGTTGCGCCATTACTACATTTAAAATCCACTTAGTTAATGAAAAACGATTATCTGTTTCAGTATGCGTTATGACAACATACATTTAAAATCCACTTAGTTAATGAAAAACGATTATCTGTTTCAGTATGCGTTATGACAACATACATTTAAAATCCACTTAGTTAATGAAAACCAATAATCCCTTCCAGCGTCAACAGCAGGACCCCAAAAATTTAAAATCCACTTAGTTAATGAAAACCTAATTCTTTATATAAAATAGATTTTTTTGCTGAGTAATTTAAAATCCACTTAGTTAATGAAAACCATGAGCCAGCTGTATCTTTTGAAATGCACGATGATTTATTTAAAATCCACTTAGTTAATGAAAACCTCTGAACTTGCTTGAACCCAGCCTATACCACAATGATTTAAAATCCACTTAGTTAATGAAAACCGAACTTTTTGCTTATAGTGGCTATACAGATGATAAATTTAAATTCCACTTAGTTAATGAAAACCCACCTTGCGCACCATGAATGGCATCACGAGCATGCAATTTAAAATCCACTTAGTTAATGAAAACAGTTTGTAGCGAGTTATCGAAATATTTTCGTAAAATATTTAAATTCCACTTAGTTAATGAAAACCAAGAAACAGATCAATTTAAGACAGTGGCCGTTGTTATATTTAAATTCCACTTAGTTAATGAAAACCAAGAAGATTTTAGCCTATATAAAAGTTGATATTTAAGATTTAAATTCCACTTAGTTAATGAAAACCTGAAGTTGTGGGTTCTGGTGATGATGGTGATGGCGAATTTAAATTCCACTTAGTTAATGAAAACAGAAAGTGTGTTACCAAAAAAGTCCATTACATCATATTTAAATTCCACTTAGTTAATGAAAACCCAAGTGACTGTTCTGATAGTTCAGCAGCTTGTGAATATTTAAATTCCACTTAGTTAATGAAAACCCCACCTTAAGCATAATCAAAAAAACCTTATTTTTCAACGCTTTATCAGGTTGTACTTTGAGACTAATATCATTTTTTTGCAGTCAATCTGTAGTTTGAAAATTTCCCTTTGTTATTCAAGTGCCTCAATGCTTGGCATGGAAAGCATTGAAGGGATTTAATGTTGTAAAATGATTCACTGCAATTTTTATAAAGAGGGGAAAATCCATTTCATTCAAGTAATAGTTCATGTCGAGCACATTCTCATAGGGAGTTTTGTATCTATGTTAAATATTTTCATGCTTTATAAATTTGCCTTACTTGTGTTACATCCTCATCATGTGTAATCGGCGTATAGTGAAGAGGGTAAAGGAAATTAAATGAAGTTTAGTTAGAATTACTAAAAGTAATCAGCTATGTAAAAAACCTACTCGAAATAGTCTCAAGTAGGCTCTTTTGTAGTTTTTTTTAAGAAAGTAAGAACTTGAAGTAAGTAAATTTCCACATAGTTAATAAAAAATGAGATAGTTTTCTAAAAAATTAAACATTATTTAAAAATATATATTTAAATTCCACTTAGTTAAACATGATTTTCCTATCTTATCAATAAAAGCTAAGAAAATAAATGAGAATAAAATCACAAAATAAATAGTTATCCTATATAGTTTTAATAATAATTTAATTTTTAGAAAATATTGACTAATTGTGAAAAATAAATTACTATAAATGTAAATTAACTCCTAAAAATATCCTTACTATATCTAGGAGTAGTCTATGAAATAAAAAGGAGGTGAAGCCAAATGAGGTTGCAGATCATTATGGAAGCGGAGAAAATACCTAAGCATTATCATTTTTTAGCTGGGAGTGTAGTTAAAGCCGGACTATCTTCTGTCAATCCAGAATTAAAGGAAAGTTTGTATAGCTTTGAGGAACATCAAGCTAACAAGGCGATGCGTCCTTTTACAGGAGCGATTTATTTAAATGGTTATACGCTAGAAGGTGATGAATTTATCATCCATCAAGACATTCGTATGACCATTTCTTCTTCTGATATAAATTTTATGATAACTCTGTATAATGGCTTACTTGAGCATCAGCAAATGCAATATAAGTCATACACCCTACACATTAAGCATGTTAAATTTTTATCTGAAAAATTACCTACAAAATCTCAAGCTCTATTTAAAACAAACAGCACCATCGTTATTAAAGATAAAAACAATCAATATTTAAATATTGATGATCCTGATTATGAGAAGGAATTGAATTATGCAGCAAATGAATGCCTAAAATCTGTTGCTGGGCGGACATTGCATCAGCCACTAGTTTTTACATCAGTAATGATGCATAAAAAAGTTGTGCAGTTAAAGCATGACAAGCTTAAAAATTTAAATGAAAAAGGAATTCTTTATTTGAATGGTTTTGAAGGAAGCTTTGTACTAGGAGGACATCCAGAAGATTTAGCTTTATTAACGCAGACGGGTATTGGTTTTAGAAGATCACAAATGCTAGGCTGCATTGAAATGGTGAATGAATAGGAGGTGAAGTGAATGATTGAACTACAGTTAGATGAAACAATTTACAATGCCAGTATTTTGGGACTTTGCCGTGTATTTGACTATGCAAAGCTAGAGTATAGTAAGAGCGATTATCAGACTATTAGTTTTCCAGAAAGCAATTTAGCGAACTTCGAAGAACATTATTTTGCCTATTTATCTGCTCAATATGGACATGAAACAAATTACTATAAAATGACTAATCCTACTATTGTAGAGTTTTTATTAAGAGCGAAAACTGACATTGGAGATGAAAAAAACTTAGAACGGCTCAATGCCCATATTGAAAAAGTGAAATACTGGCTGTCATCGAATAGTTATAAGAATGTCTATCCATTTCTGTCTGCGATTCCATTTGATTTTTTAGAGGCTGCAAAAAGTTTAAAAAAGGTAACACAGAGGAAAAAAGAAACCTTGGAAAAAATTCAGCCTCAAATTGGAGACGCTGTGGACGCATTACTACAAATTGTCGAGCATTTAAAGCATAAGGATGCAAAGCGATTTATCATCCCACGTGTCCTTACATATCAAGTTATTCAAGGTTTTTGGTCCAATGTCTCTTTCCTAAATAGCAATGCGAGTAAAAAGGATCTCTATGAAGAATATTTTAATTACTTCATCAAACCTGCTCAAGATTTTCTAACGTCAAAAAAAGATGAAAAAAAGTATGGAAAAAATAAATTAACATGTGCGTGCTGTGACAATAAAATGAAGTCTATCTCAGAGGCATTTGATCTTACCTGGGTACAAAATTTAGGGGTTGATGGGGCAAGAAAATCCTCACATTATTGGAACCATCATCGCAATCTATTTATTTGTCCAATCTGTAATATTGTGTATAGTTGTCTGCCATTAGGCTTCACATTGAAAAATGGGATAGGTCTCTTTATCAATAGCAATCAATCCATTGTCGAGTTACTAGCTTACAATAAAATCCAGTTGCGCAACGATAGAGGAGAAGAATATACACGCGATAAGCTGGAGGAAATGGCATATTCAAAAATTATCAATGAAATGTATCAACACGCAGAAAACAAGAAGAATTTAGAAATTGATAATATCCAGATTGTTAAATATGACAAAAATAATGAATCCAGACCTTATACATTCAATATGTTATCCCGTGACAAAGCACAGCAGCTTTATGATAGCCGGAATGACTTCCATTACTTGACGGGGAAATTTGTTAAGGAAAATGGAGACTATATAAGCCTCTATCAAGAAGTTATTCGACGTTTTTATAATGGACAACGCTTTAGTGATTTACTCTATCGTTTAATACGTTTAGTAATCGATGATAAATATACGGATACTTTTTCCATCTGTAAAATTCTGAAAATTTCAAATTATGCATTAAATGGAGGTTCGCATTATATGACAGATAAAGAGTTAAGAAATATTCGGATTAGCGGCTACGAATTAAGAAAAGTATATCGAGGTCAAGAAACAAAATTAAATGCTATTTCACACCGTTTGTTAAATGCTTTAAAAGTAAAAAATCCTAATAAATTTATGGAAACAATTGTACAGGCGTATAGCTATAAACGCCATGAAAAATTAGGTATCCCCCTATTTTTCACAACAACACTCAGTGATATTGAAAAATTCCAAACAATTGGCTACGCATTTTTAATAGGATTAAATGGAAAAGATTTCGAAAAAGAGGATATGGCAAAGGAGGAGCAAGTAAATGAATAAAAAAGGATTAACAGTCAGTATGATAGTTGAAGCAGAAAGTGCCAACTATGGTGAGGGTGTTGGCAACGTTGCTTCTTTGAAAAAAATTTCCCGCGGAGATCATGAAGTGTACACGTATATTTCACGTCAAGCATTGCGTTATAACATTGTCGAACAAATGGATATCAATCATACGCCATTAGGTATGGATGGCTCCGTTATTCAATTTCACCCAGATGCAACAATCGCAGATTATCCTGAAATTGATTTGTTCGGCTATATGAAAACGGTAAAACCAACGAGAACTCGTGCTGCCGTGGTACGCTTATCCAATGCTGTCGCATTGGAAAGTTATAATACAGATTTAGAATTTTTAACGAATAAAGGGTTGTTTGACCGCCATAAAAGTGCAACAGCTAATGAGGAATTAAGAGGTGGAAATATTGCACAAAGTGAAATTCATAAATCCTTTTATGCTTACACACTGACGGTGGATTTAGATAAGATTGGGATTGATACAAACGATCAAATTGAAATTCCATTAGAGGAACGTGCTAAACGTGTTATTTCTTTATTACGTACATTAAAATTTTTATATCGTGATATAAAAGGGCGTCGAGAGAATTTAACTCCAATTTTTGCGATCGGTGGTGTCTATGATTTAAAAAATCCATTTTTCGAAAATCGGTTAAAGCTTCAAAATAATAAGCTTGCCGTTGCAACGGTTGAGGGAATTTTAGCATTGGATTCACATATTCAACAACATACAAATGTTGGCTTAGTCAAAGGATTATTAGCAAACGACGAGGAAATTGAGCAAAGTTTACAAGCAAAACCAATGGCAGACTTCTTCGCGCAGCTAGAGCAGTCTGTATCAGATTATTATAAGTAAGCAGGTGAACATATGAAGGGGATTCGGATTGAGGCTTATCAGAACCTAGTGAACTACAAAAAGCCTACGAGTTTTCAATTAAAGGAATCATATCCACTGCCCCCGTACTCAACTGTTATTGGCATGGTGCATGCGGCATGTGGCTTTACAAGTTATGTGCCAATGCAGGTGAGTATTCAGGGGAAATATCATGCAAAGGTCAATGATTTATGGACGCGCTATGAGTTTGCTGGTAGTTCGTATGAGCAAGGTCGCCATCAGTTGAAAGTGGAGTTATCAGATGGGAAAGCACAGGGGATTACACGCGGTGTTTCCACAACAGAGCTATTAGTAGATGTCGAACTAGTATTGCATATTGTACCAGAGGACAAGCAATACATTCCAATCATTATTGACGCACTAAAATCACCTGCTGAATATTTATCACTAGGTAGACGCGAGGATTTATTGCAGATTAATGTAGTGACGGAAGTGGAGTTAGAAATTCAAAAAATGGATGAAGACAAGAGAGTTGATTTTGATATTTTTATTCCGCAAGCGATGACCAAGAATGATATTTATGGAAAAGTCGGTACATCCTATCGTTTAAATAAAACATATAAATTATTAGAAATTGCTAAAGGAAAGCACATTCGTCAGTGGGAAAAGGTGATTGTTTCCCATGTACCGGCTTCTTCAACTAACTATCTTGCTGCATATGAAAACGTGCTTTTCGATAAGGATGGCTATACCGTATTTTTAGTATAAGAGTGGGGGAATGTTCTCCATTCTTTTTTTATAAGGAGGTTTGTAGATGTTTGAAAAGCTACTAGCAAAATCAGCAACAAAAACATCCGCCGCACAAACGATTATTGAGCATACAAACCATTTAATAAAAAAATGGGAAATATTTCGTAAGATTTATCCAAATGCACTGTCAAAGAAAGATTGGGACATTTTATTACAAGCGGTGAAGTACCATGATTTAGGAAAGGCAAATACCAAATTTCAGAATAAAGTACGCACAATAGAAGAGCGTATAGAGGATTTATTTCCTGAAATAGATGAAATTCCTCACAATTACTTAAGCTGTGCTTTTATGCCGATTAAAAATCTAATCACTCACTATGGTAAAGAGGATGCTACGTTATTAATTTTAGCTGTTTATTATCACCACGAACGAGCAGAGCAAAATATGTACGAGAGTGGTGATGAGATTAAAAAGGATTTACAAAAATATGTGTCACTATTAAATGATGATTTTAATATTCGTGAAGAACCTAAATTTGATTATCGAAAATTTACCGATCGAACATTTCTTAAAAACCGTGAGCAACTGTATCGTTTCGTTCGCATAAAGGGCTTTTTAAACAAGTTGGATTATGCGGCAAGTGGAGATTATGAAGTTGAAATTCCTCCTGAAGATTTACCGCAAAAAATGAAAAAGTATTTTGATAATAAAAAGCGCACTAGGAATGAGTTGCAAGACTATTTATATACTCTCCAACAAGAGAATCATATAGTCATTGCGTCAACGGGGATTGGTAAAACAGAAGCAGCTCTTTGGTGGCTTGGTAATGACAAGGGCATTTTCACGCTGCCATTAAAAGTGTCCATCAATGCGATTTATGACAGATTGATTAATGAAATTGGTTGCAGCAAAAAGAATACAGGATTGCTACATAGTGGTATGCATGCTGAATATGTCAAACGTGCAGATGAGCAAGACCTTGATTTAAAAACGATTACACATGCGAAAAATTTATCTATGCCGCTTACAGTGACGACAATCGATCAAATTATTGATTTTGTCGGGTTATATCCAGGCTTTGAAATGAAACTTGCCACATTAGCCTATAGCAAAATTATCATTGATGAAATTCAAATGTACAGCGCAAGATTAGCTGCCTTTATCGTATTAGGGTTGAAGTATGTTACGGATATAGGCGGTAAGTTTTTAATTATGACTGCCACATTGCCACCACTTTTCATAGAAGCGTTGAAACGATTGGAAGTGCCATTTGAAAAACGAGAAGACCCATTTTTAAAATTCGCTGCCAATAATCAGCCAATTAAGCGTCATTTTATGCAAATTGTTGAAAAGGATTTGACGATAGAAGAAATTTTAAAGCATCCAATGGAAAAAAAGGTATTAATCATTGTGAATACGGTCACGAAAGCACAGCAATTATATAAAGAATTTGAAGAAACAGGGGTAAAGGCTTCTCTTTTACACAGTCGTTTTATCACCAAGCACCGTCAAGAAAAGGAAGATGCAATTTTAGCATTAGGAAACAAAGATTGCCTAAACACGGGAATATGGATTACTACACAGTTAGTAGAGGCAAGCGTTGATATTGATTTTGATATTTTATTTACTGAGCTTTCAGAGGCATCAGGTTTATTTCAACGTATGGGACGTATTTATCGAACGCGAGATTATGAAAAAAACATACCAAATATTTACGTTTTTACAGGCCAGCCATTGCCATCAGGTATTGCGAACAACAAAAAATCTGTTGTTGATTTTACAATTTTTTCTAAATCCAAGGAAGTGCTACTGCAATATAACAATCAGCTAATGGATGAGAAAATTAAAATGGAAATTGTGGAGCAAGTGTATAGTAGAGAAGCTTTAGGAGCAGAGTGCGAATATATTCAAACATTCGATGAAACATTAGCTTGGTATGAGGATTTATTACCTTATCAAGAGGAGAATAAGCCGACCTTAAGAGATATTCAAAATCAATTGGTGATACCATATGGTGTTTATAGGGAAAATGAATTAGAAATAGAGAATATAAAGAATGAATTATCTAAAAGATTAGCATGGCAGGCGAAGATTAATTTGTTAATTGAGTTACAAAAATTCACAGTGCCAATCGCCACTTGGGCATACGATAATGCAAGAAAACGAAAAAATGGAGAGATTATTTCAACAATTAGAGTTGATCGCTATACAGAATACCCAGTTGTGACCTATCAATATACAGAGGAACTCGGCTTAATTCTTGCAAATGATGTAGATAGCTTCTTTCATTAATTATGGAAAATGCCATACAAGGGGTGAAAGCATATGCAATGGGACGATTTAAAGGCAACCGGTTTGCAAGTCCAATATTTGAAAGTATGCGAGCACAAGCTATGGTTACATTCACATCAACTTGGCTTTGAGGATGAGGACGATAAAGTACAACAAGGGAAAGTATTGCACGATACGTCCTATCAACGCCAAAAGTCAAAAGAAGTATTGATAGAAAATTTAATTCGGATTGATATGATGGACAAGCATTATGTAGGAGAAGTGAAATCTAGTAGTAAAATGGAACAGGCTGATAAGGCGCAGCTTCTATATTATTTATTCGTACTTGAGCAAATGGGGATATATCGAAAAGGCAAAATACATTATCCAAAAGAAAAACGTGTTGATGAAATTGAATTAACGGAAGAGGATAGAGAGGCCATTCCTAAATGGTTAGCCCAAATCCAACAAATTATTCAGCTAGACAAGCCTCCTAAGAAGAAAAAATTAAGATATTGTACAAAATGTGCTTATTATTCATTTTGCTGGGTAGGTGAAGAGGAATGAAAAATGTATATTTATTTAATAACGGAAGGATTCAAAGAAAAGATTCTACTATTTATTTAATATTCGAAGATGGTACGAAAAAAACATTACCAATAGAAAATACAGAAAATCTACATGTATTTGCGGAAATGGACTTTAACACCTCTTTTTTTAATTTGATGAATCAAAAAGATGTAAATATACATTTTTATAATTACTACGGCTACTATTCAGGTAGTTACACACCTAGACGAAAAAAAGTGGCGGGCTTCGTTGATGTCCAGCAAGCAGCCCATGTAATGGACTTGAATAAAAGGTTGTATATTGCACAACAATTTGTCTATAGTGCTATTCATCATATGTTACGCAATATTCGTCGCTACAAAGATGAGGTAGAGCCATTCATCAATGAAATAACGCAACTAAAGAAACAAGTTGCAGATGCTACGGATATACAAACCTTAATGGGCATAGAGGGGAAAATTCGCTTTACTTACTATCAATGCTTTAATGCGATTATTAAAAATCCTGATTTTCAATTTACAAAGAGAGAAAAACGTCCGCCTACAAATCCAATTAATGCACTTATTTCATTTGGCAATAGTTTAATGTATACAGCTGTATTATCTGAAATGTACAAAACGCAATTAAACCCAACAATTAGCTATTTACATGAACCAGGTTCTCGAAGATTTTCCCTATCTCTGGATATTGCAGAAATCTTCAAACCGTTGTTAATGGATAATTTAATTTTTATGTTAATAAACAAAAAGATGATTCGTGCGGAACATTTCGAATATATCGAAGAACATATTTGCTTATTAAACGAAACAGGACGTAAAATTTTTATTGCTGAATTCGAAAAACGAATGAGCACGACCATTAAACATCGAAAATTAAACAGACAAACCTCTTACCGATTTTTAATTCGTCTAGAATGTTATAAATTAATTAAACATCTGATTGGTGATGAAGATTATAAAGCATTGAAAGCGTGGTGGTAGCGTGTATGTACTGATTGCGTATGATGTGGATGTGAAACGGTGGGAAAAGTCCATAAAGTATTGAAAAAATATTTAACGTGGACACAAAATTCTTTATTTGAAGGAGAAATTACTGAAGGACTTTTAAAACAATGCCTAGCTGAATTAGCAACAAAGGCTAATCCGAATATTGATTCAATTTATGTTTACCGAATTGCCAATCCCGAAAATATGAAAAAAACTGTGTATGGGGTCGAGAAAGATTTTGAAAGCATGTTTTTATAGTCATCTATTCTATTAGTAAAGACTAGAAAAGTGAGTATCGATTGTATTCAAACTCTCTTTTAGTAGAATTGCAGTGAATCATTTTACAACATAATATTCCTTCCAGGCATATCATACCTAGCTTTGAGGGCACTTTGATTGTAAAGGCAAATTTCTGGACTACCGATTGACTGCAAATAATCATATTTGTCGTAAATTACAAGCCGTCAAAGCGTTGAAAAATAAGGGTTTTTTGATTATGCTTAAGGTGGGGTTTTACATTAACTAAGTGGAATATAAATGTTAGCTTAACTCCTACACATTATTTGATGATACGGGTTTTACATTAACTAAGTGGAATATAAATCAAATCATTTAGCATCTTTAAACATGTGCTGTTTACGTTTTACATTAACTAAGTGGAATATAAATTTTTTCGTCTCTCTGAAATTTTGGCAGCACACACTGGTTTTACATTAACTAAGTGGAATATAAATAAAGGTATTTCTTATACAGGAACAGTTGCCGGCGGTTTTACATTAACTAAGTGGAATATAAATTAAAGAGTTGCAAGAACTGTATGACTACGCAAAAGGTTTTACATTAACTAAGTGGAATATAAATACGCAACAACCGCCAAAGAACGGATAGCGGCACAAAGTTTTACATTAACTAAGTGGAATATAAATTTGAAATGCACGATGATTTTGGTAGTTTCATAGCAGTTTTACATTAACTAAGTGGAATATAAATTATCAGAAGTGACTGGTATTGCTGCTGAAAAGATAGAGTTTTACATTAACTAAGTGGAATATAAATGTAGTAAACGTAACACGTATAGGAGAAAGACCAACCGTTTTACATTAACTAAGTGGAATATAAATTAATGAACGCTCTCCACAGTTGGTCATTCAACGAGTTTTACATTAACTAAGTGGAATATAAATTTTTTATGGATAGATAAAGAAACAAATAAGGTAAGTGTTTTACATTAACTAAGTGGAATATAAATAAATGAGTAGCGCTTACTGAACAATATAGAACGATGTTTTACATTAACTAAGTGGAATATAAATGACAGATTATACGCACAGCTTAGAGCGTGATAATTCGTTTTACATTAACTAAGTGGAATATAAATTCTATTTTGATAATTTTGTAATCTTGATAGCTCTGCCGTTTTACATTAACTAAGTGGAATATAAATATTGAACGGGATTTCACGAATTACAATCAAATGCGGTTTTACATTAACTAAGTGGAATATAAATATGTGAACAGGATATTAAAAAGGCAGAGGTTGAACGTTTTACATTAACTAAGTGGAATATAAATATTGATAATCTTGGCGTTTGTGTTGTAAGATTCTGCGTTTTACATTAACTAAGTGGAATATAAATATGAATATAACCATTGGAACATAGAGGAAAATACGGTTTTACATTAACTAAGTGGAATATAAATAGCTTTGGCTGTTTCGTTCATCTTTCTCACCTTCAGTTTTACATTAACTAAGTGGAATATAAATATCAGGGTTAAGGATAGGAACGTAGTTTTGACGAGGTTTTACATTAACTAAGTGGAATATAAATGCACAATATCTTTCTATTAATCCCAAGCACCATTACGTTTTACATTAACTAAGTGGAATATAAATGGTGTAAAAAGTGGTCCTACCCTCAAAGTCAATAAAGTTTTACATTAACTAAGTGGAATATAAATCAAAATAGCGCTAAGAGTACGAATAGCCGACAAAAGTTTTACATTAACTAAGTGGAATATAAATCATGAATATTTTGGAGTCTATAAATATACCAAACAGTTTTACATTAACTAAGTGGAATATAAATGATGATTCATATACGTCTGAATCCACTGAGGTATTACGTTTTACATTAACTAAGTGGAATATAAATATTACCAATGCAATCGATACGACAGTCGGCAAGGTAAGTTTTACATTAACTAAGTGGAATATAAATAAACATTAATGCTGTTGATTTATCCTCTAACTTTTTCGTTTTACATTAACTAAGTGGAATATAAATAAACATTAATGCTGTTGATTTATCCTCTAACTTTTTCGTTTTACATTAACTAAGTGGAATATAAATGTTGCAGGTAGATTAATGCTTAAATTTGCTAATGGGTTTTACATTAACTAAGTGGAATATAAATATAGATGTGGTGTTTAACATCCCTAGACCTCCTAAGGTTTTACATTAACTAAGTGGAATATAAATAGCTCCACTTTTATCAGTAGACGCTGTTGTGCCAAGGTTTTACATTAACTAAGTGGAATATAAATTTGTTTTATCGAGAGCTATAAACAGAGCTGCCCAGGCGTTTTACATTAACTAAGTGGAATATAAATAAGAATGATTAATGAATATAACAAACAAATGCAGAAATGTTTTACATTAACTAAGTGGAATATAAATAAGAATGATTAATGAATATAACAAACAAATGCAGAAATGTTTTACATTAACTAAGTGGAATATAAATTTCTACGTTTCTGTCCGTTAAGTAACGCTATTGACGTTTTACATTAACTAAGTGGAATATAAATAACGAAGCGTGTTACTTATTTGCCTGCGTGCTTAACGTTTTACATTAACTAAGTGGAATATAAATGATTATGCGAAAGTAACGACTCGTTGCTCGCTTTTTGTTTTACATTAACTAAGTGGAATATAAATTTCTTATCGACGCAGGCATTGCTAAAACGAAAATAGTTTTACATTAACTAAGTGGAATATAAATATAGCATGTTGCATAGTAACCGACAGAATCAACAACGTTTTACATTAACTAAGTGGAATATAAATGGTGAAGATTTTCGATGTCGTTGTATAGCACTGCCAGTTTTACATTAACTAAGTGGAATATAAATAAAGCACCTAACAATCGTCCAACGTTGCGCAAACGTGTTTTACATTAACTAAGTGGAATATAAATATTTCACCACGTTGAAATTGAGCCTCCACCTGTGACTGTTTTACATTAACTAAGTGGAATATAAATGGAGCATTTACTCAACCATCTGGCAATCTCGAAATGTTTTACATTAACTAAGTGGAATATAAGTTGCTGAGGATTCGTCATTCTCAGCAACTTCAATAAATACCGTCATTGTTTTACATTAACTAAGTGTAATATAAATAGACTCTAAAACCCCGATACCAACCCAAAAAACGAACAGCAGACCCTTAACCGCTGTTCATATTTAAGCCTAAAACCACCCCACTTTCATTAAACCGTCAAACATTCCAAATAAACGCCTGCATATTCCAGCAATTTTACACAAAATTGAATAAGCACAAGCATGTTCGGTATATAAATAGGGTATGAACATTTTTTGGTTAGGAGTGTGTAAATGGCTGTACTTGTGGTGAAGAGGAGTATTATGCATCGTTATCAAAGTATCGGGCAGGCGATTGAAGAGGCGGCGCCTGGGGATATGATTGAAATTCGGGATGGGATTTATGAGGAAAGCTTGGATATTGCCAAGCGGCTGACGTTGTATGGGGTTGGCAATGTGACCATCAAGGGTGGCGTATTTATTCGTTATCAAACACCTGTCGCGATGCGTAATTTACGGTTCCGGCAAGGGCAGGGGCTGTATGTGAAAGGCGATTTACAGCTTGAGAATTGTGTGATTGAGGAGCAATTGATTCGAACGCAGATGATGGTGAGCTATGGTAGTTTGCTGATGAAAAATTGTGCAGTGCTTGCAACGCCACTGAATCATTTTGGTTTGCGTGTGGCGAATGGCTCTAGTGTTATTCTAGTCGACACGACATTTGAGCATCATAGGAAGGCACAGATTATCGCTCAAAACTGTGAGCTAAGCCTGACGAATTGTATGCTGTTGGAAGGGAAGAAGCATGGTGTTTTTGCGATTCGTCATGTCAAGCTGACAATGGAGGACTGTGAAATTCATGGGCATGACAAGGCACAAGTAATGGCTGCGTCAAGTGAGATGACGATGACCAATTGTTTAGTTCACCAAGGGCAAGGGGTAGGCATTCAATTGTTTGATAGCACGACTTTCAGGATGGATGGCTGTGAAATAAAAGAGCATCTTGATACGAATATGGTGGTTCATCGCAGTGAACTAATGGTATCTGATTCTATTTTTTCAGATGGTCAAAGTCATGGGCTGTATCTTGGAGAAAAAACCGAAGCCAAGTTCTATGATTGTCAAGTTTCACGGCATGTCAAGGCACAGGTGTTGATTGAAAATAGCAAGGTGGAATTTCATACATGTCATGTTCGTAATGGCATGGCTGTCGGGCTTACCATTGTGGATGAGGCAAATGTTTCGATGAACCAATGTAAAATTCAAAACCATCAGCAATTTCATATTATTGTTGATGCTAGTGGATTAAAGCTACAGCAATCGATTATTCAATTTGGGCAATCAGGTGGTGTTTATGGTAATGAACATGCCAAAATTATGATGCATCATACAACGATTCGAGAGCTGCAAAGCCACCATATCTATATCAACAATGCCCGATTATTTACACACTATTGCACCTTTGAACAAATGGAAGCAAACGGAATCACGTGCATTGATGCAATTTTTGAGATAGCTAATAGCTATTTTAAAGATGATCAAGAAAGCCCTTATGCCATGATTTGGTCAGATCAATCAATGGGGCGTATTGAAAATTGTAGGGTGGATAAGGCGGCTAGACCATTTTTAGCGTTGTCCAATAAATCATTATTGGAAATGCGTCATACAGATATAGCTGCAGTAAAGGCTCCAGCGGTGGTCCAGGAAAACAGCCAATTATTTGTGCAAGGACATGTACAGTCAGCGACATGGCAGAAGGATACAGCATCAAAGGTTTCCCAAATTGAGGACATGAAAATAGAAATAGTGAAACATGATATTAAAAAAATAATATAAAAGCCGATTATACAAATAAGACAAGTAGTTTCAATTTTGAAATTACTTTTTTTATGGATTCGTGTATTGATATTTTATATATGTGAAAAATGGGTAAAGGAATACGTTTGGGCTGTAAATTAATTATAATTTGTGCAAAAAAAATCTATAATTCGACAAAATGCAAGAATATTTTTATAATGGTATAGATGTCTTGTTGCAATTACTGCAATATTTTGAAATATTCCACAGGAAAACTTATACAATCTTTGTATAAGTTATAACAAACATAATAAAAGTTTTTACTTAATGTAAAAAAAATATTAAATAAATGTAGATAATAGATTGATTATTTTCCATGTTTAAACCTATAATTAGTAAAAATGGTTCACGAAATAAGATAAAAATTCGCTAAATATGAAATGGGAGTAATGATTTTACAATAATAAAAAGAGAGAGTATTGGGGTGATATGAGTATGTTTGGGCTGACAAAAGAAGAAATTATGTTAATGCTAGAGGAGATGGAATTAGCAGAGAAGCAAAAGAATGTGATTGCTGATATCTTACATCTAAATAATATGCGAATCGAACAACAACTCGCATTAATGATCCATTTAATCATAGATGAGCGCGAACGAAATATTTCCAACAATACATATCTAAACTAAAAAATGTCGAAAAATCACAGGTGTTATGTTTGCAACGCCTGTGATTTTTTTGTCAGCCATTTTTATAATTTTTTTGTGAAGCAAATGATGCGATTGGCTTCTGTAAAACCGAGCTGAAGATGAACCCTTAGGCTTTCATCATTGTCCCATTCACAGTCACTGGCAAACTCTAGACAGCCCCTATGCTTTGCCCATTGCTCACATTTCTCCACAAGCAGTCTTGCATAGCCCTGCTGGCGATAGTCCTCCCTCACGAAAAGGCCTTCTAAATAGCCGACTGGACTCGAGTCGGTACCTTCTACATAATCTGTTCTTAACTGGCATTGGGCAAATCCAACTGCTTTGTCATCATCAAAGGCAAGGAAAATAGCTGCGTTTTCTTCCTTTAGCAGCTGTGTCATCTCTTCAGTAAATTCCTCTAGTGTATGATTGGGCCAGAGCAGTAAGGCTAATGAGGCAGCAGCATGAGCGTCCCTCTGCTTTGCTTGTTGTATCATAAAATCTTCCTCCTTTGTAAAAAATGAAACAAATTGTTTTGAAGTACGTACAAACTAGTAAGCGTTTTTATTTTAAAGCTCTAAGTTTTATTTTAACAATCTTACTTGAAGGGGGGAATCCAATCATGTCACTCTTACAAACGTTAATTGAACAAGCGAAAAAGCCAAATGGATGGATTGGCTCAACGATGCTACAAATTATGAATTTTGCCCATCGTGGTATGAATGCATGGTTCATTAGGCAAGGAGCTATCAATGACGGTGATCGTGTATTAGACATAGGTTGTGGTGGTGGGAAAACGCTCCAAATTTTATCCAAATTGAATCCAAATGGTATAATATATGGGATAGATTTTTCCACACAGGCAGTGAAGGAATCAATCAAATTGAATAAAGCAAATGTTGCCAGTGGTAGGGTCTTTGTGAAAGAAGCAAGCGTTTCAAACATTCCATACGATGATCAGTTTTTTGATGCGATTACCGCCTTTCAAACGCACTATTTTTGGCCATCCTTGGAGCAGGATGTAGAGGAAGTATGGCGGGTTCTGAAAAACGGTGGGAAATTTATTATCATAGCAGAGCTCTACAAGATGAACTATCATATGAAAGCCTATCAAACACCTGAGGCAACGAAGCAACTATTAGAACGTATCGGTTTTCAAACCGTTTATGTCACGGAAAAATCAAGTAAAGGATGGCTTTGCATTACAGCTATTAAGTAAAGGATACATAAAATGGAGGGAATAAAAATGAAAAGATGTGATTGGGTCAAGCTAGATGAGCCTTTGTATGTGGAATACCATGACAAGGAGTGGGGTGTACCGGTCTATGATGACCAGCATTTATTCGAGATGCTTTGCTTGGAGGGGGCACAGGCTGGCTTGAGCTGGTGGACGATTCTCCAAAAGCGTGAAGGCTATCGTGAGGCATTTGATCAATTCGATGTGGAAAAAATTATCCATTATACAGCAGACAAGCTAGAGGAATTGCAGCAAGACACACGGATTGTACGCAATAAATTAAAAATAGCTAGCGTGGTGACAAATGCTAAAGCATATCTCCAAATACAGGAAAAGCATGGCTCATTCTCAGATTATATTTGGGGCTTTGTAGATCACAAACCAGTTATGAATGAGTGGGCATCCATCAAAGAGGTGCCTGTGACGACAGAAGTTAGTGATCGTATGAGCAAGCAATTGAAGAAAGATGGCTTTAAATTTATCGGTAGTACAATATGTTATTCCTTTATGCAGGCAGTGGGCATGGTAAACGACCATACAACGGATTGCTGCTGTCGACAAAAGGAGCTAGCGGATGGCCATTGAACAAATTCGGGCTCAATTAGCCAAGCAGGCCACGATTTTTCAAACGGGTGGTATTCGACCCACGCATGATTTATTGGAAAGCTGGATTGGCTATGTTGGCTGGTCCTTACCAGAAGAACAGCCAACATCTGGCTATCAGCCGCTCGCTACGTTCTTTCTAAAAGACCTACCCTACGTACCGATGGCATTAAAGCCTTTTCAATTAGTCACAGTCTTTGTCGATGAACGTCTATTAGATCATCTCATGGAGGATGATCTTTGTTCTTATTTTGATATTAGAACGTACACCACTTTGGAAGGCTTGGTGAAGCGCGAATGGCAGCATAAACAAATTCGCGCGTTTCCACTCCTACCGCAACATATTACAAATGACTATCCAACATGGGATGGGGGCGGTATTCCTGCTCAATTGGAGGAAGATATTCTGACATTGGAGCATGAAGAACAGCTCGACTATTTTGAGGATATCGTGGAAGACCTCTATCCGTTCCATAAAATTGGTGGCTATCCAAGCTTTTGTCAAAGTGGCGTTGATTTTGGTGACGATGCGCCATTTGTCCTTCAAATTGCCTCCGATGCAAAAGCACGTTTGAACATTGTGGATCATGGCAATTTTTATTTTTTCTACAATCCAATAAACCACACTTGGCACATCTATTGTGATTTCTACTAAAGGGTGGAGGGCTTGTCTCTTTCATGAATTGTTATCATGATGAACCGATAAATCAGGTATAAGCCAACGTATGCGCCTGTAATCAGAAAGACAGGGTTTAAGAACACAGCATGAATCGTTGTCATAAAGACCAAATCCTCAAGAATAATGTTCGTTATAGCTGTAGCGGCAATCGTGCTAAACAGAATCGCAGCAATGACGCCTAGTATGTTGAAAAGAAATCGAAAGCTAGCCCATTTGTGCTGAAGATACACCATAAGGCTGGGGATGCCAATCGTGGCAGTCAGCATGAAAAATGTCATAATATCACATCCTTTCTTTCAGATTGCCCTTGTTCGTTCATGCATAAACATAGAAAAAGATAGGAGGGAAACCGATTGCGAAGGCAAGAAGGAGAGTTAAAAAGCACAAGGAAGGTGAGAAAAGTGGAGCATAAAACGGTGGTCAAAAATGGCATTGGCTTTGGTTCGGTTTTAGCGATTACGATCTCATGGAGTGTGCATCACTCCATCATTTGGGCAATTATCCACGGCTGTTTTAGCTGGCTGTATGTTATTTACTATGCCATCATGCGCTAAGCCTGTAGGTCAACCTATCAACTAAAATGTTGTTTGAATAAAAATAACATTGGGTACATAAAAACAAAGCGTTCATAATTTTTAATGAGCAAGCATAAATAACAAAGTGCTCTTTTTCCAACGTACCAATCGTATGAACTTAGAAGAAAGGTTGATAGAATGACACATCAAGTAACGGCTTTAAGTAATGTTAATGGTAATGCTACAGGCGTGGAAGGTATATTACAAAATGTAGCATTTATTTTATCGACGTTTACGATTCCTTGTCCGCTCCGCGAATATGTGACAAGGACTGATATTCGTAAACCCTTCCAGCGTATGAAGAAAATAAACACAAAACGCCTCATTGAATGTATCCAACGTTTTGAGCCACGAGCTGTCGTAGTGGATGTTGATTATCTTGGCGATGTGAATAGAGGAAAATTAGAGCCCATTGTCAAAGTCATTGTCAATGAATAGCTGAAAAATATGAATTCTGCCAGGTATGGTTTTCGCGAACCTGGCAGAAGATTAAATGTGCTTATAGTGGTAGGATTATGGTATATGAATTGGTGTCAAATAGGATAATGGAACAGTTACGCGTTTCTAATGGCAATAATTTGCTGGCAATCAATGATAAGTGGTGTTGCTGCTGCTGCATCTACCTCTAAGAATGTAGCACAGCAAGTTTTAGGATCTAAGCTGATGAAGAAAATTCCTACAAAGCTACCGCCACCTGCTAAAATAACATCTACCAAAGTGCCAGGAGATAAGCATCTTAATTGATGACAAATACAGCCTTTACACTTGTGATCTTTGGAATAATCCATCTCGTAGTAGTACTCTTCCTCCTCTTTTTTGCAAGAGCAAGAATCCTTCTTCTGTTCCCATTTACAATGGTCATCCTTTTCATGACACATACATCGCTGGTGTTTCTGTTCCCATTTGCAATGCTCATGCTTCTGTTTGCATTTGCATTCTTCTTGTTTGTGTTCACATTTTTTTTCTAAATGACAATAGCATTTTACATATTGTTCACAGCACTTTTCTTTTTTATGATTCCAATTCATATATTGACTAAATCTACTATCCTGCATCTTTTAATCTCCCTTTTTGTTAGTTTTTTAGTAATGGTAGCGCTAACCTTTACATTTCTAATCTATGAAGCCACAAACAAAACTTCTTGGTAATTTGCCCTCTGTACAAGAAGAAAATTATTTTTTACTAATTAAAGAGAGAAATAGCCATACATAGCTGTGAGAATAATAACAATTTCAGGGAAAAAGATTGCTAGACCTCCGCCTGTAAATTTCATGGAGAAATGGAGCGAATGTATGAAAAGTGTTCTGCAAATCTTCTTTTTATTCATGTGCTTACTGGTTGTGATTTCATTGTGGAAGGCACAAAAGGAGCCTTCTATTATAGCCCCGAGCCCTGAAAGAGCAACTCCCTATGCAGAGGAGCTTGGCGAAAAATTACAAGCTACGAATTTTACAAAACAAGTGTTACAGGCCATACGAGCGGCAGGCTACTCACCTGATAGTACAGTCGGTTATCTAATAGACTCTCCAGCGCATCAAGTCATCACTATTCAATTACACGATGGGGAAGAAATTGATGTAAGTACAGAAAGTGAAATTCAATCGATTATCGATGAGCTGGCCCAAAAGAATAATATGCATCTATTTATGGTCGATGTTCAACTAATAGAGCTTGAATAGTCGAGGGAAGGCACTGTGATCTGTGACTTTTTACATATAAAGGGAATTGTAATATAATGATAAAAGAGGTGAAAGAAATGAAAATATTAATATTAGGCGCGAGTGGACGTGTCGGCAGCCAGTTGGTGGAACTAGCAATAAAGGATCAGCATGAGGTCACCCTTTTAGTTCGAAATCCTGATAAATTACCGCACCATCACCAACAGCTGTGTGTAATAAAAGGTGATGTTTTAAACAAGCAGGATATCGAGCAGGCAATGCATCATGTCGATGTGGTGGTGAGTGCATTAAATACAGATGGAGGCACTACATTATCGGCTAGCTTACCATTGATTCTTGAAGCGATGACAAAGCAACAGGTGACAAGAATCATTACGATTGGAACAGCTGGGATCTTACAAAGTCGTGTAACGCCGACTCTTCTTCGTTACCAATCAACGGAATCGAAACGAAAATCCACCTTTGCTGCACAGGAGCACCAGCGTGTATTCGAACAGTTACAGCAATCTGCTATGGATTGGACAATTGTTTGTCCTACTTATTTACCTGATGGACCCTGGACAGGAAACTATCGAGCAGAACGCAACTTCTTGCCAGAGGGAGGTAGCGAAATTTCTGTAGCGGATACAGCAGATTTTGCCTATCAACAAATCTTTAGCGAGGAATTCATGAAAACACGTGTCGGACTTGCCTACTAGAAAAGGGGAGATACGGTGAAATATATTCTTGCCATCATCGGGATGGTAATCATTTTCGCTTGGTGTGCCTTTCTCAGTATAACCATTGAAGAAGCGCCTGTTAGAAATGTGATGCTGAAAGTCTATGGAGGTATCATTGTTTTCACCGGGTCATTCTACCTCAAAAAAATTGCGAAATTTGGTAAGCAATAATCACTTTTACACAAGGATAGTCTAAATGGACTTAACGTTTTAACCTTTTTTTACCCTAAATCGTCCAAATGATAGCTATTTTAGTGAAAAAATATACTGTTATTTTCCTTTTTATAGAAGGTTTGCTATACTTTATGTCGAATATATCTATTGAAGAGGTGATTGTATGGACAAGGAGATATCAAATAACTATCAATATCCTAAACACCTAACAAGCCTTGATGGAATCGAAACGACAGAATTATATGTCATCAAGATAACAAAGGAACAAGTGGATAGGTTGATTGAGGATATCGATCAAACATTAAAGACGTCGACATGACGTCTTTTTTCATGCCAAAAAGGCCACCTTCCAAGGAAAGTGACCTCAAAACAGGAGAGCTGTGGAAAGGCTAGATTTGCTTTACACTACTATTTGTATGTAAAAGTAATCTTGTTAGCTAGCCATTTGCCTGACAGATAGATGAAATTTCCTCGATTTACTAGCATCGCAGTTCACCATCCAAATATGTACTACCTTAGTTCTTCTGACAGGAAAAGGAGTAATTCAAAGCCAAATAATCGCGTATGATAGTAGGCTGTCCGCCATTTTCAAGACATAGCTTACTGGCAATTTTAATTTCCTTCTGATTATAGTGAGATTGTGCCCCAATCAAAAATATGCCTGACAGTATCAATAATGTCGCGATGCCCAACACATATTTTGTAACCCTTTTCACTCATCTTACCCCCATTTCGATACGTCTACCCTATTGTCTAACATATGTTGAAGCATGAAAGCATTATGTTTAATTGGCAATTTGTATACAAAAGGGGTGTTTTAGAAATGAAGGATCTGGATTTAGAGAGCATATGAGAGAGGAAAATCACCGTGGAGGACGCCACAGCGGCATGGAAGGAGCGCTACAGCGAGGAGCAAAAGGCAAAGCGATTTCATTTTTGAAATGCTGCATGTGAAGCGGGCTATCATTAATCAGCAATTAGAACAGCCAGAATTTCAATCAATTCAGCAAATTTTAGTCGATTAGATGCAATCGATCTGGTTATCCAAGAATTTAGCCAGTTGTTTGATATTCAAGAAAGTGTAATCAACGACAGTCTACAAGAGGAAGATAACACACATGAAACAAAATTATATAGATGAGGTATTTTATCAGTACGATGCCCTATTAGAGGATGTCCTGTCCTCCATTGCCGAAAATGGTATGCCTGCTATTCCTGTGTCTCGATCATCAGGAAAGCTGTTGACGATGCTTGTATCGATTACTAGGTCAAAGGCTATTTTAGAAATTGGTCTGGCGAGAGGAATGGAAGGGGAAGGCAAAGTGACCTCCCTAGAGTCAAAGGAAAAATATGCACTGCTGGCAGCCAAGAATTTTGCCAAGGCAGGCTTTGCTGAGCAGGTAACGTATATGACAGATCCTGCATTGGAAAGCCTTGAAAAGCTTGTGGCAACTGGACAGTGTTTTGATTTCTTTTTCATTGATGCTGATAAGGATAACTATGAAAATTATTTAGCCTATGGCAACACCCAAGCGCCATTGGGGATGGCATGACGGTTTCAAAAGTTAAAAAATAATGCATATCAGAAATTAACTATTAATGGTAAAATATTGTTAACAAACAATAAGGGAGAGATGCTTTTGAAGCAAGCACTAGTGGTCATTGATACACAGCAAGAATTAATCGAGGGAAATCAGGATGAACAAGCCGTCTATCGCAAGGATGAATTGCTCAAAACCATCAATGCCGTTATTCAAAAAGCTATTGAGGCAGAGGCACATATTATCTTTGTGCGTGATCAGGATGTAGCTGGTGGAGAAGGGGAAGGCTTTCAGGTACATCAAGCGATCCAAGTACCGACTACCGCTGTTTATTTTGATAAACTGGCTACGAACGCTTTTTATAAGACAGGCTTACTCGATTATTTACAGGCCAATAAGGTAGAGCATTTGGTGATGATGGGCTGCAAAACCGAGCATTGCGTGGATACAGCAGTTAGAGCAGCAACTATTCAGGGCTTTGATGTCACATTGGTGGGAGATGGTCATTCAACAAATGGTTCCCAATACTTATCACCAGAAGATACAGTTGCACACCATAACGACATCCTGCACGGCCATTATAATGTGGATCATTTCTCACTTGTGCGAAACGCCGACGAAGCATTATTTGAACCCACACACAATAGTTATCGCTAATTATAAAATGACCAAGAATCGAGGTTCTTGGTCATTTTTACATATAGAAGTGATTGAGCAACCAACCTATAACAGTACTCAAGATACCAACTACTATCAAGACCAGCCCATGGGTTGGTGCTTGATAATCCTTTTTAAGTACAATCCCCATACAGATAGCCATGAGCCCACTAAAAGCTTGGAATAGGAGAAGGGCAGCTACCACATTGACCCAACCGATGATTAAAAGTAATCGCTTACTATTATTTTCATGTACCATTTATTGTTCTCCCTCGTCATTTCTATGTGAAAAAAGTACCATACCTAACACGCCTAGTAGTAGGATTGAAAAAATAATAGACATTATCGCTTGATAGACAATGGCAGTTATAGCTAAAAACAGTAAAATAATCAGTATGATGAGACGCAGTAGGAATTTTGTTTTTTTACGAATGGCGAAAAAATCCTGTAGAATAATGAGTAAAAAGCTCACCCCAAATAGGAGAGCATATTCAAGAACGAATAGAGGATGCTTAGTTGTTACATCCCCATCATGAAAGTATTTTAAAATAATTATAGGAATGAGTATGTATTTTAAATACTTGTACCACTGGAAAAGTCGATCCATGTTGCTGCCTCCAGCTCAATAGACTATTCTTACAAATATTGTAACGAAAATTATGATGCGACACAATGATCTTTTATTTCATAGGGCCACTGTGCGAGCAGTGACCCTAAGTATCAAGTCAGGAGGTGTAAGGCTAAAATTAGCTTTACACTATTATATGTATGTGAAAGTAGCTTCAAAAGCTAGTTATCTGCCTGTTCGATAGATTATTTTTTGGAAGGCGACTAAATGGGGCACCAATTGTCGGATGGAGGGCTACTATTCCTGCTAAAGTAATGATAAGGAAGGTGATAGAAGTGGATTCTTTAACAAGGTTGAATGAGGCAATTGCGTATATCGAGGCCAATCTAACAGAGGAAATTGATGTGCAAGAGGCTGCGAGATTAGCTTATTGCTCGGAATATCATTTTAAACGTATGTTTTCCTTTCTGGCAGGCATCTCGCTGTCCGAGTATATTCGTCGTAGGCGTCTAACGCTTGCCGCACTGGAACTATCAGATTCATCTATGAGAATTCTCGATATCGCGATTCGTTATGGCTATCGCTCTGCAGATGCATTTACAAGAGCCTTTCAGCAAATGCATGGCATCACGCCATCAGAGGCGAGGCAAAATGGTCAGCACCTAAAAGCGTTTCCACGAATGACCTTCCAACTTACCATACAAGGAGGTTGTGAAATGAATTGCCGACTCGAACAAAAAGAAGCGTTTCACATCGTGGGTCTTATGAAAAGAGTACCCATCGTTTTTCAAGGAGAAAATCAAGCGATAACTGAAATGGCACGTTCATTAACAATGGAGGATATTGGGCACCTAAAAAAGCTAGCGAATGTAGAACCAATGGGAATTATCCAAGCCTCCACTAACTTTTCCGAGAGCAGGATGGAGGAAAAGGGCGAGCTTGATCATTATATCGGCGTAGCCACTACCGAAACGTCTCACCATTTTTCACAGTTGGATGTACCCGCTTGTACATGGGTTGTCTTTGAAGCAGTTGGACCATTCCCACAAACACTGCAGGAAACATGGGGGCGCATTTATGCGGAGTGGTTCCCATCATCTGGCTATGAACAGGTTGCTGGTCCAGAAATCGTGCGTCATACAAGCACGGATTTTTCCTCACCAACCTTTACAAGTGAAATCTGGATACCTCTTCAGAAAAAAAAGCTTCTTGCATAATGCGAGAGGCTTTTTACTGTATTTTCGTTCCATTGGGCAGCTGCTGATCGGGCGTTAACAGGATTACATCACCCTCCACAGGTACACCACCAATCACTAATACCTCTGACTTAAAACCCGCAACGCGACGTGGTGGGAAATTCACAATCGCCACAACTTGCTTCCCAATAATGTCTTCGGGTGTGTAACGCTTCGTAATTTGTGCAGAAGACTGTTTAATGCCCAGCTCTTCACCAAAATCAATTTTCATTTTAATCGCAGGAACCCGAGCCTTTGGTAGTTCCTCTGCCTCTAATACCGTGCCGATTCGTATATCAAGTGCTATAAAATCTTCTATTGTTGCCATCACTGTACTCCTTAAGCTTTTATGACAATGTTAGCATTTAATAGAAAAAAATACAAAAAAAGAAGAGCACCTAGCGTGCCCTTCTCTCGTTAACGACGATGCTCTACCAGGTCAATCGCACCTAACACAATGTGCGCTAAGCCAAAGCCAAAAATCGTATTGGCTACCATTTTGTTAGAGCCATGTTTTTGCTTCATTGCATAGCCTGCCGCTGTAACAGCTGACCCAAGTATAGTGGGGATTAAACCTTCACGAATTCCATTCATAAATTGATCCCTCCGTCGTATGATTCGGCGTGAGTTTCACACCATACTTACTATGAACGTTTGGTGCGGATACTATACTAGGCATCAACCGTATCAATCATAAAAGCAGTGATTTCCGTTTGATCTGCATTTGTATAGGCCTTGCAAAAAAGAACCACAGCACTTTCTTCATCATCAAACCATAAATAGCGGATTTCTGTTGTAAAGCAACTTTGGTCATCCATTTCATACACATCAATAGCAACGGAAGCTTCATCCAGCGGCCATGTTAAGGTACCTTGCAAGGCGAAAACCTCCTGCAGAAAAACAGCAGTATCCTCTGTTAATATCTTCTCTTGTTGAAGTTTCTCATATCTATTATGTACTAAATCATCTAAGGTCATTTTCGTTAATGCACTTATTTTGTCTTTCATTTGCATAGCCTCCCTCTTTATAGTTATTTTACTGGAAAAGGAAAAATTTTGTATAGGTAAATAGGGGTTTATTGAAACGAAAAAGAGCGGTTAGCCGTATAATAAACGAAGGGGGGCTGAAAATGAAGTATATAGGCATTGGCACCATCTTGTCCATTCTAGGTGTGATATGCTCCATTCTCATATGGGGTACAGAGAGTAGCCAACAATCAGAATAAGCATTGTATTAAACCATTGATTTGAATGAGCAATCCAATCTAAGCGACCCTATCCATCAAAATAAGCGTTGTATCCGTCAGATTAGACATTGTATCCGTCAAAAATAGAATTCTATCCGTCACATTTAGAATTCTATCCATCAATCATTACATATAAAAATCATAAAAAATGTCACATCTACCCTAGGTGTGGCTTTTTTTGTTGCATTTAATAGAGAGGAGTACATTTGCAATAGAGAGGTGGTACTATGCAATTAACAGATGGTACACAGATATTTGACACGGATATCATTGATGAGGCTGCTAAAAAAAGGGAGCGTGATGAGCAGGAGCGGGAGATGCTCAACGCCTTTGCCCGCTATGCTTATCTACGATATAAGCAAATACGAGACAAAGTAAATCCGCGAAAATGTAAATATATGTATATTCATCAGGTGCGTCAGCATTTAGCATTACCTGCTAGACTACAGCGTGTTTGCAAGCTGCTAACGATGACAGAAGAGGAAGTTCTCTACATTGTAGAATTTGTGCGGAAGTATTTGAAATACGTTAAATAAGCCTCATCTTCATAGATGGGGTTTTTTTACATAATTTCTAGGGAGAATTGTTTCTCAACACCCGCTTCATATAGTATGATGAACGTGTATAAAGGAGTGAGCGTAGTTGAGATTGATTAAATTTCTAGTGGTAATTGCTATATTCGTTGGTGTAGTGGGGTATGGTGTGCTACATTTCGGCACAAAATTCGCCTCTGAAAAAATTGTAGATACCTTGTCGACAGAATTAGAAAATAGCGGACAAAAGGAAAACATCAAAAGTACCATTGAAAATGACCCACAATTAAAAGCCTATATGGAAGAGGCGAAAACGGTCGATAGCAGTACATTACCGTTTACGACAAAAGAAGAGGCAACGAAAGTCCTAATTCAAAAAGTGGGCATTACCGATTTGAACGACATGCGTGTTAAATTGCAGGACGGCTCGATGACGCAGGAAGAAGCTCTGCAAATGGTGGAAGGCAAATTATCCGATGAAGAGATTGCCGCTTTAAAAGTCATCGTCTATAAAGAGCTTTATGAATAAAAAAGCAGAAGCAATTGTTTGTTTCTGCTGCTTTCATTACCCTTACAGATCATGATTATATTTCCATCTAAATCTTGAAGTAGGCAAAGTCATCAAAACGTTTTATAGCATGAATTGGAATGCCTTTGTCTTAATAGGAATTCGCTAAAAAATTCATTTCATCTGCTTAAAAGGGCATGCTTCATGGCATGTTCTTTTTTTTTATGTCCCATTTTTAAAAATTTTCTTTATATAGTTAGAAAGGACATTAGATGGAAAGAGGGAGCGTCATGATTTATCGAGTAGCTAAAAAGGAGAATTTTGTGGTTTTGGATAAAGCATTTTTAAATGATGAGCAATTAAGCTGGAAAGCAAAGGGTCTGCTTGCCTATATGCTGTCTTTGCCAGATGATTGGTCATTTAGTCTTGCAGATTTAGCAATACGTAGTAAATGTGGGCGGGAAGCGACAGCCAAAATTTTGGATGAACTCATAGAGGCGGGCTATCTTCAAAAAGTACAGGAACGAGGAAAAGACGGCAAGTTCGGTAGGGTAGAATTTTTCGTCTATGAAGCATCAAAACGTGCTGCTATACCGTCAACGGGAAATTCGTCAACGGTCGTACCATCGACGGAAAAGCCCACACTACTAAATAATAATTTACTAAATAATCAATTACTAAAAGATAAAGATGATAAGGAGTCTACTAACACTGCCTACCACTTTTATGTGCAACAAGGCTTTGGCAAACAAACAGCCTATATTGCTAGTAAAATTCGTCATTGGCTCACTATTTTTTCAGAGGACATGGTCATCTATGCGATGAAGCTAGCGGTGGAGCATAATGTTTTACGCTGGCGGTATGTCGAGAGAATCTTACAAAATTGGTGTGATCAGAATATAAAGAATCTTGCAGATATTGCTATCGACCAGCAGCGTTTTCAAGCCCGCAAGCAGCAAGTGTCATCACATTCTAAAGTCAGACGACGGGAAATCATTCCGCAGTGGTTTCAGCAGCGTGGCGATCAGGAACCAAAATCTCAGCCAACAATTGATTTTGCAGCAGAACGACAAAAAATATTAGCCCTCTTACGGAGTGAATAAATTCTCCACATACCATAAAGGCTTAATCGATGAAAAGTCATCATGGTCCTGTAAAATCATGTGAATTCTTTCCAACGCATCGTCAAAGGAGCGTGGATCATAGTGACGAGTCCAAGCAATGGTTGAAAAGACAGTCATGGCTGCATAGAGAGCATATAACCGCCAAAACATATCGTCTGGTGCAGATGAAAAATAGCCATCAATCTGCCCAATACAATAGGGGATACTTTGTCGTCTACTAAACAAGGCAAGATTATAAAAGTCATGATAAGGATCACCCACATCATAGCCATTAAAATCTATCACCCCATTGTAAGTATGTCCTTTACAAATAATGTGACCGAGATGAAAATCATCATGAAGCAGGGTGATGGGGCGTTGCTTTAACAGTGGTAAGTGCGTTTCAATAAAGCGCAATAGTTTAGCTTCTTGTGGAAGTTGATAGGCATCTTGTTGGTATGCCTTCAAATAGCTAGAAAACTTTTTGAGCTGTGTTGTCTCCCAATGAATTATTTGCGGAGGGCTCACTTGATGTATTTTTCTCAATTCTTTCCCCGCGGCAAGACCAAGGTGGAATTGCTCAGAGTCAGAAAGTTCCTGAATAATTTCATCTGCTGGTGTTTCTTCTAAAAAGCTAACGACCATTGCGGATACGTTGGCTTCCTGAAACAAGGTATAGTCAACGGCTTTATGTGTTCTTACGCCCTGCTTTGCTAACTCTTGGAGCAAGGAAAACTCTACTGCACGTTTGTCATGATGTGCTAGATCTGACAAGCGCACCAAATAGCGTGTTTCACCAACTGTTACCAGATATTTGCTATCAGGTGAATAGCCTTTGTAAATTTTCACCAGCTGTGTAAAGCCGTTTAAGCTTGGTAATTGACGAATAATCTCTATTGCCTGCACACTTTCTTTCCTCGCTTTCAATATTTTAGAAGATCTAAAATACTACAGGAAATAATACTTTGTCAATGCTTGGAATCGAGGAAAGCGGTTATAAAATCATAATGAAAAAATAGTAAAAGAGCACAACTAACTAGAAAACACTTTTGTGCGAGCATTTACTAATAGTAAGTGGATGTCCTTGTGATATTCACACTTCATAGCTTCGAGGAAAGAGAGGTGAAACGATCGCAGTAGCCTTGAGCGCGAAAAGAAGCTAATAAGCCTCAAAAGGAACCTCTAATTATCTGTTGCTTACCCTAAAAAAACACAAAAAGACAAAAATAACATGGCGTCAGTCGCTAAAAAATAATAGGAAAGGATGGTGCAATATGAGTTATGTTATTGAAAAACAGATGATGTCAGGGCTACCGAATCTGACGCTAACGGCAGTCAAATACATTGTGGCGCATGAATCAGGTAATGGCAGCAATACAGGTCCAAATGCATTGGAAAACGAAATCGCCTATATGAATCGAAATAAAGCCAATGCCTTTGTTTCTCACTGGGTAGGTGGTGGTGGAAGAATCGTGCAAGTAGCCCCAGTCAATCGCGTGCAATATGGCTGTGGACCAAAGGGAAATCCATATAGCTATGCCCAGGTGGAACTGGCACGGACTGCTGACAAGGAACAATTTAAAAAGGACTATGCAGCTTATATTTGGCTGTTACGTAAGCTTGCTATAGAGGCAGGTGTTCCCACTGTTTTAGATGGTAGCGGCAACGGTATTAAGTCACATCGATGGATTGCGGAAAATCTAGGAGGCACTACGCACAAAGATCCTTTTGACTATTTAAAAAGTATGGGGATTACAGAAGCACAGTTCCAGCAAGATATTAAAAATGGGCTTGAGGAGGGATTAACAGTGTCACAATATAATGAGCTAAAACAAGAAATAGAGACGTTGAAAAGCTTACTAGCTGAAAAAGCTAGTTTACAAACAAGCAGAGAAGTGGGGGCAGCCCATAAAGAGGCTTGGGAGTGGGCTATTAGCCAAGGCATTATCCGAGGCGATGGAAGTAAGAACATGAATCCAGCAGGCGCTTTAACAAGAGAGCAAATGGCGACCATGCTGAAACGCTATTACGACAAATTTATAGCCAACTAATTGTGCAGGATAAAGCTCCTAGTCATCAAGAGCTTTATCCTTTTTCATTAAATAAAGGTTTTTTCAAAATTTTGTCGAATGTAGTAGAAGAGAGGAGGGGTTTTGATGTTAACCAAAATAAGAAAAGTAAAATTTGAACAAGAAAGAAAAAATCCATTATACCAGGTGGTGATGGAATGTCCCGATGGTAAGCAACTCTATGTAAAATTTGATTATACGTATAAAACAAAAAATTTCTGGCCATTAGAAGTGAATTATAATAAAAAGAACTATGGTGCAAAGCTAGCATGGTATACAAATGAAGTCGAGAATATGACAGTGGCTTTATTTCTAGAAACGATTGCTGGTAAAATCAACAAGAAGTATGATTTTAACTTTAGGAAACAATAAAAAAGCAGCACCTTGTAGGAGCATACTGCTTAAGACTTGTTCATTATTTAGTTGAGATATAAACAACAAGTGCTGCCTCATCAAATGTTACATTTGCGCCAAGTGCTTGACTGACAAAGCGTAAAGGCACCATTGTTGTACCTTGATATATATCAGCAGGATGGCTGAGTGTGATTGTTGATGCAGAACCATTTGTATCAACATAAGCCGTTTTATTCCCCACACCAATCACAATTTTTTTACTGTCCTTTGTCGCCGTTACTTTTTTCGTTGCATTATCATAGCTAACCGTTGCCCCAAGAGATTCAAAAATTGCCTTCATCGGCACTAAGGTTGTGCCATTTTTCATATAAGCGCCAGGTGTATAATTTTGCTTCACGTCATTTAAATAGACAGCAACCTTCGTTAATACGGGCGCTACCGTTGCTTTAGGTGTTGGCGTAGAATAACTTTGACCGCCTGAAGAAGACCCTGTATTATTGCCACTATTGCCATTATGATAATGATAGCCAGAACAAAGCCCTTTAGCCTTTGATTTGTCAGAACAGTTGTGACCGCCGTTGCTATCTAAACGCCCTGGATGTGCGCTCGCAATAGAGGCTGTGGTGAAAAATAATGTAAGCATCGCCATCAACAAAACCAATTTCTTCATATAAATCCTCCAATTCTCAAAATATGTAATTATTATACTATTGAAAAGAGAATTTTGATATGTTTTTATAGGAAATTAGTTTTAAAAAATACTATCGAAACATTAAAAGGCACTACCATTCAAGATTGGTTAGTGCCATTTTGTTATACGGTTAATTGATTTTCGTTTTGGAGATCAATGGCTTTTTGGAGTAGTCGATGCAGAACGGCTGCAAAGGTTGCAATCGTACTGGTTACAAAGATGCTTATGAGTGTCAGCGTAATAATTCCTGTAATATCTTCCTTGCCAGTAAACATCATCATAATTGTTGCAATACCTAGCGCAAGGCCGGCTACAATCGTGAGAGCACAATTTTTGACCGTTCTCAAAGCCCGTACAGATGATTTGGAGAAAGCTTTATGCTGGTCGATGTTCGTTAAGAGGCGATAGGTCTGATGCAACGCTGTGTAATAGGGAATACATAGTACATACACATAGAGTAAAAAAAGATAAGACAAATAGGAGGATTCGGGATGTGCCGCTGCATCTCTACTGGCTATCCCAGGTAACCAAAATAGCCCTAAAGCTAATACAGGGATACCTAGCAGCATAATCACACTCTTTAGGAAAATGGTTGACCCCTTTTTATGTTTCATACAAAACACCTCACTGGTAATGATATATTGATTTTAAAATAAAATTTATCGTTTTTCAATAAAAAAATATTATCATTCATTGATTTTTCATTTAAAAAGACATCCATCCTTATGGGATAGATGCCTTTAAAATGCGATGATTAACATCTCACATATTTACGTTTAAAGCCAATTCTGCCTCGCTCTATTTCCTTTTGAATTGTTTCATAAGCATTTAGCTGCGTGCTTTTTTTGTTGTCTCGCTTCATCTCTACAGGACCAATCGCCTGTGCGGTTGCTACTGCTTGTTCGTGGAGCGGCACATAGGAAATAGCCACTGTGTACAAAAAATTATTCATGGCCGATTTTGTGCGTTCAGGTGCATCGTGAATGGTATTTTTCACGATTTCCAGCATATGAGCTAGCTTGCTCTCGGAAAATTCGCTATCCTTGCGATTCCCTAATAGCCAGCAATAGCAGCTCCAGCCTGCAGACATTTTCAATTCCTCACCACTGGCAATCCACGCATCCGCCACTTCCTGAGAAATCGGTGCCTCTGCTAAAGTAACCGCTACTACATAATCCGACAGCATATAAAAATAAGCTGCCTCGATCCATCGATTAAAATCTTCCACAGTCATGGCTTTTGGATCTGCAATGACGCCAGCAAAGTACATTGCATCATAGTTGCCAGTAGCATAAAGCTCTTCTGCTAGAGTTTGATCGATTTTAATTTTCTTCGCAATAGGCTTCATGGCACCTGTTGCCACACCAAATAACGGCTCATGGGCGCCATTTGACATATACATTTTTTTCGTCCGTTCCTTGCCAAGAGCCTCTAGCTCCTGCATCACCAATTCAGCATTCAAAGTAGCACTTCCTTTTTTTCTGTTTTCTAGATTATTTTTATTATCCTATAAAGAATGTCTTTTTGTAATGGAATAAAAGCATATCATATTAGAATATAAAATATCATATCTGAATATATTTTTGTCAGTCACTTTATAGAGAAGGAAGTACCAATTTACAAGTAGCTAGAGCCTATTCCAAATAAACATAAATTGAGCTGCATCCGATTCGAGGGCAATTTGATGATAGTCCGTTGAATCATCATCTGTGATCAAGCGACCTTTTTGCACGTTTAAAATAGCATGCTTAACAGAGTCTGGATGTTCAATCGCATAGTGGGAGTCTTTTAGAAGAGTGAGGGCAGATCGACATTTATGTTTATCGATGCGCTCATTTTTTCCTTTAAAATACAGCTTGATTAAATAGGGTACATCATCAATGATTAAACCGAGCTCAGGATTGGAACGCACAATTAAATCGTCGCAATACCAATTCGCCTTACCTGGTTCAAACCACTGAACGTTTTTATTTTTTACAAATTTTATATAGGCTTTAACGGCTTCTTGGTAATTTTTCTGGCGTGCAGGTAGGGCATTATCCACGAGGTCGAGTAAATAGGTATCATTAAAACGATGTTCATGGTATTTTTTTAATCCATCACGCAAGGCTTTCCAATAATCTTTTATTGGATGGTACTCTCCCTGATATTTTATATCCTTCACAAACTTTGTTTTTGCTGCACTTCCCTTCATTGTGAAGTCAGTAAATTGTGTTAAACCAATAGATGGCTTTGTGAGCGTCGTCATGTTTCCATCACCCTTCTTTCATCATCGATGACATACTATAGATTAGTATTATATTGGAAAGGGTACATGTATATGATTGATGGGTTTGTTAACAATCCGCTCCTAACAGTGTTCTATTACAATAAGAAAATCAATTTTTTAAAAAAATATGTTTAGATGTGTTTTGACTGGGAATATAAATAGCGAGCTAGTAAAAAGCTCAAAAAAATATTTAGGAGGAATAGAAATGGCTAACAAGCAAAACAATCGCAACAGAAACAACAATGAAAACATGACTGTCGAAGAAGCGGGACGTAAAGGCGGAGAAGCTACCTCCAGAAATCATGACCGTGATTTTTATGAAGAAATAGGACGTAAAGGCGGCGAGGCTACGTCTAAAAATCATGGACATGAATTTTATCAAGAAATTGGTCGCAAAGGTGGAGAAGCTACGGCTGAAAACCACGGCGAAGAATTTTATGAAGAAATTGGCCGCAAAGGCGGAGAAGCTACCTCTGAAAAGCACGACGACGATTTTTATGAAGAAATAGGACGTAAAGGTGGAGAAGCACGCAGTAAACAGCGTAGTAACAACTCCAACGGCAACCAAAATCGTCGAAATAACAATAATAACTAATCACTTTTAAATAGGTCGAAACCCTTCACACACAGGGCGTTTGTAGTTTTAAACTACAAGCGCCTTTTTTGTTGTTAAGTTCCTCTCAATCCACAGGATAAATTTGTTGAATTTCTCCTAATTGTAGTATAATATTTAATCCGCTTCTACTTGTTTTTAGCGGAAATGAGGATAGAGAGAATGACACAACTTAAAGAAAAAGAACTATTTCAGGTAATACAATCCGTCGTGCAGACTGTGAACATGACGGTTAAGATAAAACAAGACGATTCAGGTATTAATATGAGTTATAACTTTATTGGGGATTATGTAGGATTTGATGCGAAACGATTAGTAGAGGCAAGAAATGAACTAATGCTTCCAACTTCACTTGAAATTTATGTCAAAACAATGACCCTACATGAGCTAGGTCATGCAGTGGATCGAGAAGCATTACAGGCATCACTTCCACGTACAATAGAAATCTTTACAATGAAAAAGCAACATGCCTTAAAAGAAATATATCGTCAGGAACAACTACTAGCCATGCTGATTGAAGAACATGAAATGAATCTTCAATTTGAGCAAACGGCTTGGGAAAATGCATGGATGCTTAATAATACACATCACTTAGTTCCTGAAAAGGACTTTGACAATATCAAACAGCATAGCCTAGCGACCTATCAGCGTTTATATGAGCAAGATTTACAAGCTTATCACCATCTTTTGAACCAGCAGATGGTGCAATTAGTTTAGCTAGAAATAATCATTTCATACCGTCGCGGGAATAGATCAAACCAAATAGGGCAATGTAATACTACTTGGAGGTGATCATTTTGACAAAGGGCAAGCAATATAAACGTCAGTCAGAGTTGGCGGAATTAGCGACAGATTTAAGTCCAGATGATTTAGATGTGCGCGAAGAAAATGCTTTAACACAAGAGCAAAAGAAAAATTCGAACGAAGGAAATCGTTCAAAAAAATCTGCCACACGCAAATCGCAATCATAACGTAAACACCACAATCTTTTTCGATTGTGGTGTTATTTTATCTATTGCCACTTTTACATAGTTCTCTACTAACAATCGTTGATTTAATGTTACAATTTATAGAATGAATGAAAGGAGCTGGAATAAATGATTATATTTATCGTATTTGTTGGGGTTGTCGTTGTTATAGGCATCGTCAGTAATGCAAATAAAAATCACAGGAAATCGAATGAGCACAACCACCATATCCATTCCACTAACGAATTTTCAACAAATGATGCATATCTTTCCTCCCAAGACAGTCAACAATGTGCTGATTCTAGTGCTACTACGAGTGACTCATCTTGTGGCTCTGGCGGGGAATGAAAGTGACCCTTCTGAATTATTGAGAGATTGATTGAGGTGATCCAAACTAAGGAGAAGCCGCTCCAAAGAGAGTCCAAGGTGATCCAAACTAAGGAGAAGCCGCTCTAAAGAGAGTCCAAGGTGATCCAAACTAAGTTGAATCTGCTCCAAAATGAATCCAAAGTGATCTAACAAAGGATGAAACCTGCTTCCCCTGTAGTAGAACCTCCCTAAAGAGGATTCAAAGTAATCAAACAAAGAGGAAATTGTTTATAGCGTGATCAAAGCGGATGAGATCTGCTGGGCATCGATCTCCTCCGAAGTACATATTTAAAATTTCATCATCTCATAACTAACAACTACTGTCTTTAAGATATAGCGAAAATGAAGCAACAGGCGTAAGATAGAGGAATAGATAGAGAATTTGGAGGTAGTAGTAGATATGATTCGATTCGAAAATGATTATGCAGAAGGTGCCCATCCACAAATTTTGCAGCGGTTAGTGGCAACAAATGAAGAACAATCTCCAGGGTATGGTATGGACGAGCATTCCGAAAAAGCAAGAGCCTATATAAAAAAGGAGATTGCAGCGGAGCAGGCAGACATTCACTTTTTAGTTGGTGGTACACAAACGAATACAACCGTGATAGCGTCTATTTTGCGTCCTCATCAGGGCGTCATTTCTGCGAGTACAGGGCATATTGCGGTGCATGAAACAGGAGCCATTGAGGCAACGGGTCATAAGGTGCTGACATTGCCTAGCGATGATGGCAAACTAACTGCGGCACAGGTGAAAGCCTGCTATGATGCGCACTGGCTGGATAGCACACATGAGCATATGGTGCAGCCAGGCTTAGTGTACATATCTCATCCTACAGAAAATGGCACGACCTATAGTAAGGCAGAATTAACAGCTTTACGTGAAGTTTGCCGAGACTGTGACTTACCGCTGTTTATCGATGGTGCTCGTTTAGGCTATGGGCTAGTGGCACAAGACAGTGATTTATCTCTCGCTGATATCGCTAAGCTTTGTGATGTATTTTATATTGGTGGCACTAAAATGGGTGCATTGTTTGGCGAAGCAGTCATCATTGTGAATCCTGCTTATCAAAAGGATTTTCGCTACATGATCAAGCAAAGAGGGGGGCTGCTTGCCAAAGGTCGATTATTAGGCATTCAGTTCGAAACGCTATTTGAAGATACGCTCTATATGGATATTTCGCATCATGCGGTAGATATGGCAATGCTGATACGACAGGCATTTCTCGATAAAGGCTTCACAATGCGTTATGATTCAAAAACGAATCAGCAATTTCCAATTTTACCAAACCATCTACTTCCAACGTTAGAAGAAAAATATTCCTTCTCCATTTGGGAAGCATACGATGATACTCATACGGTTGTGCGCTTTTGCACAAGCTGGGCTACGACCAAAGAAAATGTGGATCGTTTAATAGACGACATCCACCAATTAGTATAACCAATCAAGCTGCACCTTGCATGAAAGGATGCAGTTTTTTTCTATTATTCCCTAATTATTGCTATACTATAGATAAAAGGAAAGGTGAAGCGAATGACTAAATACGTAGCACTTTTAAGAGGTATTAATGTAGGTGGGCACAATAAATTAAAAATGGCTGAATTGAGAGACGCGCTGCAACCACTAGGGCTCCAAAACATTCGGACCTATATTCAAAGTGGCAATATTCTGTTTGAATCGAGTGAATCAGCAGAACTTTTGCAACAGCAAATTCAAGAGACCATCCAAACTACCTTCATTATTACGAGTACAGTGATCATCCGTACAGCTGAAGAATTCCGCTCTATTGTGAACAATTGTCCTTTCTCAGAACAAGACTTAGCAGATGCAAGTGCAACAGCTACAGGGGAAAGTCTCCATGTTGCACTACTTTCAACAGTTCCAACTGAAGAGAACGGTGCTAAGTTATTACAGTATGTAAGTGAAAAAGAGCGCTGCATTATCAAGGGGAGAGATGTCTATCTTTTATTTTGCGATAGCATTCGCAATGCCAAGCTTAGTCAACAACTGCATAAGCTAGAAGTGCCTGCTACAGTTCGCAATTGGAAAACGATGATGAAGCTTGCGACGATGATTGGTGAGTAGGGAAAATCATCTTTTCTAAGAGGAGGCGTGTTTAGATGCGACGGGATCAAGTAGGTTATTTTATTTATCCTTTTTTGTACTTCATTGTTAGAACGGTGAACCAATGGAGGAAACATGAGCCGATTGCATGGGGAGAAAATGTGACGATGATGGTCATCACAATGGTCTTCATCTATTTCTTTGTTTGGATGTGGAATTGGTCCAAAAAGCCGTATCAATGGGGAAAGAAGAATAAGAAAGAAACATAAAGCAAGAGAGCAAATTTCATTTTTTGAAATGATGCTCTCTTGTTTTTTACTTGAACTTTTCAGGTTTTGTGGCTTTAATAGAGGCAATTTCTCCACATTGCGTACAAACAGTGAAAATAAGGGGTGAACCTGAGGAAAAGATAGTATTCACGGGTCTTAAAGCAGCATAGCCATCTAATTTCCCTTCAGAAAAAGATTGACCGCCACAGGCTTTACAACTATATGTATTTGTTTCCATATTCTCACCTCTTAATGTAAGTTTAAGGAAATTATAGCATAGAAAAAACTACAGCGATATGCATCACTGTAGCTCAGAATTGGTTGATACCCTTTGAGGTTTTCTAAAGTATTATAGCATAACAACATATTCATTGTATAGATGAAGGAAAATATATAGATGTTGCGACTTCATTTGACTTTATCGAATTGGCTATTTGTACGAAAAGATTGGGTGTTTCCTGATTCGTGCTATCTTTATAAATGCCGAGAAGATATTGTAAATTGCTTTCTTCAAAGACAAAGAAGTTAAAAAGCAGGTGCTCAAAATAAATTCCCTGACTACCATCTTGCAGTGTATATGCTTTTCCTGAAAAGCTCACTTTTGGTTGAATAGGTCGAATATCCATTTTAAAAATATGCTGTTTCATTTCGTTATGAACATAGAGAATGTTAAGTGAATCATTCATGCCATATTGATGATCTTTGTAAAATCGACCAAACTTATGTGTGATGGAAAACGGGGGTAAAACAGTTGGTAGTTTAACCTTACTATAATGCTGTTCAAATTCCTTCACAGCAGCTTCTACTGATTGATAGCCAGCTTCATCAAATTTTTCCTCAAAAGTGGGTGGCTTTGTTTGCGCACTTGCATGTTCCATGGTTTGGTAAATTAAAAAAATACATAGTGAAAAAGTAATTTTCTTTAGCATTTGCTTGCACGTCCTTATTTAAATAGCACTTTATAGAAGTATTTCGTTTCAGGATGAAAATATACGCGTTCACATTTAGGGATATTAGTTTAAAATTAAATGGTTTAATGTTAAACTATTTTACGTTAAGAGAGCTGATTTGCTCTTTTTCGTGTGATTTGAAGGAGGAATTGAAAATGAATCGAGTAAAAAATAAAGTGGCATTAGTGACAGGTGGAGCTTCTGGTATTGGTTTATCAGCAGCTAGCTTGTTAGCAAAAGAGGGCGCAAAAGTAGTCATTGCTGATTTTAATGTAGAGGGTGCTAAAGAAGTTGCAGCAAATTTAGTCAATGATGGGTATGAGGCGGCAGCCATTTTCCTTGATGCAGGGGATGCTTCCTCCATTGAAGCGGCCGTGAACTTCACTGTAGAACGATTCGGCTCATTAACGGTGCTCTTTAATAATGTTGGTCTAACTAACTTGAAGAAAGATTTAGATGTATTAAATATTGATTTAGATGAGTGGGACCGCTTAGTCAATGTGAATTTAAAATCCATATTACTAGGAAGTCGTTTTGCCATTCCACATATGCAAAAAGCTGGTGGGGGCTCAATTATTAATACGGCTTCTATGGCTGCGTTCGCCAGTGACCAAATCCGAACAGCCTATGGGGCAACAAAAGCAGGTGTGGTGAATATGACAAGAAACATTGCCACACAATTTGGGAAGGAGCATATCCGTTGTAATGCGGTTGCACCAGGTCTTATTTTAACACCAGCCGCGAAAAACAATATGCCAGAAGAAATGCTGGCAATTTATGCGAAATTTAATGCGCTACCATATCATGGAGAAGCGGATGATATTGGCCATGCAGTTGTATTTTTAGCCTCTGACGAATCAAAATTTATGACGGGCCAAACATTGCAAATTGAAGGCGGACATTACCTCGCTAACCCAACCATCGCTGATACTAATAACTGGCTAGCATCTTTATAGTCAATAAATAAAAGAGGTTGTCTTAGAATAGACAACCTCTTTATAATTTGGCACAAGCTTAGCTACATTTGAGGAGCCTCCAACCCAAACTGAGCCCATTCCTCTTTCGCTGGACCATAAATACCTGGAACAGTTAAACCAGCCTGACGCATCAGAACCGTCATTTGACCGCGATGATGACTTTGATGCTGTAGTAAAAATAATAACAGGGAACCATTGGGCATTTGTTGACCAATAAATTCAATCGTTTCAGTCATTGTCTTGTCAGTCCATTGCGATTGTATCGCTTCCACAAAGGCTTCACTCGCTTGGTGATAGCCATCTGCAATGAACTGAGCAGAAGTAGGAACTGGAAAATCCTTTGCTGGGGCTTCAAACGCTAAATTCGAATTCGAGGTAATAATTCGAATTGCAGTAACCGTGTGCCAAGCAACGCGTCCTAAAGTCCAGTTTTCAGGAGTGATTGCCTGATGTAGCGATTCATCTGTAAGGTGATTAAGTAATTTTTGCGTAGCAGCGGCTTCAAATGCCCAAGACTGTAAAAAATGATCGATTGTTTGAAACATGAAATCCCTCCAAAAATAGCCTATGATGTCTTATTTTCCTATGCACCTAAAAGAAAAGCAAGATAAAGAATTGCATAAAGGGGAAGGGCAATCGAGAGCAGGATATACATGCTCCATTCACCAATCGATAATTTTCGTTGCCACCTCGTTAATTTTAGCTGTCGACAATAGATCATACTAGCAAGTAAAAAAATTAATAAAGTAAAATCCTTTAAGTTATCTAAAAAGATGTTCAGAATATCAACTCCTTTAGGCATTGGCAATATATGTGCCAACATGTCATTCAATGACCATAAGCTGAGCCAACATAAAAAGTGCGTCTCTATCTAACATAGAAACGCACTTCGATTTATTCGTCTCGAATGACAATAAAAACGCCACTAAAAATTAATAGGGAGCCTATCCAAAAGGAAAGCCCAATCGTCTCTCCCAATAAGAGCCAGCCTAAAAATGTGCCAACAATTGGTTGAAAGAAGAAAAATAAGCCGCCACTAGACGCATTCATTAGTTGAAGCCCTTTATTCCATAATAAAAAACCACCAGCTGTTGAGATAATGCCTAAGTAAAGCAAGCCCCCTGAAATGGTCGGCTGTAAAACACTTGCCAGATCTAAATTCTTTAGCCTTGGAAGGACAAAAGGGGTCAACAGCATCACGGCAATCATAGATGTATAGGTTGTGACAACAATTTGTGAGTAATGGCTTGGTATCTTTTTGACTAATACCGACATCAATGCCCACGTTAAGGCAGCAAGCAGTAAATAGTGTCCGCCTAATTGCTGTGTCACATCGATTTGACCATTGCCTACAATGATTCCAACACCAATCGTGGCAAGAGCGATGGACAAGCATTTTTTCAGCGTAATACTTTCTTTTAAAATCAAACGTGCGAAGACAACCATAAAAGCAGGGGTTGTAGCAGTAATAATTGCTCCCATCTGCGCGGTGGATAGCATTGTGCCCATTTCCTGTGTCACAATTGAAATCGTGTTCCCAATAAGGCCAACAAGAAAAATGATCAGCCAATCTTTTTTAGCTATTTTCCAGGATTGCCTCATCATGATCCCAATGATACCGAGTGCAATCACCGCAATTAAATAGCGCATCCAAACAAGCTCTAATGGTGGCACAACCTCCACCACTACTTTAACGACTACATACATGGCACCCCAAATACTCGCAGCAAGCGATAAAAAGATGGCACCGATTACTAGATTTCTCATGTTTTTTCCTCCGTTTTCATAGATACCTATGCCCTTAACGGAGAAAAAGCGCTTCTACCGTTAAGGAAGAAGAAGTGCTGGTACGTCCTGTTCAAATAATGGAGCAAACATCATAATTATCCCACCATCCTCAAGTCATTTTTTATTAGTATAATAGAATACACATCGTTTTCATAGGGAGATTTCATGAAAGCAAAAAGAGGGAGGATGAAAATGGTAATACTTCAATACAAGATGGAAGAGAAGGATTTGCCAGTATTAAAGGAAGTCTATCAATCTGTTGGGTGGAGGAAACATGATGAACAGATTATCAAACAAGTTTTCGATGCAAGCACACATCAAGTATTCGCCGTGGTAGATGGAAAAATAGTGGGCTTTGCTAGAGCTTTGTCAGATGGCGTATTTAATGCCGCCATTTACGATGTGGTTGTGCATCAAGCTTATCAAGGTACAGGGATTGCTCGTTTACTGCTGGAGGATATGATCGCACAGTTAAGGGAGGTATCCTGCATTCAGTTAATCGCCACAACAGGGAATGAACCGTTTTATGCAAAAATGGGCTTTAGAAAATTGAAAACGGGTATGGCCATCTATAAAAATCAACAACTAGCTCAAGAATATCTGGATTAAAGGAAATGGTCGGAAACCCACAAATGGTTTCCGACCTTACAATTTTATTTCATTATAATTAGACTGGATGAAATAGCTGTTAGTTGATACCTGCTTATAGTGCCCTACATTCCACTCATTCAGGTTGATTAAATCCTTAAGGAATTTGGGGACAGGGCAATTCCAATCTACATTTACTATTGTTAGTGGGAAATGTAGCTGTAAGTATATTAACTGAATCCAAACCAGCATCCTCCACTACAAACTCCATCCATATTTGATAAGGTTTTCCGAATGTCGAGAGCTTTTCTGATAAGCGGTTATATAGGGCTATATGTGCTTTGATGTGCTCTCTTCTTATCTTTAAACCATCATTGCCGTACCCGTAAAAATCAAGGTGAGTGTGCCACAAATTAAACCAACCTTCTTCGTCAAAGTCTACAATAGATAGCTCTGTGGTTGTTTGTCGCCATAAGTTACGGAAATAACGCCTTTTCCCACTACTGTTCCTCCATTGAAAAAGCTATTCCTTTCATTGCTTTGCCTTTTATTAAAATAAAGGCTTTGGCAATCCACTAAGATGCGCGATAACAGAGATTTGCCCAACATGGTAAGCTTCATGTGAGTAAACATGATGAAACAACCAGTTAAGTGTAGGGACGGAAGGTGGCGTCCAACCATCGGAAAACTTCGGCACCTCGACTATTTCATTGAGCTGCGATTCGTCTAATGTATGTAGAATGTCATCCGTATAATTTCTAATTTGAATATAGCTATCTAGTATTTCCTTAGGCGAACAATCATCGTGAAGGTTTAATATACAAGGATTTTTAAGTCCAATTTCATTCACCCAATAGTCTTCGCTACTTGATAAATGAGAAATAATCCATGCTACATTATTTGGATAAAAATCAGACGTCTTAAACCAAAATGCCTCATCAAGTGTGCTTAGGTAAGGGATTAACGTTTTCCTAAGATCATTACGATATGGAAATAGCACATCTATTCATCCTTTCATTTATTAATAGGTTTATTGTAAAGGAACAAGTACGGGCTAGGAAATGAATACTTTATTTCTCTGGTTGAAAGAGGTCTGGAATATTAAAAAAAATCACCTAGAGGAAGGTGATTAAATCGGATTGACTTTAAGTTCTCTTAGAATTAAAAGAACGCCCATTCCATACACAATAGAAATGGCTAAAGGTACAAGTGTGAAGGCTTGATCGACAAAGAACCCACCAAAAATCAAAGCAGAGAAGCAGACGCCTAAAGTCACAAATAAATAAGCCTTACTTTTATAAATCCATATGTATGGCAGAAAATGAGAGCCTGCAAGTAAACCTATTGTAAAGGGAAGGTATTCAGGTATGTTCATATACACAATGATAAATACAGGTATGTAAAAAGCTTGAGGAGCGGCAACAATTCCTCCTAACGTCCCTAAAGGATTGCCAGTAGCGTTTAAATTAATCCCAAGAATTTTACTAATGCCAAAACCGATAGGGAAAATGGCACCTAAGCCAAATATCCAACTTAAATGTACAGCTTCAATTGGTAAAACTAAGGGCATTAGAGTAAAAAGTAAAAAGACAACCGCACCAGAAAGTAAAATGGGAAATCCCTTTTTTACTTCACCAATCATTTCCTTTTGTAAATCTTCCAGTGTTTTATCCATCAACACACCATCCTTCATGAAATAAATAGAATATAACCTATAATATACCAGTATATTTCTATTTTTACCACAGATGATTTGAAATAGAATTTTTTAGAAAAGTTTGCGATCCATTGCCTAAAAAATTCTGGAAGACCAAGATTATTATTAAAATTGTTGATTAGTGAAAGAAAGTCATTCCTTTTATCTTTCTTACGTTATAAGTACCTATGGAGAATTTTGGGATTGGAAAATGAAATAGTCGTCACCTTCTATAGAATGGTAATTACCTCTAACAAAAACGCAATTTACTCAAACGTCATGCATGTTTAAAGGTTACTCGCTTTTTTTTTGTCTCAATGTTAGCATTGTAGAATATTGGAGGTATTATATGGGACGAGATAAAAAATTTTCTGAACAAGACCTTTGGCATCATACGCATCAGCTTTTGCTATCTGTTGGATATCAAGGGTTTACAATGAGCTTGCTTGCACAAAGTATTGGCGTATCAAGGGCCGCAATTTATAAACAATATCCAAATAAAGAAGAACTTATTATTCAATTTATGGTTTGGCAAATGGAAAAAAGCATCGAGAACCTTTCAAATGTTAATTTTTCGCAATCATTTGAACAACAGCTTGAGGATTTACTTGTTCGTATGTTTGATATGCGCGACCTACATCAAATTTTAGGATTCACCTCACAGATTAATGACGTATCACTAGTTGTGAAGCAAAAAAAGGAAGTATTAAATAACATGCATGGTGGACTTTACATACCACTTCAACAAGTAATCAAGCAGGGTAAGGAAGAGGGGATAATTGCAGAAGATCGTAACGACTTTATTTTGCTTAGCTTCATTTTTCAATTAATTGATATGCCAAACCATCTCAATATGCCTATAGAAAGCTTTTTAAAAGAGATCAAATTGCTTATTTTACATGGTATTTCAAAATAAGTAACAAATGTGTCACTTATTTTAGTTACACATGTGTAACTTTTGTGTATAATGAAAAAGAATTCATATTTAGCAGGATACAATCTTTGCTCATATAAATTCTATTTCTAATATGGAGGCTACATCATGTTTTTAGCATTAAAAGAATTAAAATATGCGAAGTTCCGCTATGTAATGATGACGACAATTATCATTTTAATCGCATGGCTCGTGTTCATTTTATCGGGACTTGGCAACGGTTTAGCGACTTTGAGTGCCGCTACACTGAAAAATATCGACGCAGAATACGTTGTATATGAAGAAACAGCAGGGGCTACATTCGCAAAATCGATCCTGTCAGAAAATCTACAAGATGATTTAGAAAAGCAAAACAATGTAGATAAAGTCGCTGCGTTTGGCGCTTCTACAATTGCAGTCGGCAAAACAAAGTCAAAAGATGCCGATTCGAAGGAAGATGTCGCATTTTTAGGCGTTGAGCCAGACGCATTTTTTATGCCAGAGGTAATCGAGGGTGAAAAATTATCATACGACAACAAAAAGGGAGTTGTTATTAACGATACGTTAAAAGAAGCAGGCTACAAGATTGGTGATATCTTACTAGTAGCAAACTCTGACATGAAATTAGAAGTGGTAGGTTATGTAAAAGGAGAAACCTATAATCACTTACCTGCTATTTTCACAGTAATGGAAAACTGGCGTGATTATCAATATGCAGCTCCCGGCTCTGACAATGATACAGACAAAGCTGTACAAGCCTTCTTCCTAAAGGCTCCCAACTTAGAAGATCCAACTACTATCGACAAAGCCGTAAAAGATGTTGAAACAGTTACAAAGAAAACAGCAATCAACGGTATGCCAGGTTATAAAGAAGAAAACGGCACTATTATGATGATGCTTGCTTTTTGTATCGTTATCTCTGCATTCATTATCGCTGTATTCTTCTACGTCATTACAATGCAAAAGACACAACAATTTGGTGTCATGAAAGCAATTGGCGCTAGCAATGGTTTCATCGGTAAAGCAATTGTTGCACAAGTAGCGATTCTATCAGTATTAGGTATCGTTATTGGTATAGTCCTAACTTACTTAACGGCTAAAATTTTACCAGAGGGTATGCCATTTGACTTAGAACCGACCTTAATCATTACCTATGCGATTGTTTTATTAATTATTGCATTATTAAGTTCAATTGTTTCTGTACGTCAAATCGTTAAAATCGATCCATTAACAGCATTAGGGAGAGTGGAATAAATGGCGCTATTATCACTACAAAATGTTTCTAAAAGCTATAAAGAAGGCGCTAGCACTGTCCAAGCATTAAAACAAGCAACACTTGAAGTAGAAGCTGGGGAGCTAGTAGCCATTATCGGTCCATCAGGTTCAGGTAAAAGTACACTACTTTCCATTGCAGGCGCTCTATTACAGATGTCAGAGGGTACTGTAGAAATTAACGGCAGGAATATTGTTGATCTTTCAGCAAAACAATTAGCAAGTTTCCGTTTAAAAGAGCTTGGTTTCATTTTACAAACATCAAACTTAGTACCTTACTTAAATGTACTTGATCAATTACTACTTGTGAAAAAAATGGGTGGTAAAGTGACAAAAGATGATAAAGAGTTTGCAAAGCAACTACTTACAGAGCTTGGCTTAAGTGATAAACTTAAAAAAATGCCGAATGAATTATCAGGAGGTGAGCGTCAACGTGTTGCCATTGCGCGCGCATTCATGAATAACTCAAAAGTGATTTTAGCCGATGAACCAACTGCTAGCCTTGACTCTAAACGGGCACTTGAGGTGGTGAAGCTTCTTGCCAAAGAAGCAAAAGAACGTAACAAAGCTGCCATAATGGTCACCCATGATGAACGAATGCTACAGTTCTGTGACCATGTTTATCGTATGGAAGATGGCGTGCTCACGCAACAATCTTAAAAATAGAGACTGGGTATAAAACTCTAGCTTTCATCAAAAAGGACTCGTGCTTTTGTGTCAGTAAAAGTGCGAGTCCTTTTCGTTATAGAAAGGAATTTTAAATGATTTTTATTGTTGTTTAGAAGGATGATCGTTTATCTGGCAAATTCATGATGATAACGATCAACCTAAGCTAGGAAAAACATTTGATGATTATGCAACCTTTTTAAAATAGATAAAAGTCAAATAGGAGATAAAAATTTCAGCCCAGTACCACAAGCTTCTAGCACAGGTCTTTGGGATGTAAAGCTACCAAAGGATGCTCGGTATGCTTTAAAGCCTGATTTTAATGCCTTAAATAATATAGGCGGATTTCATGTGTTTACGCTTGATACAGCAGAGAGCCGAAACTTTTGCCGACTCTATGGCATTGATGAGGAAGCTGCCACAGGGACATTTAATCAAGAGTACATATTTTGAAAAGCTACCTTTATATTGAATAGGCCATTTTCAATATAAAGGTAGGATAAAAAAATTAATATTTGACTTTAGTAATAATAGGGGTTTCAACTCTACTATTCAATTTTTGGAATAGCCAGATGGCAAGGAATAAAGCCATGCTTACAGTACCAAAACCGACCCAATTCAAATGTAGGACAGAGGTATGTCCGATGACAAACCCGCCTAATGCAGACCCTAGGGCAAAACCGAATTGGATAAAGGAGGTATTTATGCTTAGGGCAATGTCTGGATTTCGAGGTACCAGCGTGACAAGAAGGAGCTGCTGGGCAGGAGAAATACTCCAAGTTGCTACCATAAAAATCATTAAAATCAAGATCAATACAAAGAGATTGATACCAGCTAGTGCGAATAAGAGGAGCGTTGCTGCTTGTAACAGCAATCCGAAACAAATGGTAAATCGCGAACCCTTTGCATCAGCCAATTGTCCGCCCACTCTTGAGCCAAGAAAGCTACAGATGCCAGCTAAAAATAGGATGCCACTAATTTCGGTCATAGAAAGAGGGGATGTGGCTTGCAAGAAAGGCGTAATATAAGTAAATAGGGTAGCGTAGCCACCGACATAAAATAAAGTAATAGCCAGGGCAGTTAGAATTTTTGAATCTTTTAAAACCGAAAGCTGCGACCTGAGTGTAACAGCTTCTTCCTCCTTAATAACTGGAATTTTTTTATAGATGATAAGCAGTGGAAGAATGGTTAATAGACCGATCAACATAAACAAAACTCTCCATCCAAATAATTCGCTAAAAAATGTGCCAATTGGAACACCCAGCACGAGCGAACTGCTTAAGCCCATCAAAATTATGCCAATAGCACGACCTCTTCGTTCTTTTTCAACTAATCGAGTAGCTACTGCCATGGCTACCACTGTAGCAATTCCTCCGCTAACCCCTTGAATAATGCGTATCCCTAGTGCGTACTCAAAAGAAGAGCTGATAAACATGAATCCGTTACTAATAATGAACACACTAACGGTAGTCATAAGTAACTTTTTGCGATCCATATTGATCGTAAGCGCAATGAGAATTGGAGCGAAAATGGCTGCTGCCAGGGCAAATAAAGTCACTAATAACCCAGCTTCTGAAATCGTTACGCCAAAATCTACGGCAATCATTTCAATAACGCCTGTAATAATGTACTCAATGGTTCCGATTAGAAAAACAACGAGTGATAAAACATAGATAATCAGCTTATTTTTCAACTCAATTCACGCTTCCTTCAGCTATTTATAATAGGTATTTGTATCTCCATTAATTGGACGTTCTGGGTTGTAGATAATGGTAAATAGATTTCTCTACCTGGTTCGTTTTCCTTGACTTGATAGTTATTTTCTACAATCCATTTCGCTAAATCAACACAGGCTGTACAAGCAAAGTTAGAATCTGAGCGAAAGGTCATTGTGGCCATCATCGGCTCAGACGGAAGAGTCCGTAGTTGAAATGTATCATGGAATGAGGGAAGTTCCTTGGTTAAAAAATAGCCGACTTCAAATTCAAATTCGTCTTCTTTCTCCTCTATTTCTTTCCATAAAACAACCTGAGGACTTTGAGCTAGTTGGCGCATTTCCTTTGTTAGTAATTGATTAAATGTACGAAACAGGTCTGGAATATCTTCTTCTCTCCCGCGTGCTTTCAAAGAAAGGAATTGCTGAGCATCCACTGCCTTGATGCGGATTTCTTGATCTGATTCCACCTGACCCTCTCGTTCTAAAAGTTGCATACGTTCTTCAATTCGTGCAAGCTTGGCCTGTTCCGTCTGAATAATATGTTGAATCTCACTTTTTTTCAGCTTAAACATCCCTTGTATATCTTTTAACGAAATATCTTCGTGGAGTAAGCGTATAATCTGTGGCAAGGTAAACCCCAATTCCTTATAGAGAAAGATTCGATTAAGCTCTAGTAGCTGGTCTGCTGAATAGTATCGGTAGCAAGTATCATGGTCCACCTTTCTTGGCTTTAATATGCCAATCTGATCATAATAGCGCAATGTTTTTAAAGATACTTTGCTTAGCCTAGAAAATTCGCTGATTTTAAACAAACTATCACCTCCAATCTAATAACTTAATGCAAGTATACAGTTTCCTGTGCAGGGGAAAGTCAAATGCTTTTTAAATAACTTTATGGAGCCTTACTACAATCTAATGTAGTAAGGCTCTTGTGAATATTTCAATGAATGTCAAATATATAAATAACAATAATAATATGATTGAAAACAATTATTATTTATTGTTAATCAATAAATTGTGTGCTAAATTTATAGTGTCATTAAATAAGTGAGGTGCTTTATGTGAATGGTAAACGAGGATTAACAACTTTCTTAAAGGTGATGATTCTTCTAGCTGGGATGGTCATTTTTGCCCTATGTATATTTTTTGTACCTCCAATGGCTCATTTCGCATCGAATTTATATCCGAATTTTTACCCAATGAACGATCTCATTTTCATTGTGATGTATGGATCGGCTGTACCTTTTTACATTGCTCTCTATCAGGCTTTTAATCTTTTACGATACATTGATGCGAATACAGCGTTCTCGGAATTATCTGTAAAAGCGTTAAAGTACATAAAGTGGTGTGCGATAATAATCAGTGGTTTGCATGTATTAGGTGCACCACTTTTTCATTTTATAACAAACAAAATGGATCCTCCTTTTGGAATAGTGGGACTCCTCATCATTTTTGCTTCATTGGTTATCGCCATTTTTGCGGCTGTCCTTCAACGACTTCTACAAGAGGTGACGAATATAAAATTAGAAAATGAGTTGACGGTCTGAGATGGATGATATGGTGATATTAGCCAAACGAAAACTGCTCATAGAAGAGATGTAAAAACATATCATTTAGAATTCGGAATCCTATGGAAGTTTAATAGTGACGCAAGTAAATTTCTAGATAGATATGTAGTTTAATCTTTTACATTATGAATCATTGTAAAAGGTGAGAATAAATATGCAATAATCCACTTTTAATATCTACTTTTGCTATACTTTATTAAATTGAATAGTATAAGGAGGATATAAAGGTGGATTGGAAGATAAAAAAATTTGATGAGTTAACAGTAAAAGAACTATATGAAATACTGAAGGTTCGTGCGGAAGTTTTTGTTGTAGAGCAAGAGTGTGTCTATCAGGATATCGATTCAAAAGACGAAAATGCTTATCATTTATTTGGTGAAGACCAAGGAGAGGTAGTTGGGTATTTAAGAATTCTACCCAAAGGGATAGCATATCAAGAAGCAGCAATAGGAAGAGTATTAACAAAGCAAACATACAGAAAAAAGGGATTGGCTCTGGAAATGGTTAAAAGAGCAATAGATTACATTCTAGATGATATTGGAGAAGACGCAATCCGCATTTCTGCGCAGGCATATTTGCTAAAATTCTATGAGGGCTTCGGATTTGAAAAGACATCAGATGTTTATTTAGAAGATGGAATAGAACATATAGAAATGCTATATAAAAGGCTGTCGGTCGAATAATAATATTCATTTAATAACGAACATACAAGGCGTCCGATAGCATAAATTATCGGACGCCTTGCATTTAAAGTGGAGGATAACCTGTAAATAGCAGGATAGAATTCTAAAAGTGGAGGATAGAACTGAAAAAGAAGGGGATAGAACGCTTAAAGTGAGGGATAGCCCCGCATATTAGGAGGATAGCCTGTAAATAGCAGGATAAAATTCTAAAAGTGTCGGATAGAACTGAAAAAGAAGCGGATAGAACGCTTAAAGTGAGGGATAACCCTCAAATAGCAGGATAAAATTCTAAAAGTGTCGGATAGAACTGAAAAAGAAGCGGATAGAACGCTTAAAGTGAAGGATAGCCCCGCAAATTAGGGGGATAGCCTGTAAAGGGAAGGATAAAATTCTAAAGACGATAAAATAGAAGCTTTACAAATTACAACAATTGAGCGCTATCCGAGCATAAGGATAAGCGCTTCAATTTTTAAGCCCTTAAACTAGTATTTAACCTTCAATCCTAGTAATGAAGCAAAACCGATCGCCTGTTCAGTAGAGATTTCACACCCATTTAAACTTTCTGGAGTTACTTGAAGTCTTTTAAATTTACATGTACTGATGTCTATTCCTTTTAAGGAAGTTTGGGAGAAATCCACATCATTTAGATCACTTTCCTGAAACGCTACTTTATTTAGTAAACAATCATAAAAATTTGCACCTTGTAGGGAGGTGTTATCAAATAGCACTTGTTTAAAGCGCACTTCGGGGAAATTGCATAAGTTTGCAAGGCAATTTTCAAATGAAACATTGCCGAGGTTCGATTCAGTTAAATTCAACCCTAATAATTTACAATTTTTAAAGGCCACTCTATGAATGATGCCTTCACTTAAGTTGGCGTTAGATAAATCGCAGTTTTCAAAAATGACATCCGTTAAATCAATTTTTGGAAAGGTACAATCGATGAATGTGACATTTTTAAAGATAACATTAGAGACGATTAATCGTTCAATATTCTCGTGAGCAATGACCGTATCTGTAATCATGCAATTTGTTAAATAGGGTTCCTCCTCATAAAAAATATTCTGAAAATTTACCTTGTCAAGATTCGGAGGTATTTTTGGTGAGGTAAGTTGGAAATTGTATGACATATTAGCACACCCTTCAAATGTAAATAAAAGCTCCTCCTATTTAGTATAAGTGCAAACCTAAAATAAGAACACCGTCTATACGGTGCTCTCAGACTGTAGACAAAAGCCCTCGAGAAGTTCACTCTCGAGGGCTTTTATCATTTTTCTTCCTATGTCGTCTTGATA